>JAYUSF010000175.1:0-16795 GCA_043755815.1 Verrucomicrobiota bacterium
TGAAGCTTCCCCGCCGCGACGGCCACGGCATCGCTCAAACCGGCCGGGACGTTCACTTGGCCGTAGTCGTTCCTGCCCCACGCGACCACGGTTCCATCATCCTTCAACGCCACTGTATGAAACCCTCCCGCCGCTACCGCGACAACACCGCGCAAGCCCGATTGAGGATTAGTCTGGCCAAACTGATTGTCTCCCCATGCGACGACTGTGCCGGTGACGACCGGACGCTTGAGCGGAAAGCTGGTCGGTCGGGTCGGTGTGGGAAGGGGGAAGGTGGCGGCCGAAACGGCTCCCGCAACGAGCAGGAAAAGGGCAAGCGTGGCTTTCATGGCATTGAGTGAGTTCAACGCTACCCCCGGCCCAACGGCTTCGGCACCGAAAATCTTTGGCCGATGAACACGGCCAAACGTCCCTGACAAAGCCGGCGCTTGTCTTACTGGGCTGTCTTACTTGGGGGTTTCCGCTGCCACTGAGTTTTCGCAACTCATTGCGATTGAAGTGCTTGCATTGAATGGTGCGCCCGGCAGGACTTGAACCTGCACGATGTTACTCACTAGAACCTGAATCTAGCGCGTCTGCCAATTCCGCCACGAGCGCACACAGCAGCGCGGAGGAAGTAGGCGCGCCAGAGGATTCCGACAAGTCCTTTTTCCGTCGGATTGAAATGTCCCGGCTTCACTTCGCCGCGGCGCTCGTCCGGTAAAGGGTCGCCAGTTCCCGCAGCAACTCTTCCTGGCGGGCGAAATAGTCCCCTTCCTTCAGGTCGGATTTCCGGTCCCGGAGGCGGGCGACTTCCAGCTCGAGTTGGTCCCTCCGCGCCCGTTGTGCAGGCGTCAGGCGGCTCTCGGTTTCGCTGCGAACGAGGTGCCACTGATGGGCCCGCAGGCCGTCGAGGGCCTGTTTGCCATCGGCCTTCTTCACGGCCCTCAGTCCGCGAAACCACTCGGCCGGCGTGCCCATTCCGTCACCGTTGTCGTCGAGCAGCGCGTGCTCGGTCATGAGGCGGGTCTGAGTGCGGTAAGAGTCAAGGACGTTGGCCGAGGCGTGCAGAAACGACTCCAGCAACGAGGTTTGACCGTCCTGATCCAAGTCGGCGACGGGACTCGCGATGGACCGGGCGAGCTCCAGCCCAAAACGGGCAAAGCTCGTCTCGTAACCGCTCCGCGTGGCGGTGATGACGATCCGGTTGGTGCCCGCGAGCGGCTTCATGAAGGGCGCGCTGGCCGAAGCAGTGCCGATGATCGCCATGGGGCGGGAAAACGGTTTCAGCGCCTCCGCCAAGTCGGCTGCGGACAGGTCGGGTCCGCGCAGGTTGAAGCGGGCTTCTTTGCCGTCAAACGTGCCGTGGCCGATCAGCACGATCCACAGCTCGGCCAGACCGTCCTTGGGTTCCGCCGCCAAGGTGCGTTTCAGTTCCGCAAGATCGTTGGTGCCTCCCTCCATCTTGCCGAGTTCCAGTTTCCGCGCGCCGGCCGTCTCGATGGCCTGGCTCCACAGCGTGGCCTGCTCGACGAAGTTCGTCGTGAACTCCGGATCGCCCGGCGCGCCTATCACCAGCAGCAGGGTCGGAACCGAATTCGTCCCTGCATGCACCGGCAAGGCCCAGAGGCATAACAGCGCCGCCAGCCAGCGCGTCGAGGCGCAGACGGTCCCAACCAGCCGCATCCCGCATCCCCCAGGTCGATTCATGCTCACGGCAATCCCCTCCTTCTCCGAAGACCCCATTCGGCGACGAAACACAGCAGCGCGAACCCGAACAGCGCCGGATTGTGCCATGCGGGCCGCGACCACGGTTCCATGACCGGCGCCAGCTTGGTCGGCAGTTTCCCGGTAAACTCCCTTAGCCGGTCCGCCGCCACGACTTCGCCACCGGTCTTCTGCGCGATGCTTTCGAGCAGCGCGACGTTCGGCGTCAGCGAGCGAAACTCTTCCGCCGCCAGGTCGGTGCTCCAGCCGGCTTCGGCGCGGCCGATCGAGGCTCCAGTCGCGTTGGTCACATAAGCGGTTGCCTTGTAGCCGCCGGTGAGGCGTGGCACATAAGTCAGTTGGTAAAGCCCGGCCTCGTTCAGTGCCGGCTCGGCGGGCAGGCGGATGTGGTTCGTCGTCGCGCCTTCGCCGAATATGACCGGCTCGATCTCTATGACGACGGTGGCGTTGTCGAGCGCCTGAAACTTCGCGTCGCGCACCCGCACTTGGAGCTGCATCGCGCCGTTGCCGTCACCCGCGACGGGTTCGGCGGCGAGGTCCACGCGGTTCGGCACGTCGGCGACCAGCCAGCGGAAAAGCTGGCGCCACGTCTTGTCGAGGTCCTTGCGTTTCTCGGCATCCTGCATGCCCCAGCGCCAGAGGTCGCCGATGGTGAGCGCGGCGCTGCGACCGCGTCCAAAACGCTGCGTCACCAGCGCGGGCAGTTGCGTGCCCTTGTCGTCGGTGGCCGTGGCGATGACGCTCGCGCCGGGTTTCACGTCGCGAACGGGATTTACCACGCCAAACATCGGCATGGCCGTGACGCGGGAGCGTTCGTCCCCTTCGTTGTCGCGCACGCGGGCCCAAGGCTGGAGCCAGCCCTCGCGCGACAGCTCGAACTTCACCGTGCTGCCGGTTCGCGGTTGCGGCGCGCGGTCGAGATAGACGGGTAGCAGGTCTCCGATCGGGGTTCGCTCATATTTGCCCTGCGCGAAGGTCTCCGCGCCGCCGAGCATCAGGAAACCGCCGCCGCGTTCGGATACGAATTTCTGGAGCAGCAACGCCTGGTCCGGCCCGAAGAACTCCGACTCCAAGTCGTCCACGATCACCGCGTGGTAACCGTAAAGTTCCTCCGCTGTGCGCGGGAAGCCGCTCCGCAGTTCCACCTCGTCGCGGGTGTTCAGGCGCACGAGCACCGGCTGATCGTAACGCTCCACTTCCTCGCGCCCCTGCTCACCGAAGCCGCGGAACAGCGGATTGCTCGTCTCTCCCGCCCGTCCGCGGAAATCAAACTTCGGCTCGCGCTTGGCCACCCGGATCAGCCCGACCAACTGAAGCTGCGGATCCTCGGCCGCGGCGCGGTTTAGGAACTTGAACTCCCAGTTCGGCCGGCCGGCGACGTAGAGGATGCGGTAGGCCTCGCGTCCGCGGTCCACGGCAATGACGCGGCGGTTGTTGGCGAGAGTGGCTTCGCTGGAATTGGTCATCAGGCCGGAGCGCACCTCGTCACGCGTGCCGACACGGACTTCATAGAAGGACAGCCCCGGCTTTTCGGGCTTGAGCTGGAGCCGCAGGGACGCCGCCTCACCGCCGCTGCGGGCTTCGACGGGCTGTTCCTGCACGACCTTGCCGGAGCGGTCCACGACCTGCGCCAGCAACGCCTCGTTGCCCAACCCGCTGGCCGCCACCTCCGCCTGGACGGTAACCGGCGCGTCTTCGAAGGCGGTCTGGTTCACGGCGACCTGTTGCAGCGACACGTCGCGCGCGGGCTTCTGGTTGCCGATGACGACCGGATAGATCGGTGGCAAGCCTGCGAGGTCCGGCAAGGCTCCGCGCAGATCAGTCGCGTTACCGTCCGTGAGCAGCAGCACACCGGCGAGCGGACGGCCCTTGAAGCGTTCGCCCAGCGTCTTCAGCGCCGCGCCGATGGCGGAGGAACGACCCGTGAAGTCGAGTTCCGCGAAGTCGCGGCTGCTCTGAACGCGCGCGTCGAACAGGTAACGGCGCACGTCGAAGTCCGTCGCGAGCGTCTCCTGCCAGTCGCCCGGCTTGGTGGCGAGGAGATCGCGCAGTTCCTCGCCACGCGTGCGGGTGGCGCCGGGATCACGAATCTGGAGTCCCTGGCTGTTGTCGGCGACGACCGCAAATAGGTTCGCACCGGAGCGCGCCCGCTGACCGGTCCAGAGCGGTTCCAGCAGACAGAACGCCAGCGCGGCCAAGCCGGCCGCCTTGAGCAGCAGGCACGCCCAGCGCAGTCCCGGCGTGGGCGCCGTGCGGTAACTCCACCAGAGCAGCGCCAGCGCCACGACCAGCGCGCCAAGCAACGGCACGAGCCAGCCTTGGGCGGAGAGGGTGAGGGAGGCGAGGGGCATCAGGAGGGGTCGGCTGAATTGCTTAGGACAGCGGTGACGTAAGTATCATTGGCTCTTCAATTGGATGGGAACTGCTCTTCGTATCGTTGGCAGTGATGCGGAAACTCCTGCCGGAAGAACGCGGTTGAGATTCCCAGAACGGAAATCTCGTAGCCCTCGTCGGCGAATCCGAAAAAGCAGTTTCCTTGTCCCTTGATCTCAACGCCATCCCTTCGAACCACACGCAGGCCCGGAACAAACGGCGTGTCGATAAGGCCCAACGCACTATCCGATTGGTTCAGTTTGATGTTCTGAGCACGACAGTAGGCTGTGAAATGATCGAACGGAATGACGTCTTCGCGAAGCGTAACAACTCCCCAAGCAACGCCCATTGGAGGGTCGCCACACTCCAAAGAAGTTGTCCCGATTTCTTGGTCGCCGAGGAAGATTCGATACATAGGTTTCGAGGTGCCTGTGGAACGTTTCTCCGCGTTTCCTTCGGCGCCCGCCTTCACCCCGGCCCTCTCCCCCGCGGAGAGGGAGAAGCTGGCGGGCACGTCGGAACACCACAAACCTGCCTGACTAGGACTGCTCTGGGTTTTTCGGACGAAATTTCGGCTGAGTCGGAGCGCGGTGCTCCAGAATGCTGAGCAACGTCGTGACCTTCTCCCTCTCCCTGGGGGTGAGGGCCGGGGTGAGGGCGGGCCAATGACCATCTTCTGCAAGCCCAGTGGACGCAGAGAAGATTCAACGCTCACCAGACATGCATTGCCCCCATTTTGGCTTCCGACTTCTGGCTTCTGAAAACTAAGGCTCACTTGTCCTTCCCCAGTTCTTCGTAGTAGCGGCGCACGAGTTCGGAGTAGCGCGCGGGCACCGGATCGCGGTCAATCGGCACGAGCGAATCCTTCACGTCGCGGCGGGCCAGTTCCTCCTGAAGCTTCTGGCGCACCTCGACGAGCGGTTTGACCACCTGCAACTGCACGGTCGCCCAGTCGGGCTTGGTGCGCTCACGCTTGAAATCCTGCCGCAAGACCCGGGCGCGCTCGCGGGCCACCGACACCTCGTTGCGCAGGTCGGGCATGTCCACCATCTCCTCGACGTCCCGCAGGCGGTCGGACCACTCGGCGAACTGTTCGCCCATGATCGGCCCACCGCGGGAGCCGCGTCCGTCCGCCGCCCCGCCATCGCCGAGCGTGGGATCAAGGCTGCTGAGGTCCAGACCGCCGCGCTGCCCACGCTGGTTGTTCGCCTGTTGCGGCCGATTGCCACGCCCGCCCTGACCACCTTGGCCGGGCTGCTGTCCCGGTTGCTGTCCGGCCTGTTGGCCACCTTGCCCGCCAGGTTGCTGACCGGGCAGTTGTCCCGCCTGCTGGCCGCCCGGTTGACCCGGCTGTTGGCCGGCTTGCTCGGAAGGTTGCTGGCCGTTCTCCGAATTGGGCTGTTCCCCGTTTTGCGCCCGTCCCTGTCCGGGTTGGCGGCCACCACCCTGTCCCCGCTGGCCGGGCTGCTGGCCTTGGCCCGGTTGCTGCCCTTCGCCGGGCTGGCCATTCGGGTCGGGCTGACCGGCCTGCGCCTGCTGGTTGCCCGGCTGTTCGCCGGGGTTCTGCGGCTGACCGTCCGGTGAACGCTGTCCCGGCTGGGACGACTGGCCGGCGTTCGCCTGGGCCGTGGTATTGGTCCGCGAAGCACCGCCACGTTGTCCCTCGCGCGGTTGACCGCCGCCGGCCTGCGCGGAGGCGTTCGGCTGATTCGTGCCGCGTTCGCCGGGTTGCCCCGCACCGCCGGGACCCAGTTCGCGTTCAAGCTGGTTGGACAATGATTCCAGCTCCTTCTCCGCGAGCCGGAGCGCTTCGGTGTCGTCGCCGAGGACGTTCTCAGTCGCGCGCTCCACGCCACGCTTCAACTGGTCGAGTGTGGCACGGGCGCGGCGTTCGGCTTCGCGGGCTGGCGGGATAAAGCCTTCGCGCAGGATCGCCTCGGCAGAACCCAGCGCCTTGCCGTTTTCATCCTTCGCCATCTGCTGAAGATTCTCGAACAGGCCGCGGGTCATCGTGCCGCGTTGGATCAGTTCCTCCTGGGTCTGCTTGAGCGCCGCGCCGTCGTCCTGCGTGAGCTTGCGGATGGAATCGTAAAGCTGCCGCGACACCAGCGGTTCGGTGGCCTCCGCCTGTTCGGACAACTGCGCGGCCTGGTTCACGAGATTGGTCAGCCGCTGGCGTTGCTGGCCCAGTTGGTCGGCGAGCTTCTGACGTTCACCGTTGTCGGCGAGGCTGCGCTGTTTGTTCTTCTCCAATTCGGCGAGCTGCTTGGCGATATCCTCCTCGCGGCGCGCGAGGTCGCGGGCCTCGGCCCGCATCTGGCGCATCTCCTCGGACAAGCCGGAGGAATTCTGCTTCCGTAGCTCGTCCCGCATTTCCTGGAGCTTTCTCTGGGCGCGTGTGCCGGCGGCAAGGGCCTGCGAGGTGTTGCCCTGACTGGCGGCCTCGCTCGCGCGCTGGAGATCTTCCCGGGTCTGCTCCAACTGCTTTTTCTGCTCGGCCATCTTCTGCTGGTTCTCCGGGCGTTCCATGCGCTGCTGGAGTTCGTCGGTGTCGGCCAGCATCTGGCGTTGCTCTTCCTGAAGCCGCTTCAATTGCCGGCGCAGCTCCTCCTTTTCCTTGTCATCCTTCGCCGCCTGCAACGAAGCCTGGAGTTCCTTGAGCCGCTCGTTGAGGTCTTCCTGGCGCTGGGCAAGTTCACGGAGGCGGTTGAGCACCTGCTGTTCTTCGCGTCGCTGCGGATTCTGCTGGGCCTGCGCCTGCTTCTGGGATTCGTAGCGGTTTTCCTCCTGCGCGAGGTCGAGCTGTTCGAGCTGCATCTGGCGCATCTGCTCGCCGGCACCGCCGCCCTGTTGTTGACGGTTCTGCCCGCGGGTCACCTGGAACTCGCGATCCTTGACCTTGAGCAACGCCTCGTAGGCGCCCTGCTGCGCCTTGAGCGCGGTGCCCAACTGCGCGGGCGAAGACTTGGCCTTCTCCAGCTTCGCGAGCGCGTCGTTCATCTGCTCAATGGCGGTGGTCCAAAGGCTCGCGAGGGCGGGATCCTGCTGCCTGTCGCGCGCGGCCTCGGCCTGGGAAAGCGCCTCGGTCATCGCCTCATGCACCACGGTGATGTCGGCCTCGTAACCGCCGGTGGCGGTGCCCTTGGACTTGGAATCCACCAACGATTGGAGTCGCCGGGCCGGCGCGTTGTTGCCCTCGGCCCGTGGCTCGGAATCGGCGGCGGTGCGCTGGCCGAAGAAGACTTGAGGCGAAGGCGGAAGGCGGAAGGCGGAACTGGAGTCCGTCTCGCTTGTTGCAACACGGGCGGGAGATTGGAGGTTGCCCGCCCTCACCCCGGCCCTCTCCCCCGAGGAGAGGGAGACGCCCGCTGACGCGGTGGGACTCCACAGGTCAGTCTGCCGAGGACTGCTTGGCGACTGCGGAAGCGACGGTGCGCTGGATCGGAGTGGATCGGGTGAGGCGGATGCCAAGCGCAGTGACATTCCCCCTCTCCCCGGGGGAGAGGGCCGGGGTGAGGGCGGGCCAACCTCAATTTCCACAGACACACAGCGAACGCCGCCCCCTGAAGCTTGGTCGAAGTCGGAATGACGAAACGAGGCCGCCTCATTCCGACTTCCGACTTCCGACTTCCGACTTGGCTGGATGGAGGTCGTCGGTTTCTTCGCATCAGGCGCGGCCTTCGAGTCGCCGGGTTTGCCCGCCTTCGGCTTCGCGCCTTCCTGGCGTTGCAGTTTCCAGGTCGCGTTGATGATCTGTTTCTGGAGTTCGGCGAGTTTGGTCGTCGGGTTGCCGTCACCCTTTTCCTCGCCCTGTTCGCCGCCACCGCCCATCTGTTCCCCTTCGCGGAAGATCTCCTCGAACGGCCTTACCTCGCCGAAGAAGAGGTCGCCGTTCGTGCGCCGGATTTCGCCGTCGGGACCGTAATCGTCCGCCCAGACAAACCACGCGACGAGCTGGTCCGGTTTCAGGCCGAGCTCCTCCAGCCGTAGCGTATGCGTAAGCGGACGTGTCTCCTTGGCCGGCACGGTGCGGCCGAGTTCCAGCAGCTTCGCGTCACCACCGCCGACCGAGAACGCGAGTCCGTAAGCCAGGAGGCCAAAGTCATCCCAGGCCGTGCCGTCGAAGGTGAGTTCCTCCAGCGGACTGGGCCGCACGTCGCCGCGCGGGGACTTGAGTTTCAGCTCGGGCACACGGTTGGGCTGCACCTCGAAGACAAACTGCGCCGGCAGCCTGTTGGTGCGTCCGTCGGCATCGACGAGTTGCAGCTCGTAACTGGCGCTGTTGGTCAACGTGATTGGAGCCAGCGCGACGGCCGGACGATTGGTCTCGATTCGCAGCGTCAAGTTGGTGTGGCCGCCCTTGCGCCCGATCAGCGTGGCGGACACGACGGGCTTGTTGAGCTGGAGCGACAGGCTGAGCTGGGAGCGCTCGACGGCGGTCACGCGGCGCGTGTCCTCGATGTGTTTCGGTGGCAGCGCGGTGTAGGCCGGATACGTCAGGTCGGCGTCAGAACGTTCGAGCCGCGGGTATTCGAAGACGGTGACGCGGTAGTCGCGGGTCCGCTTGCCGGCGTAGGCAATGTGGTAGGCGAAGCTGTCGTTGAGGTCCGGCACGGTCACACCAAAAACCGGATCGCCCAGACTGCGGATCAGCGGAATGCGCTTCGCGGTGGCGGCGTTGGTGCCGAGGACCAGTTCGGCAGAATCCGGAGCGTCGGAACCGAAACGGACGAGCACAACAAAGCTCGTGCCGCGTTCCACCGTGGCGTCGCCGGGCGTGACTTCGACGCCGGCGTTGCGGACGACCACCAGTGCGGGTGCTCCCGGCGTAAACGGCAGGCGCACTGCCCAGAGCGCCGCGGCCAGCAAAGCCAAGGCGGCAAGCTGAGCCGCGTGAGCGAGCGCGAACTGCGTTCCCGGAACCGTCCGGCGCCAGTCGCTGCGCAAGCTGCGCTCGGCGGCTTCTTGCACGACGCGTTCGGCGAGGAAGTTGAACCGGCCGCCTTCTCCGGGACGAACCTGCGTAGCGGTCAGGAGCAGCCCTTCCAGCTCGGGATGGGTGCGTTCGATCTCGGCGACGACGGCGCCAAGGTCGGACGGCGCACGGAAATGACGAACCACGACGACGACTGCGCCCACCAGCGCGACTGCGGTCAGAATCGGGAAAAGCCACGGCGAACTGACTCCAGCCACGCGCGACAGCCCGAACACCGTGCCGATGACTAAAGCCGCGGCGGCCCAGTGACCGGCGAGCCGGCGCCAAAGCCGGAGCCGGCGCTGGCGACGCAGCACGCGTCGCAGGCGGGCCTGCAAGAGGGTTTCCATCATCGTTTTCATGCGGTGGCCTCCGTCGGGATGGCGCGGCGGGCGGTCCAGCCGGCCAGCGCGGTTTCAATCAACAGCACCAACAGTGTGCCCAAAAGGAACCAACGCCAGAGCTTTTGCCGCGACTCGGCCTCGGCGGCCTGGAGCTGAGCCTTCCGGACGTTGCCGACCGTGGCGGTCTCCGGTTGGTTGGCCGGAACGATACCGTAGGTCTCAAACACATCGGCCGACAGTGGCGACGTCCGGCTTTCGCTGGGGTCCAGATTCACGGCGAACAGTTGCGGCGCACCGCCCGATGCGACCTCGTAGATGCCCGGCAAGGCTGCGCCCGTGAAATTTGTGGCGCCTGCGGTCAGGCTGGTTTCTGAGCCGTCGGGCAAGCGGACCAGCTTGGCGCCCGGCCCTAGCGGCACTGGATCGCCCACGAGACGTTGCAACGGGTCCAGGCCCACCGTCGCGCCCGCGTAGTCGAGCAGGGAAAGGAGCAGCGGCACAAACTTCGTCGAGAGCGCGAGCTGGCTGTCTTCCGGATGCCAGCCCGTGGCGAGCACCACCACTCGGCCGCGGCCTACCGGCACCTCGGCAAGAGCCGGGCTTCCCGAATCGAACTTGGCCACGACCCGTGCGCCGCTGACGGAAGCGAGATCCACCACTCGATGTTTCCAGACGTGGATCTTGGTGAAATCGCTGAAGCGCGGGTCGGCGAACGGCGCGAACAATGGGTGGTTGAAGTCCAGTTCGGTCAGCATCGCGTAATTTTTCAACGTCGCCTCGCGCAACGGCACCGCACCCACGCCCAGGAACGCCGCGAGCGTCGCGCCGGCGTTGGCACTGACCGGCGCGAATACGACCGTCTTGCCCGTCAGCGCCGCCGCGCGCAGGAGCACGGCGGTCGGGGCGGAAACCTCACCCGTGACAAACACGAGGCCGGCCGCCGCGACCTCGCTGGCACTGAGCGCGGCGATTCCGGCGCGGGCATCCAGCGTGACACGCTGGCGCGGTGAGTCCGGCAGGGCGCGCCGCAGGAAGAAGAGTGGCTGCCGCGCATCCCCAGCCGCATCGCCACCGAGGTAAAGCACGCGCAACGTCGTCGGTTCCGGTGGGATCACGTAGGCCACGTTGTCGAAGGGTTCGTCGTCGCCGCGCAGCATCACACGTCTCGCCGCCGCGGCTCCATTCGTAGCCTGTGGTGGCAGCGGT
The DNA here is from genome assembly GCA_043755815.1 of Verrucomicrobiota bacterium. Classification (GTDB taxonomy): domain Bacteria; phylum Verrucomicrobiota; class Verrucomicrobiia; order Limisphaerales; family UBA9464; genus CAIWAH01. The sequence continues at coordinate 10,606 of JAYUSF010000175.1, forward strand.
AAGGCGATGACGCGGCTCTGGCCGGGCGGCACATAGACGTCGGTCGGTTGCCCGATAAACGTGTCGCCTTCGGCAGCCCAGCCGACTTGGAACTGTTCCTTGGCCGAATCGGGCGCATTGCTCACGCGCACCCGCACGGCGGAGTTGGTGAGGCTCGTGTCGGCCGAGTCCGTGACGACCTGGACTCCACCATTGCCCGCGGACTTCGACTTCAGCGGCAGCACGAGCAACTGGAGATTCTTGGGCCAGTCGAAAGCCTGAAGCCTTTCCAAACGGCCACCTTCCTGAACGTCGCTGAGGAGCACGACCTCCCGCACCTGAGTGGCTTCGTGAACGTCGGCTTCAGTCAGAGTCTCGGCGGCGGCGATCAGGGCGGTGCCGATTTGGGTGGCACCCCAGCCCGGTTTGAGCGCCTCGAGTTTGCTGCGGGCCAAGGCGGCGCGGTCGCCGGCAGGAGCGGCTTGCCAATCCTCGAACGAAACGAGGCGCGTAACTTCCTGGTCAAAGGCCAACACCGCGACCTGATCGTCGGGCGTCGTCTTGCCCAACACGTCGGCGGCCTGGGCGAGGGCGGCGGGCCACAGCCCGGCGCGCTGCATGGAGGCGCTGCGGTCCACGAGCACGACGAGGCGGCGCGGCTGACCGGCCGTGGGATCGGCGACGGCGGGATTCTTCAGGAACGGCCGGGCAAAGCCGAACGCAAGCAACGCCAGCGCGAGACAGCGCAGGAGCAGCAAAAGCAAATCTTCCAGCCGGCTGCGCTTGGTGAGCCGCGGCGGTGTGGGCTGGAGGAACAGCAGCGAGCTGAACGGCAGCCGTTCCCGAGTGCTGCGCCGGATCAGGTGAAACACCACCGGCAACGCCAGCGCCAGCGCACCAAACAGGAAAGCTGGGGTAAGGAAATTCACGGGCGAACCCTCCGGCAAAGGCGTTGATGAATTTGGAAAACAGGAAGACAGGAAAACGAGAACCGCCTGAGTCCCCTTCCTGTTTTCCTGCCTTCCTGATTCATTCCCAGATTCACCGGCCCTCCGCGTGAAGCGACGCGGCGGTTTGGCGCAATGTCCGGTTCGCCCTCACCCCGACCCTCTCCCCGCGGGAGAGGGAGAATGTTTCGGCGCCATCCACCTCCACACGCTCCGGCCTTCGTTTCAGCGCGGGACAATGCGGTCCTCGTCAGTCCTTCTTGTGGAGTCGTCTTCTCCGACCGGGCGGTCCCCACTCCCTGAGGGAGAGGGCCAGGGTGAGGGGGAACCGGCCGTCGCAGGAAACCGCCACTCAGGACATCTCCCAAACCCGGAGCAACGAGACCGCTGCCAGTTCCGCACTCATTTCGGAAAGCACTCACCTGGCACCTCCGTTTCGTGCCCGGGCGACATGGCGGCGCTGGGTCCGTTCCCGCAGGAAGTCGAAGAGGGCGAGTTCCAGCGGTTGCGCGGTGCTCAGGCGATGGAAGGAGGCGCCCAGCTTCTGGCACAGCTCGCGCACGGACTGGCAATGCGTTTCCAGCTTCTGCGTGTAACCGGCGCGTGCGGCTTGCGGGTCGATGAACAGAGTGCGGCCGGATTCGAGGTCCTCGAACAGCGTCGGTTGGTCGAAGCCGAAGGTCAGTTCGGCGGGGTCGAGCACCTGGAAGACGGTGAGTTCGTGGCCGCCGGCCGCGAGCGTCGTGAGGCAGCGGTCGAGGTCATCCAGCGGCGCGAGGAAGTCCGAGACGAGGACCATGAGCCCGCGCTTGCGGACGATTTCCGCGACCCGTTTCAACGGCGTGACGAGGTCGGTGGCGGTGCCGCCCGCGGGTTTCTCCAGCGCGAGCATCAGGTGACGCAGGTGGCCGGGCCGATGGCGGGCGGGCAGGTATTCGCGCACGCCGGCATCGAACGAGAGCAGGCCGATGGCGTCGCCCTGCTGGTGGAGGAACCAGGCGAGCGTGGCGCTGAGCGTGGCGGCGTATTGCGCCTTGGTCACGCCGGCCGAGGCGAAGTCCATGGACCGGCTCTGGTCCACGATCAGATGGCAGCGCAGGTTGGTTTCGTCCTCGAACTTCTTGATGTAGTAGCGGTCGGTGCGGCCGAACACGCGCCAGTCCACATAGCGCGGATCGTCGCCCGGCGTGTATTGGCGATACTCGGTGAACTCGACGGAGAAGCCGTGATAGGGGCTGCGATGGATGCCGCTCCAGAATCCCTCCACGACGGCGCGCGCGCGCAACTCGAGGTTGCGGATGTTCATCAACGCCTTCGGGTCGATGAACTTGGTCGCGGGGTTGGAGGCGGGGGCAGTCATTGGGTGGGGGTAGGCCGCGCACGCCGGTTTTTGGGATGAAAATGGATGACACCCGCCCTCACCCCGGCCCTCTCCCCCGAGGAGAGGGAGCCGCCCGTTAATGCGGATTTACCCCACAGACCGGACTGACGGAGACCGCCCGGTGTTTGCCGGAGTGAGGTCCTGCTGAATCGGAGTGCAGCGAACGAGAACGAAACAACGCGTCGTGACTTTCTCCCTCTCCCCGGGGGAGAGGGCTGGGGTGAGGGCGGGCAACCTTCCATCTTTTCAACCGCCCCGCCCTTTGCCACACCGTCCTCATGAATCTGCGCCCCCTTGCCCGGCAATTGCGCCAGCGAGAGACATGGGCTGAACGCCTGGTGTGGCGTTGGCTCCGCGACCGGCGGTTCGAGGACTACAAGTTCCGCCGCCAGATTCCGAAGGGCGACTTCATCGTGGACTTTGTCTGCGAGGAAGCCTCGCTGGTCATTGAACTGGACGGCCGCCAGCACGGGTTCCCTGAGCAGCAAGCTCGGGATGCCGCTAAGGACGCCTACCTCACCAGCATGGGTTTCAAGACACTGCGCTTCTGGAACGGCGAGTTGCGTCGGCGCGACGCGGAGATCAAGGAAACCATCTTCCGGGAACTGCACGCTCGGACGCCGCATCCTGAGCCTTTGTATTGGCGAAGCGGCGTGGTGGGAAAGAAGTGTGAGAACACCCGCCCTCACTCCAGCCCTCTCCCCCGAGGAGAGGGGGACGCCCGCTGACGCGCCATTACTCCACAGGCCAGACTGACGAGGACTGCGAAGGGTGGCGCCGACGCCAGTAAGCAACGCCTGCAACTCAAGGTTGCGGATGTTCATCAACGCCTTCGGGTCGATGAACTTCGTCGCGGGGTTGGAGGCGGGGACGGTCATGGCAAATCAGCAAAGCGCGGATGGCGAGGTCCGGATTCGCCGTATGGGTCGTTGTGCCAAAAGTGATGATCCAGCCACCAAGGTGGTCCAAACAGTATCCAGATAGGCTTTCGAAGATATCCGTTCTGGTCAGCAAAGAGATTGGGAGCCCAAAGCCAACTCTTGACACCGTTGGTTCCCCACGTTCCCGGGACGTAGGCCCCGGAGATCGAAAGAACCAAGTAGATGCCGAGGTAAGCTGCCAGACACGCCAGCGCCCAGCGCACCGTTCGGAGCATGGCGCTTAGTCTCGCCGAGTTGGCAAATGGTGGGTTACCGGTCATCGAATCCAGTTCTCAGCTCGCCAGCGGCGCCTTCACCGTCTCCAGCAGCTTGCGGACGACGTCCTCCACGCGGATGCCTTCGGCTTCGGCGCGGTAGTTGAGCAGGATTCGGTGGCGCAGCGTGGGCAGCGCCAGCTTTTGCAAATCCTCGACGGTGACGTGGGCACGGCCGGCGAGCAGCGCCCGGGCCTTGGCGCCGAGCACGAGAAACTGAGGCGCACGCGTGCCGGCACCCCAGCTCACCCAGTCGTTCACGAAGGCGGGCGCGGTGGCCTGCTTCGGGCGCGACGCGGCGGCGAGCTGGACGGCGTAGCGGACGAGTTCCTCGGCGATGGGCACCTGGCGGACGAGTTCGTGGAAGCGTTGGATGTCTTCGCCGTTGAACAGCGCCTCGATGGGCGCGGGCTTGCCGGCGGTGGTGCGCGTGATGACCTGCACCTCGTCGGACTCGGGCAGGTAATCCATCACCACGTTGAACATGAAGCGGTCGAGCTGGGCTTCGGGCAGCGGGTAGGTGCCTTCCATCTCGATCGGATTCTGGGTGGCAAGCACGAAGAAGGGTTCCGCCAGCGTGTGGCGCACGCCGGCGGCGGTGACCTGGTGTTCCTGCATCGCCTCCAGCAGCGCGGCCTGGGTCTTGGGCGGCGTGCGGTTGATTTCGTCGGCCAGGACCAGGTTGGCGAAGATGGGCCCCGGCACGAACACCATGCGGCGGCCACCGTCGGTTTCCTGGAGGATTTCCGTGCCGGTGATGTCCGCCGGCATCAGGTCGGGTGTGAACTGGATGCGCGCGAACTTCAGGTGGAAGACCTGCGCGATGGACTTCACGAGCAGTGTCTTGGCGAGGCCGGGCGCGCCGGTGATGAGGCAGTGGCCGCCGGCGATGAGCGCGAGCAGGATCTGGTCGATCACCTCGCGTTGGCCGACGATGACCTTGGCGAGCTCGGCCTCGATGCGGGTGCGGCCGGCGAACAGGCGGTCGAAGACTTCACGGTCCGTGGCCGACGCGGCGGTTTCGGTCGGGGGCAGGGGCGGGGGCGGAGGGGTGGGATGGCTCATGGGTAAACGTTCGTCGCTTCGTCAGTGGGTCATCACGTAGAAGATGAGGTTGATGCCGAGGGGATACGAGATCTTCTCAGAGAAGTTGTGGAAGTAGAAGTCGCTTTCGCCTTCGCGTTCCCAGCCGTCGCCGTTGTCGGTGTTGTGCGCGGCGAAGACCATGATCCGGCCCGCGTCGTCGAAGATCACCCGGTGATGGACTTCCTGGGCGTCGGGCCGTTCCCACGTGACGCCGCCGTTCCATTCACTCTGCACGCCCAGGCCGACGTTGGGCACCTGTCCCTTGGCCTTGATGTCGAAGACGCAGTGGTAGAGCGGGTGATCCAGTTGCAGTTCGGTGAAGCTGCGCTCGGGGAAAACCTGCCTCATGATCTCCTCAACGTTCTCCCACTCGTTATCGCCCCAAAAGTCGTCAAACATCAGGAAGCCGCCGTTCAGCAGATATTCGCGGAGGCGTTTGACCTCGGCCTCGGTCAGGTAAAGGCCACCGGCCTCGACGAGGTAGATCCACGGGTAATTCGCGATGTCTTCTTCGGTCAGCCCGAGAACCCGGCCGTCGGGGTCCACGCGCAGCGCGGTCATCTGCTGGAGCCGATAGGAAAGGTTGAGGTCGCTGTCGGGAATGTCGGTGGACCAGCCGCCGCGTCCGCCGCGCCCACCTTGGAGGTAACGGATGCGGGCGAAGGTAAACACGTCCGTCTCGAAGCCAGTGGGGTTTGTCCACACCGGCGTGCCGGTGCTGTGCGACTCGACTTCGCGGGCGGTGCGAACGTCATCCGGCACCGCGCTCTCGCCCCACCAACTCCGCCGGCCGCCCCGGCGCTGGGCGTAAGCCAGTGAAGCCACCAGAAGAAAACAGAACGCGACGGCAGCGGCGCGAAGCAACGCAGGGCAGGCTGCCAGCCTGTCCGCGTTGCCGGGAACTGGGGCAGGCTGCCAGCCTGCCCTACCTTGAGCCGGCGCGTCGGAAGACAGTTCCACGGCGGATTTCGACTCAGCCCGGTTCCCCCTCACCCTGGCCCTCTCCCTCAGGGAGAGGGGAAAGCGCGCCAGCGCCTGGCGAAGCCACCGCCTTGCGTGGCGAAGGTCGCGCAGGAATTCGCTGAAGCGGAGAGAAGGGCGTGTGAAGCTGTTCGGCGTCGTGACGCTCTCCCTCTCCCCAAGGGAGAGGGCCGGGGTGAGGGGGAAGGACGCGCCGAACGGACGCCTCGCATCAGCTTCCGCCTCCTCACGTCGGCAACTACTCAGCACCTCCTGCGAGGCGCATTCGTCGGCGTTGGCGGGGGCGGGCTTCATCAGTGCGTCATCACGTAGAAGATGATGTTCACGCCCAGCGGGTAGGCGACCTTTTCGGAGAAGTTGTGGAAGTAGTAGTCGCTTTCGCCCTCACGCTCCCAGCCGTCCGACATGTCGGCATTGTGCAGGGCCAGCACCATCAGCCGCCCCTTGTCGTCGGCGATGGCGCGGTGGTGGACCTCCCGGCACTCCTCGCCGTCGTGGACTTCCCAGGTCACGCCGGTCTGCTCGCTGGCGATGCCGAGGCGGATGTTGGGCACCTGGACCTTGGCCTTGATCTCGAACACGCCGTGGTAGAGCGGATGATCCAGGGACAGTTCAAAGAAC
>JAYUSF010000176.1:0-16762 GCA_043755815.1 Verrucomicrobiota bacterium
CAATTGTGCAGACAGTGTCTGCACAATCTTCCGATCCGGGAACGCCCCGGCAAAGGCGACCATGCTGAAGAGGTTGCGCCGGCTGAAGCCACGCCCGAACTCGGCCTCCAATTGTGCCGACAGCGTCTGCACAATCTCCTCCCCGTAGCCGGCCCGCTTCTCCTTGAGGACATCCACCCGGATACGATTGCCGACCTCCCAATAGAGCAGGGTCAGCCCCGCATTCATCATGCGGGCCACGCCCTCCTGCGCCGAAAGGATCAGTCCGCGCACATCCGCCAGCAGCGGCGCGACGCGGCGCGCTGGCTTGGCGTTGACTTTGGCGGGCGTGAGTTTCTTGGGCATGGCGACCTCAACGGGCTACACGGCGAACTCCGGCGTGACCGGTTCGCGCCAGTCCTGCAGGGGAAAGGGGGGCACCTGGAGGATGACTTTCAGCTTTGGCGACCGAGAGGTTGTCATTTCGGCTCCAAAACGAGCATCAATTCCTTGGCCTCGCGACGAGCTGAACGACCACTTTCGTCGCCCCGCTCGTCGCCAGTCCCACCGAGAGTGCTGAACTTGCTCGCCACGTGAGTTTCGCTAACTCGAAAATGTTTGGCCGCGATCTCCCTTACGGAATCACCTGATAGACCGTTCGAGCAAGTGTGATCCGGAAATGTGACGATAGCTCGCGCTCCGCGGGAAGCGGCGGTGCGAAGCAGTTCGTCAAGAGCACCGGCAGATTCCGAGCCGACGCTGTATTTCGACCGAGGACGTCGGTCGCGTGCCGGGTAGCGGCCGACGCCGCTGACTTCACCACAGCAGCCATCGGCAATCGTTTCCAGAACATGGTAAAAGCGGCTGTAGTGAACTCCTGAATAGGGTGGATCTACGAACGCCAAGTCGCCTTCCTTTAGCTGCTCGGCAGCATTGTTGGCATCAGCTACTTCGGCATGGCCTGTCTCTTTAGCGTGCTGATCTGCGATGGTTTCAAACACAGCGCTGGTCTTGGCGACGATATCCTTGGACCACGCTTCAGAAAGATATCGCTTCGCCGTTCTTGTTGGCTGAAACGGCTGTGCGGTGTGACCAGGAGCGGCGGCGCATTGGCTCGCGGCCTGAATCAGAGCAGCCAAGGCCACTGTCTTCGCTGGCTCGGTCTTGGGAAGGGTTGTCCGAAGCGCATCGATCCACACGGCTTGGCGCGGGCTGAAGTAGTGGCCGCCGTAGGCCGCGGTGATCGGCAACTCCGGGCGTGCCTCGCACCAATTCCGGACTTGGTCGACGAGCCTGACTGTCAGAGACTCGGCTGAAGGAATGGTGTATCTCTCGACGATCTGCGCCGCTTGCATCTGCCATTTCTTAAGGGTGGTTCGCCACTGAATCGGGGACTGGCGGTTGATAACCGCCCCGGCGAGAACGGAACTGTATCGCTGGAGATCGAAGGCCAGGACAGGAACAGAAAAACGACGGGCGACGTGAACAGCCACAGCTCCGGAGCCGGCGAACAGATCCGCAAAACGCCGCGCCTGCACGACTTCTCGTGCCAGCAATTCACCGAGGCCGTTGCCCAACATCGCTCGTTTGGAACCCATGTATTTCATGAGACCGATGGCTGCTCCAATCCGCTGTCCACCACTTGAAACTGCATCACGTCCTTACACCAAGTTGGCCGCCGGTGCGCCCGCCAGAAGCGATTTTCAGACAGTCGTTCTTCGAGAAAATCGTGGAAGGCAACAATCCGTTGGAATGCGAGGATTTGAACTTTGTCGACGTCAGGGAAATCATCCCGTTGTGGTGTGGGTGCCGTCACCGAATAGCGACGGATACGGCCAATTTGTTCAACCCTCTCCGCCATTTCGTCGAATGAAGCAATCTTCAGTGGTTGGAAGGAGTCGAGATGGTCGTTGTATGTCGCGTAGTTGCGGTGGATCGAATCTGATTTGTCTTCCTTCTTGTTATCCTCGCGCTCGTTGTTTTCTCGAAACAATGGGTCAGCGTTAAACTTTGGATGCCCCTTCACGACCTTCCAGTAGAAGGCGTGTTCTCCACCTTTTTCCGGAAGTTCCGTGCAGGTGAATTGCCCGTTGTTCAACATGACCTGAAGTGCCGCCCGTTTCGTAAAGGACTTAAAAATCCCCATCGAGTGCGAGAAAGCGCGCATGACAAAATGACTCGCATAGTAGCCTGTGTTGGAGGCCCAAATGGGGCTGCTGTTGGTCAATGCGACTGACCAGAGAAAGCTGTGAATGGCGCGGTGCCACATTTCTACGCCTGCCGACGCAAGCATTGAGGTTTGTTGATGAGGCAGAGCCATTGCAGCTTGGGCGGCAAGCATCGCCGAGAACTGACGCGAAAGCGTGCCAGGCTCTGGAAAATTCAGACTGGCTGCCGGTTTCTTGAGCTTCTCGAACGAAAGTTCGAGGACGCGATCAGCCACGCTGTAGTCAATTGGCATACCCGCCGAGCACCTCGTTGACGCCGTCGCGCGCTTTGTCGGCAAGATTCGAGACCTCCTCCGGATCGAGATCCCCGAGCTTTCTACCCTTGAAAGCGGCGGCCCAAAGGCGATTGCGAAACCTTCCGATGCCACCACTACCCAAGAAACCGAGCTTCTTGAAGTCGTCCTTTGCAACGAAGACTCCCTCGGAAAGCAAGCCGGCTCGATCAATCGTGGCTCGGAGCCAGTCGGTGAGTTCGGAGCGAGCCCTGTCGGAAACGTAAGCCGCTTTCTTTTGCTTCAAGTGAGCGAGAATCGCGGGGACTAAATCGATTACGGAAACCAAGATACGCCCTTGGTAGACTACATTCTGGGAACTCAGCTCGCCAGCGCCTTGCTGTTCAGCGCGTCCAGATGCTTGCAACCAGCATTCCAAGACTTGAGCCAAAAAGGACGCCTGCGCTTCAAGGTTCGTGATGTCGCATGAATCCAGCGCTGGGATCACCCCCTCGATAGCGGTGTTCAGCGTCGCCAGAGTAACGACATCTTTGACACCATACTTGATTCCGGGGATTTGAATCATTCCAACCAACGGCCCAACTTCCAGCATCAGTTTACGGCCGACGTCTTGAGCGCGATCCTTGCGATCCAGTGTCTGGCGAGTTCCCCGAGCCAGCGGAAACAGGTCGGCCACCAGGGAGCGATCCACCTTCTTTTGATAGAGATTTACGTCGATGAATATCTGTGCTTGGCGAACTGGCGGTGAGTCGGCTGGGTCAAGATCGATAAACACTTCCGTAGGCACCTCGAATTTCGCTTTCGGTTCGATCTTTTGCCGAATCTTTAGGGCGAAGTAGGCACCATTCACTCGATGCTGCCCATCGATCACAGTGAGGTAAAAGTCCTTCGCTGCCGGATTGAGGCCGATCTCGGCCATCCCAAAAAAGTTTGGCGTCGGGTCAAACGAGGCTCCGTTCACATGAACTAGGACATTGGTAAAAAACGGAAACGAACTTTTCGCGTATCGAACCGTTCCTTTGATCGGGGGAGGCCATTCGCGTCCGGGTTCGTTCTTCTTGGGCTCGTAGATCGGGCCAAACACCTCATCAAGCAGTGCTCCGCAATCTTCGATTTCCGCCTGCAGCAGATATGCTGCAATCTGCGCAACACGTTTCCAATCAAGCGAACGCTGGATTGCTTTGACCTTTTGAGGGTCGCGATGAGGTGCGTGTGGCAGGCCCGGCCACCATGCCATCAGCTTCACGACATCCAATGCGCATAGGCAGTGATGAACTTTCTTCAAGTCGGCCGGCATGAATGGATTCTCAGGCACGACGACCGAAATGCGTTCAATCTTGTTGCCGCTCATAATGCTCGGTGATTTCCAACCAGCGCCGGGCGAGTGCGAGCCCCCCGTTTGGTGACTCAATCACTGCGCATCGGTTTGTGAGGCTGAATTACGCGACCGGGAATAGCAAAGCGGTGGCTGCAGGTAAACCACTGTGAGGTGCGATCTTTGCGGGCGGCTGCAAGTTGCAAGCTGGTAGCGTATTGTGCCCGGATCCCCCTCACCACGCGCGCTCGATGCTGCGGCGCTGCCAGAGGAACTCGAACATGTTGCCCTCGTGGGGCTGGTCCCACGAGATCGCCATGGTGGAGACGGGGCCGATGTTCAGGCGGTCGATGTGCGAGAACGCTTCGAGCTGCCTGATGAACGCCGGGTCCTTGGTGATCGCCGAGCACGCCAGCGTGTAGCTGATCTGGCTGAGCATCTCGCTTTGTGGACAGGTGACGACGCTGGCGTAAGGGCAGAGGAATTCCCTGTTGGCCAGCGGGTGCGCGAACGAGTCGCACCGCACGATGGTCGGCCGCAGGTAGGTGCCGCCCTCGGACACAACCTTGCGGGGGCCGCCGCGATACTTCGCGGTCACATCCTCCGCGCCGGGCGTCTTCAGGCCATCTTCGATCTGGGCATCGATGAAGTCGGCCATCTTCGGATTGGCGAAGCCCGACAGGCGCGCCTTCTCATCGTCGGGCTGGGTCGGGGCGATGGGCCCAAGCTTTTGCGCGAGGGCGTCGGCGATTTCGGCGGCATACTTGGGCACGACCACGGCGCTGGCGTTGATGCACGAGCGCCCGCCGTTGTCGCTGATCGCGCCGGCGATGACGTCAACGTAGTCGCGCCAGTTCTCGATCTGGTCGTCGCCGATGAGGAACTTGCTCCAGCCGGGTCCGTGCACCTCGATGGCGGGGTTGTTCGCGTATTGGTCGGTCGTGCTCTTGTCACCGAAGATCAGCGCGCGGCCGCAGGTGTTGAGGATGGTGGCGGCGCCTTCATGGTCGGTCGGGTAGAAGCCGAATGCCTCGGCCGGCACGCCGGCGGCGATGAAGGACTGGATCAGCCGGTAGGGTGTCCAAGGCTCCTCTTTTCCGGGCTTGATGACCACCGGGGTCTTGAGCGCGACGGCGGGAAGCCAGAGCGAGTTTACCGCCGGCGAATTGCTGGGCATGACCAGCCCGAGCGCCTGGCAGGTCGGAAAGAAGCTGAGCTTCGTGCCGAACTGGGTGCCGTAGCCGCGATCAATGATGCCGAAGTCGAGTCCGCGGGAGAGGCCGTTGAGGATCTCCGCCAAGTGGGTGAGCGCATAGTGGAGCTTGGCCATGTTACGCTTCACCATGACGTGCGGCAGACCGGACGTGCCGCTGAGCGTCGCGATGTATTGCTCGGGGGACTGGGTATGGCCGCGATCGCCAAACGGAAGGGTTCCGCTCAGGAACAGGTCGCCGGCCTTGGCGGAGAGCGCCATCAGTTCGGCCACAGTGAACTTGGCTAGCGCAGCGCGGGCGGCGCCAAGCTTTGCCAAGTCGCGCTTGAGGATGCCGCCGTTGACCTGCGAGACGAGGGCTTTGACTTCGCCGGTGCGGTGGTCTTTGACCTCGATCTTGTCGAGGGACTCGTAGGCGCGGCCAAGACGGAGGGCGGGGAGGTGCGGAACAGGGTCGGACATGGTCGGAAATGTTAGCGGGTGGCAAAGTGATACGTCTGCGTAGTAACGCAAAGGGAAAGTTGTCGGGAGCGTCATCCGAAGGCCCGGATTGCGCTTTGGCCGATTGCGCTTACCCCTTTCGCCGCATGTCCAAACCTCGTCTTGCGATTGTCGGCACCGGGATCGCCGGGCTCGGCTGCGCCTGGTTTCTGCACGACCGTTTCGACCTGACGCTGTTCGAGCAGGCCGATTACGCGGGTGGGCACACGAACACGGTTGACGTCGAGGCGCGCGGCGAACGGGTCCAATTCGACACCGGCTTCATGGTCTTCAACCGCGTGACGTATCCGAACCTGTGCCGCTTGTTTGCCGAACTGGCCGTGCCGGTGAAGCCGACGAAGATGTCGTTCAGCGTGCAGCACCTGCCGGCGGGCATCGAGTTTTGCGGCTCCGGCATCAACGAACTGTTCGCCCAGCGCGCCAACCTGTTCCGGCCGCGCTTCTGGAACCTGCTTTACGTGGTGAACCGCTTCAACGGGGACGCGGTGGCCGCCCTAATGGAACCGCAGTGGGCGGACCTGACGGTGGGCGAATACGTGGAGCGGCGGGGCTACGGCCGGGATTTCCTCGACCTGTATCTCGTGCCGATGAGCAGCGCGGTCTGGAGCACGCCGCCGGACCGGATGCTGGAATTCCCGGTGCTCACATTGCTCCGTTTCTTCCACAACCACGGTTTCCTCGGACTGCACACCCAGCACCCTTGGTGGACGGTGGATGGCGGTTCCCGGGAATATGTCCGGCGGCTCTGGCCCAAGTTCGGCGACCGGGTGCGGCTGAATGCCCCGGTGGTCGCCGTGAGGCGGTTGGCCGGCGGCGGGGCGACGGTCACGACCGAAGGAGGCGGGGCCGAAACCTTCGACAAGGTGATTTTGGCCAGTCACGCCGATCAAAGCCTTGCCCTCCTGGCCGATGCGGATGACGAGGAGCGGCGCCTGCTCGGGGAGTTTCGGTATCAGCCCAACGTGGCGACCGTTCACACCGATGAAGCGGTGATGCCCCGGAACCGTCTGGCTTGGTCGTCGTGGAACTACCGGATCGCAGGCGGGACGGGCGGCGGCCAACCCCAGACGATCTATTGGATGAACGAGTTGCAGGGCGTCAGTGAGCGGGTGAACTGCTTCGTGTCCATCAATGGCGAGGAATCGGTCCGGCCGGAGCACGTCCTGCGGACGCTTCGTTACGAGCATCCGCTCTTCAGCGCGGGCGCCATCCGGGCGCAGGGGCGGCTGCCGGGCCTGAACCGCCGTTCGCCGGCGCAGGCGGTCTACTTTGCGGGGAGCTACTTCCGCTACGGCTTCCACGAGGATGCGTTTACCAGCGCGCTGGAATGCGCCCGTGCGGTGACGGGCGAAGCGATCTGGGCGTGAGGCCGGGTGAATTTCCCTGAAACCGATGGCGTCATCGGCGGGTCGTCTTTCCTGTCGGTAAACTCACGTTTGACCCCTTGGTGGACATTTCGCAGTCTGCACGAAACATGAAGCACCTTTCCGCGCTCGTCGCCGCCGCTCTGCTGGCTCCGGCGTTGCCCCATGCCGCCGATTCCGCCGTGAAGGCGATGTCCCTTGATGAATGCATCCAGCAGGCGCTGCAGAAAAACTTGGACATCCGCATTTCGCGCTATCTGCCTGAGCTGTCGGAGATGGACCTTTGGGGCAGCTATGCGGCGTATGACCCGACCTTCCGCTTTTCGGCCAACCGGCGCATTGAACAGGACCCGGGCGGCGGCCGCTTCGGCGGTTTCGTGGCGCCGCCTTCCAACCAGGAGTTCAATTCCTTCAATCCCGGTCTGAGCGGCGTGCTGCCCACGGGCACCACCTACAGCCTTACCGGCAACGCCCAGCGGATCAACGGGGCACAGTTCAACCCGGCGACCGGGCGCTTCGAGGATACGGTGGATTACGTCGGTGCTGCGACGGCCACGGTGACCCAGCCCTTGCTCCGGAATTCTTGGATCGATGCGGCCCGTTGGACGATTCGGCTGGCCAAAGGAGCGCTGAAGCAGGACCAGCAGGGGGTCCGGCTCCAGATCATCAGCACCGTCACCGCGGTGCAGGTCGGCTACTTCAACCTGTTCGCCGCGCGCGAGGCGGTCCGGGTGCAGGAGAATGCGCTGGAGCTGGCGCAACGTTCCTTGGTCGAGAGCAAGAAGAAGGTGGAAGTGGGTATGCTGGCCCCCCTGGAGGAGAAGCGCTCTGAGGCCCGCGTGGCCGCCGTCAGGGTTAGCCTGATCAGTGCCCGGCAGAATCTCCTGACCGCCAACAACGACCTGAAGCGGCTGATCACCGACGATTACGGATCGATCGAGGAAATCCTCGACACCGCGGACCAGTTGGCGCCCGCACCCTACGTCTTCAACCGGCAGGATAGCTGGCACCAAGCGCTGACGTTGCGCCCGGACATCATCCAACAGCAGATTGCGGTCGAGCAGCAGGACGTCACGTTGCGGTTTCGCCGCAACCAGCTTTATCCCCAGTTGGACGTGAATGCTTCCTACAGCTCGGCGGGGCGGGTTGCCCGCGACGAGCCCGCCGGGATCGGCTCCGGTGACCTGTTCTCGGCGATCCGCGATCGCAACGATCCGACCCACAGTTTCGGGGCCGTGCTCAGCATTCCACTGAGCAACCGTGGGGAACGAAGCCGGTTCAAGTCCGCCAAGCTGACGCGGGAACAGCTTCTCCTGCAGCTGAAACGATTGGAGCAGTCCATCATGGTGAACGTGGACAACGCCATCCTCAACGCGCAGACAGCCTTCGAACGAATCGGGGCGACCCGCGACGCCCGTCTGTTCGCGCAGCAAGCCCTTGAAGCCGAACAGAAGAAGCTGGAAAACGGCAAGAGCACTTACTTCGAGGTGCTCAACCTCCAAAACCAGCTGGTGACGGCGGCCGCCGATGCCGTCAATGCCGTGGCAGACTATTACCGGGCAGTGGCCCTGCTGCACCAAGCTGAGGGTTCAACGCTGGACAAGGTCGGCGTGAAGCTGGATTTCCGGTGACCGGCGGGGTGGAAAGTCATCCCAGCCTGGCGGCGACCGCATGACCTAGCCGCCTCCGAGCTGGCGCCGGATGGAGCCGCAGATGCGTTCGCTCCAGGAGTTGAGCACCGCCAAGTCCGGACCTTCCATCAGCAGGCGGGCCTTGGGTTCGGTGCCGGAGTAACGCAGCAGCACCCGGCCGCCCTGGGGCTTCACTTCGGCCTCGGCTTGCCGGACGAGATCCAGAACTTCCTCCAGTTCCTCGAAGGCGGGCTTGGCGCGGACTTTCACATTCGTGACGACCTGGGGAAAACGCTGCCAACAATTCGCCATTACCGACAGCGGCAGGTCACGGGTTTTCATGGCGCTCAGGATCTGCAGGGCGGCCACCAGTCCGTCACCTGTGGTGCTGTGGTCCCGGAAGATCAGATGGCCGCTTTGTTCGCCGCCGAGCGAGTAGCCTTCGGCCAGCATCAGGTCGATGACGTGCTTGTCGCCGACAGGCGTGCGCAGAACCCGGCCGCCGGCGGCCACGATCGCGGCATCAAGGCCGGCATTGCTCATCACCGTGGCGACCACAGTCTTCTGCGCGAGCGTGCCTTCGGCCAGCATTTGCAGGCCGGCGATGGCCATGATGTCGTCGCCATCGATCAGGTTGCCGTGCTCGTCGCAAAGGATCACCCGGTCGGCGTCGCCATCGTGGGCAATGCCAAGGTCAGCCCGGTATTCGCGCACCTTGCTGGCAAGCAGCGCCGGGTGCATTGAGCCGCAGTCCAGATTGATGTTCGTGCCGTTGGGCTGGGTGCCGAAACTGATCACGTCAGCGCCCAGTTCGCGCAGCACCATGGGCGAGGTCTTGTAGGCGGCTCCATGACCGCAATCGATGACGATGCGCATCCCTTCGAGGGTGAGCCCGCGAGGAAAGCTGGACTTCGCATGTTCGACATAGCGTCCGATGGCGTCGTCCACGCGCACGGCCTTGCCGATCTCCCCGGCGGTAGGGCGGATATTTTCGATTTCGCCGCTGAAGACGAGTTCCTCGATCTCGCCTTCGATCGTGTCGTCAAGCTTGTAGCCGTCAGCCCGGAAAAACTTGATGCCGTTGTCGTCGTAGGGATTGTGGGACGCCGTGATGACGATGCCCGCGTCGGCGCGCAGCGAGCGGGTCACGTAGGCGACGCCGGGGCTGGGCAGCGGCCCGATGAATACGACGTCGACGCCCATGGACAGGACGCCGGAGGAAATGGCGTTTTCCAGCATGTAGCCGGAGAGCCGGGTGTCCTTGCCGATGACGATGCGGTGGCGGACCCGGTCCTTGGCCTGGCCGACGTGACGCTTGAAG
This sequence comes from Verrucomicrobiota bacterium, assembly GCA_043755815.1. Taxonomy (GTDB): domain Bacteria; phylum Verrucomicrobiota; class Verrucomicrobiia; order Limisphaerales; family UBA9464; genus CAIWAH01. The sequence goes on from JAYUSF010000176.1 coordinate 9,786, forward strand.
ACATGGGCCGCGGCGCGACCGAGCTTTAGCGCCGTCTCGGCGGTTACGGGTTCGATGTTGGCCCGGCCGCGGACACCGTCCGTGCCGAAGATGCGTTTAGGTGAGGGCATGGTTTGCGGAGAAAAGCTATTGGTGGGCGGCGGCCTTGTTTGCGGGCAAACGGTCAACCAGGACCTCCCGCGGTCGGACTGAAACGAGTTCCGTTCCGGCGGGAACGTAGACGTGTATCGGTCGGGTGCCGTTGGTGCCTGAGCCCGCGGACAGGTTGACGAAGACTTCGAGTTGCTCTTCCCGGATCTTCTCCAAAATCAGCGGACTTCCCCGGAGAATTACCGTCACCAGCTCGGGTTCGAGCCGAAAGCGGGACGGATTGGATAAAGAGCTGAGCGCCGCCACCGGGATTCGGTCGAACTGCCGGATTCCATGGCCCACGTCACCGGCCGACGGTGCCAGCGCAATCCCGGACCGGACGGCCAGCCAGATCAGCACCGCCAAAAGCAGCGCGAAGAGCTTCTGCCAGCGGTTGATGACGAAAAAATCGTGTCCCAGCATTTCAGTGTCCTTCGTTGCCGACGCGGGATGTCTGACCTTTGGCCCGAAAGGCGCGAACCCGCTGCCACCATGAGCGGGGTTCGACCTGTCGCACCAAGACCGAGGTCAGAAAGGCGCGAAGCTCGTCGGCGGTGATGCCCCGGACCAACTGCCCACGATACGCATAGGCGATGGAACCGGTTTCCTCGGAGACGACCACGACGACCGCGTCGGATTCCTCAGACAAACCAATGGCGGCGCGATGCCGGGTGCCGACCGATTTGGGCAAATCCTGCCGCTGCGTCAGCGGAAAGATGCACGCCGCCCTCAGGATCCGTCCGTCCCGCACGATCACGCCGCCGTCATGGATTGCGTTGTTCGGGAAGAAGATGGTTTCCATCATTTCCGGCGTGAGTTCGGACTCGATGGGAACGCCGCCTTCGACCACTTCGCCCAGATGTTGGTTCTGTTCGATGGCAATCAGCGCACCGATCTTGACCGGGGAAAGGCGGTCCACGGTCTGGATGATGTCCTCGATGTTTTCGCGCTGTTCCCGTGAGGGGTTGAAAAGAGGCAGGTTGCCCAACTCGGCGAGTATGCGGCGCAGTTCCGGCTGAAAGATGACAACCACCGCAATGGCCAGGACGCCAAAGAACTGGTTCAACAGCGCATTGAGCACCGTGAGATCGAGCACCCGGGTCACGATGGTGAGCGTCAGCAGCAGGGCGAGAAACCCCGTGACCACCGGAGCTCCGCGCGTGCGCCGGATGAACAGGAACGCGTGGTAGAGTCCGACGGCGAGAATCACGATCTCAACCGCCGGCCGCCATCCCGACCCGATGACCTGCCAGAAATTCAAGCGGTTTCAGGTTTTCGTTGCGCCAGGGTTTCAAACATCCTTAGACCCTGCACGGTCGCCGCCACATCGTGCGTGCGGAAAATCTGCACCCCTTCCGCCGCCGCCCATACCGAGCAGGCAAGCCCGGCGGCTTCCCGCTGGTCAGCCTCGAGGCCGAGCAGTTTGCCGATGAATGATTTGCGGGAAACCCCCAGCAGCAGGGGACGCGCAAGGCCCTTGAATTCCGCCAAGCGGGCGAGCAAGTCCAGATTGTGTTCGAGCGTCTTCCCAAAGCCGATCCCCGGATCCAGCACGACCTGATCCCCGGTCACGCCCGCTTCCTTGAGCCGGTCCAGCCGTTCGGAGAAAAAGCGGCGCACCTCGCCCACGACCTCGTGGTAACGCGGTGCGAGCTGCATGGTCTGCGGTGTTCCCTGCATGTGCAGGGCAATGTAGCCGGCTCCGGCTCCGGCGACTACCTCCCAGATTTCCGGCGAATCGCGGTTGGCGGCCACGTCGTTGACAATGCTTGCGCCGGCAGCCAGCGCAGTGCGAGCCACCCCCGGCTTCAGCGTGTCGACAGAAAGCGGAACCTTTACCCGAGCAGCGAGGCGTTCGATCACCGGAATCACCCGGGCCAACTCCTCGGCTTCGCTGACCGGCGCCGCCCCAGGGCGCGTTGATTCCCCCCCGATGTCGAGCAGGTCGGCTCCGGCAGCGACCAGTTGCTCCCCGCGTCGGACCGCCGCGTCCGGGTCGAGAAACTGACCGCCGTCGGAAAACGAATCGGGCGTCACGTTGATGATGCCCATCACCAACGCGGGCCGGGGAAACGTGAATTCATGCTCGCCGCAGCGCCAAAGCATCCGGTCAGTAGGTCTGGTTGCCTGCGGCGGCCGCTGGCGAGCGTTGAATCAGTTCGATCTCATAGCCTTCGGGGGCATCGATGAAGGCGAACCCGCCCGAACCATCCGGCTTGTAGGTCGGCCCGTCAGAATACTTCAGCCCGAGTTCGGCGAGATGCCGGCCGAACTCCTCCAGCGAATCTACCTGGAACGCGAGGTGGGTCAGATCAGGCTGCACTTCCACCGGTCCGGAATTCGGGAAGTGGCACAGCTCGATCGTCTCCTCGCTTTCTGGGGCCTTGAGAAACACGAGTTCCGAGCCGCGCGGTGACTTGTGGCGGCGGACCTCTTCCAGGCCGAGGACGTCCCGGTAGAAGTTCACCGACCGGTCGAGGTCGTTCAGGCGATAGCGCGTATGGAGCAGCTTCCGGACTTTCATTGGGCGAGGCTAGCCGTCGAAGTCGGGTGGGCAATCCGGCAGCGAGAAAAATCTCGTCGTCGGATACCCGCTTGGCTTTCTCTACGGGCGGGCGGGGTTGCAAACGACGGTCAGATCCCGCCCCAACAATATGGCACTGCTTGTAGTAACGGGCGCGGGAGGCTTGATCGGCTCGGAGACGGTCCGTTTTTTCCACGCCAAGGGTTTCGACGTGGTCGGTATCGACAACGATATGCGGGCCTATTTCTTTGGCCGCGAGGCATCGACTTCCAGCAACGTGGCGCGGCTTGCAGCCGCCTGTTCTCGCTCTCGGCATGAGTCCCTCGACATTCGCAATCAGGACGCCGTGGACGGCCTGTTTCGGCGGTTGGGGCGAGAGATAGCGGCGGTGGTCCACCCCGCCGCCCAGCCCTCACATGACTGGGCGGCCCGCGAACCGTTTACCGACTTCCACGTCAATGCCACCGGCACGCTCAACCTGCTTGAGGCGACGCGTCAGCATTCGCCGGAGGCCGTTTTCATCTTCACCAGCACTAACAAGGTTTACGGCGATACGCCGAGCGCCCTGCGGAGCGCATGACATTGGTCTTAGTGTCGGAAGTGTCGATGACCAGTGAACACCATCGCGAGGCCACGCTCATCGGCGGCCTTGATCACGTCGGCGTCGCGCACGGAACCGCCCGGTTGAATCGCGGCGGTGGCGCCGGCTTCGGCGGCCGCGATCAAGCCGTCGGGAAAGGGGAAGAAGGCATCCGAACACACCACGCTGCCCTGTAGCGGCAGGCCGGCTTCGCTCGCTTTCCAGACCGCTATGCGACTGGAATCGACCCGGCTCATCTGTCCCGCGCCCACGCCGAGAGTCCGATCTGCGCCGACATACACGATCGCGTTCGACTTAAGGTGCTTGACCACTCGCCAGCCGAAAAGCATCGCCCGCAGTTCTGCCTCGGTGGGCTGCCGTTGAGTGACCACCTTCAGGTCTGCTGCGGTTGTCTGCTTGAGATCACGCTCCTGCCAGAGGAACGATTCCGCACCGACGCTCCGGATGTCGTTGGGAGCTGTCGTCGCCGGGTTCTTGAGCGCTTTGAGCAGGCGCAGGTTTTTCTTCTGCTGGAGCAAAGCCAGCGCGTCCGAAGTGTAATCCGGCGCGACGATGACTTCGCTGAAGATCTCTGCGATGGCCTCGGCACAAGCACGGTCGAGCGTCTGGTTCACCGCGATGATGCCTCCGAACGGCGCCTGCCGATCCGTCGCGAACGCCTTGTCCCAGGCATCCCGGAGCGTGGTGCCCTGACCTACCCCGCAAGGGTTGGTGTGTTTCAGGATGGCGAGGGTTGGGGTTTCGCCGTCGAACTCGCCGATCAGGGCCGCGGCCGCGGTCAGGTCGAGGATGTTGTTGTAGGAAAGCTCCTTGCCGTGCAGTTGCGTGAAGTAGTCACGGAATCGTCCGTAAAGCGCCGCCTTCTGGTGTGGATTTTCACCGTAGCGCAGCGCCTGCACCAGCGGTGCGCTGATGGCCAAAGTGGGCAGCGCGGGTGCGGAGCCGCAAAACTCTTTGGTCAGATGAGCGGCGATCGCGGCGTCGTAGGCGGCGGTTCGGGCGAAGACCGTGGCGGCAAGCCGGCGACGAAGCTCCAACGTGGTTCCGCCGGCAATCTTCACTGACTCCGCAACGGCTGCGTAGTCGGCGGGATCAATGATCACCGTCACCGAATCGTGGTTCTTCGCTGCGCTGCGGAGCATCGAGGGGCCGCCGATGTCGATGTTTTCGATGGCGTCGTGGAGCGATACGTCGGGTTTGGCGACGGTTTGTTCGAACGGATACAGGTTGACCACCACCAGATCAATCGCAGGGATGCCGTGCTGCGTCACTGTGGCAACGTGCTCGGCGTTGTCGCGGAGGTGCAGCAGGCCGCCATGCACTTTCGGGTGCAGAGTTTTAACCCGACCATCGAGCATTTCTGGAAAGCCGGTGTAGTCGCCCAATTCAATGACGGTCAATCCCTCGGCCCGCAAAGCCTTGGCCGTTCCGCCGGTGGAAACCAGTTCAACCCCGGCCTCCGCCAGCACCCTGGCAAAAGGGACCAGCCCGGACTTGTCGGATACGGAAAGAAGGGCGCGCGCAATTTTCGGCATATCGAAGAGGCGGAGATTCGGGTTCGCACTGGAAAACCGTCAACGCCGGAAAATCAAATGCTTGCCCCGACGGCGGGTGTCCCTTTTATTTCCCGCGCTTCAAGGGTGGCGGGGTAGCCAAGTGGTAAGGCACGGCTCTGCAAAAGCTGCATCGTCGGTTCGATTCCGACCCTCGCCTCCAATTCTGCAACTGCTGCACTGGCTTGAATTGCAAGCGACTGAAGGGGGGAGTCCCAAAGAGTTTCAGCTCTGACTCCGATCTGAGCGCTCGGTCTGCAATTTTCGGCGGCGGGATCGGAAGGGTAGTCAGCTCGCCTGTGATGTGAAGTCGCGCAGTTTCCGCCAGTTTTAGAAACAGGCATCTTCGGAGCCCAAATCCTTTCATTGACGGCTCCTACGGCAGGCGGAATCGCCGGTCATCGCTTGGGCACGGCGGCGGATGCATCGGATACCGCCGGTGGGATGAACTCGTCCAAACTCCAGAGGATGCCGTTGAGCAGGAGGCGGCGGAATCCCGGTTCCAGAAAGTCCTCGGGACCGCCCAGGGAGGTGTAAAACACCCTGCGATTTTCCGCGGTGTTGATCCAGGCCACCGGCTCCACCAGGGACCGGCCGTCTTCGGTCTGGCCGCTGAGCAGCGTCGTGGCCGAAAGCTTCAGATTGCGGTTCCTGTAGAGGTGGGATTTCGCCCGAAACTCTGCCGGCAGGCCATTTAGGAGCGCGCTGCCTCCGGCTTCGGCATGCCGACGGACGACGGTGGTCTTGCCCGGCCCGGTGCCGTAATGGTCCTGATAGTCACCGCCAAGGACTTCCTCGTCGAAGTGCATCCAGTTGGTTTCGGTCGCTGCCTTCTGATCGCGCAGCTCGAAGGCGTGGCTCGCCGTGCGGATCCCCACCACGGCCTTGCCTGCCGCAATGTGCGCCCGGATGGCGTCCAGCATCGGCTTGGGCGGACTGCGGCGGCGCGTGCTGATGACCAGCGCGTCAGCGCTGCGAATGGCCTCCCAGTTCTTGAAATCGTTGTCCTCCACCCGATCAGAGGCCGTCACATAGGTGATCGAATACCCGCGCCAGGCCAGTTCCTTCCGGGCGAATTCCGGCAGTGTCGTCGAGGTGTGGTATTCATTCTCGCCGATGATGAAACAGACCGTCTTCTTCGCATCGCCCTTGAAACGGAACGCCTCGCCACCGAGGAAATCGGCGCTCGTGATGCTCGGGCACCAGTATTGCTCGATGTGTTCGACGACGAGTTCCGTGCCGCGAAAGTGGGAAACGTAAGGCGCCCTGCGGTGGTTATACATCGAGTCAGTCAGGTCGCGCATGAGCACGACGTTCTGCCCCTGCCGAACCATCTGGCGAATTGAGAACGGCCGACCCAGCACGCACATGTTGATGTGGACCCCCATGACGATGACGTTGGTGATGCCGCGTTGGCGCATGAGGTAAAACGCCTCGGCGGAATCGGTGACTGCGTCCCCCTCCATGATCTCCAACGCGGGGTGCTGGCGGCTCCAGGCCTTGAAGCTTGGGCAATCGGGACAGCCGTCGCAGCCGCCGTCCGAATCATCAATGGGCAGCGGGGCTTCCCTGTCGGGCTTGAGCGAGCACCAGCCTTCGAGCGGAATCGTGGTGGGGATCTTGGGTGCGGCCTGGGCGAGCTTTCGGCCCGGATGGTCCTTGTAGAAATCCATCGTGTCGCTCGGGCAATGGATGATGAGCGCACCCTGTTTGCGGGCGACTTTCAGGACCTCGTTCATCCGCGGCGCCATTTCGCCGACGCGCTCGGTCGCATCCGGGCAATGGTGTTTGTCCCACATGTCGCAGACGACGACGGCGGTTCGGCTGGCGTGCCACGTCGCCGTTTTCTCGACCAAGCGCCATTCGTTGGTCTGGGCGTCGGCCGGCACGCGCACGCGGGTGTGGAGCGACAGCGGCGCGGCGGCCAGCGCCAGTTGTAAGCAGGCAATCGCCGCGAGCAGGGGGCGGAAGTGGGGCTTCATTGGCGTGAAGCTACCGTGGGGACCCGAGGTCTGGAAGCCCCGACGATGGGAGATGCGAAAGTGCGTGCTCACCCGATCAACCTTCAGGGAACCAATGAAAGGCAATCTGGTTCGCTGGCCTAGCTGACCCCACCCGCATATTCGTTCAAGCCGGCCGCTTGGACGCAGGATCGAGGCGTTCCAGCGAC
>JAYUSF010000177.1:0-5056 GCA_043755815.1 Verrucomicrobiota bacterium
GACGTGGGGCGGACACACCGGATTCCTGTTTTGCTAACTACACCACCTGTCCTGTTTTGCTCGCCCCGCGACAGATGAACACCCGCGCTCGCCCGCGCCAAGGACCCGGAAGCCCTCACTGCTCACCCCAGGGCCGACTGGGTGGCGGCGGGGGCGGCGGCTGCCAACGCCAAGCCGACGAATAGCCCCAGTCCAGCCAAGGGGGCTCCAGTCGGCACCCATCCTGGACCCCGGATTGCAGCAGGGTATCCAGCAGTCCGCTCGACATCAGCGTCCGGTCAGCGGTCCACGCGGGCTTCCCCTCCAGCATCATTCGCTCAATGCCATTGAGGCGCAGCGTGAAGTGGGCGGCGGGGCGTGCCTCCTGCGTCCAGAACCGCGTGGCTTCCACCTTCCGCCCCTACCGCCGCCGCCACGCGCCTGCCCAGCCGTTGACGGCCCCATTCAACTCCAGCACCGAGGCCCTCAGGCCGTCGGAGTATTCGACGTGCCAAAGGATCGGCCTCGGGACTTTCGCCCGTAGCGTTTCCAACGAGAGCGGCTCATCGCCCAGGGTTCGCAGGGCCGCCTCCAGCAAATCGGGGGCGACCTTGCGTTCGCCAAGCCACTGCCAGACCGCCACGTCCTGATGAGCTTGGACGGCCCGAATCCCGGTTTCGCCGCCCCGACGTTGCTCCACCACGGCTTGCAGGCACTCCGGCGTGTGGAATCCGTAATGATCGGTCGAGCCATAGGTCAGGATGACGACGTCTTCCAGGTCGTCGCCCCGAACCACATCCGCCGGTGGCATTCTCCAGGAAACGGGAACCGAGGAGTTGGCCATCAACGGGATGCCGAGTTCCCGCGCGGTGTCGTGGATGTATTTGGCGTCCTCCCAATTGTCGGCCAAATGCTTGTCCACGAAGACCGGCACCACGCGTCCGCTCTGGCGGAAGACCGCCAGCAGCTCGTCCCAGAACCGACGCTTCGGATACCGGGCATTTCCCGTTGGAGAAAGGGGATAGTCCACGTGCTCGGCGATCAGCAGGACGCCCTCCACCGCCAGCGTGCCGGTCCCGAGGGGCAGGGCATAAGCGATGCTCGTGCCGAGGCGGAACCGGTGGGACGCGGCCAGCAGCCGGCTGATATCGTTGGGGGGCCGCTGCTCGACATACAGCGAGGTCAGTTTCAGTGGGGATTCCTTTCCGGTGCCGTCGAGCATGTCGGTCAGGAGCAACCGGCTGGCGATGACATCGGCATGGGAATTGTGCCGGTAGACGGTGGTCAGAACCGCCACGCGCCGCTTCCCCTCCGCTCCCGCCAGACCGAGTCCGCAAATCAAGACGGCCAGCCAACATCCGCAGCGGCGGCAGGACTGAGCGAACCAGAAGCATGAATTGAAAGGACGGCCGAGATCCAAGGGAATGACAGTGTTTACCGGCCGTCAGGCTATTCAGAGAATCCGGTCCGAGTCAGCAGGGAGTTCGTGCCCCTTCACTTCCGCAAGGTCCGCTGCGTCACGGCCGTCACTCCATCGGGAAACCCGTAACGCCTTGGCCGCTGTCGCCAAGCCTTCAGGTTGCATGCGACCGCCCAAACGGCTCGTCCGCCAAGACGGCAGCACCCAGGCGAACGATCCGGCAAACCGCGCCGGGACCCGGGCACGGGCGCGTTGCGTGCCGGCCTTCCGCAGCGCCCCCTCCGCCACCCATTGCTCGGTCTTGCCCCCGGTCCGGTCGGAATCAAGTCAGCGCCCAGATTTCTTCAGGCGAGGCCGAGGATCCAACCTTCCAACTGGGCCAGCGTTCGCTCGGAGGGGCGGAGCTGTGGGTGGAAATGGACGGGCAGCGTGTCGGTGGCGTCGCTCTGCTGCATCCGGCGGGCGACGCTGTAGGCGTCGTGTTGGTGCGGGTTGCGCAGCCACGGCAGACCGGCGTGAGTGGACTTCGCCACGCTGCCCTGCACATCGAAGTGGAAGACGGACTTCGCGCGGCTCCGTTCCTCGGTCATCCGCCGCCAGCGGGAATCACCGGTGCGCGCGGCCCCATCGCCGTGCAGTCCATCCCGGATGAAATCGACATACAAGTGATCGCCATCGGTCGGCCAGTGGTGCTGGAAGTCATCAAGGAATGCGGGCCAATCGGGCGGGAGGCGGTGGACCTCGAAGTAGCGCAGCGGAAAGGAAAAGGCGTGGTCGATGCCGATGAGCGTGGGCGGGCCGTCGCGCAGTTCGGCGACGAGCCACTCGGCGAGACCGCGGCGCGTCCAATACTTGCGCGGGCTGGGCGGCGGCGGTATCTCGGCAGGCGGCTGTGCGGGCGTGGCGGCGTAGAGGCGCAAGCCGGTCAGGCTGCTGGTGGACGTTTGCGCGCCGGAATAGTCGATGCCGAGGTAACGGGCGAAATGCGGCATGGGCGAACAGTCGGCGTTGAGCCCCATGGTTCGGGCTCCACCACCATCATCCGATGGACAGGAAAAGGTAGAAAATGGAGCCGGTGGTCGGGATTGAACCGACGACCTACGGTTTACGAAACCGTTGCTCTGCCACTGAGCTACACCGGCCGGCTGGCATTGCTCCCGGATTGCCCGACAGCGCGGGCTATCTAAGCGAGTGAACCGGCTGCGGCAAGCTGCATTTCTCGGCTGCATTTCTCGGCTGCATTTCTCGGCCCCCACTCGGACGGTTGGTGCTCAGAGTTCGACAGGCGTCGCCCGAGCCCGATACGTTGCCAGCCTGTGACGCTCAAACTGACGAGTGGACTGGGTATCTTGATCCTCATCGCGGTGGCCTGGGTCTTTTCCGGGAACCGCCGCCGGTTCCCGTGGCGGATCGCGCTCTGGGGAGTGGGCCTGCAGTTTGCAGTCGGTGCCCTGATTCTGAAGACCCGCGGAGGCGAATGGCTCTTCAACCAGGCGCAAGCACTGGTCGTGAAATTCATCGGCTTTGCGGACGAGGGCAACGCGCTTGTGTTCGGCGCGCTGGCCCAGCGTTCACTGATGGAAAAACCGTTCGGGCCCGGCAATGCAGTCGTTCTCGGGATTGTGGTGACGGGCACCATCATTCTCGTCAGCGCGGTCTCCACGCTGCTGTATCATTGGGGCGTGCTGCAATGGGTGGTTCGCGGCATGGCGTGGGTGATGCGCCGGACCATGGGCACCAGCGGCAGCGAGACCCTCTCGGCCGCCGCCAACATCTTCATGGGCCAGACCGAGGCGCCGCTCGTCATCAAGCCTTACATCGCGGGCATGACGCGATCGGAGATGAACTGCATGATGGTCGGCGGCTTTGCGACCATCGCCGGCGGTGTCGCCGCGGTTTACTCCGGCGTGCTCCACGTTCCCGCAGGTCACCTACTGACCGCCTCCGTAATGAGTGCGCCCGCCGCGTTGCTGATCTCCAAGGTGCTGGTGCCGGAGACCGAACCGAGCCAGACCGGAGCCGGCGCCACCGCCAAGGTTGAGCGCGATCACCTGAACGCCATCGACGCCCTGTGCACCGGAGCCGGCGACGGCATGAAGCTCGCCATCAATGTGCTCGCGATGCTGATCGCTTTCACCTCCGTGGTCGCCGCGGCCAACTGGGTGCTGGGTTCCGCGTTGGGCCTGACCGGGCTAGTTGTCGAGCGGCCGCTTCAAGTCGCGTTCGGTTACCTCAACGCGCCGGTTGCCTGGCTCATGGGCGTGCCGCCGCGCGATTGCGTAGCCATCGGGCAGGTGCTCGGCGAGCGGATTGTGCTCAACGAATTTGTGGGATACCTCAGCCTGACCGGCATGAAGGAGCAACTGGATCCGCGCAGCTTTACGTTGGCGACCTACGCCCTGTGCGGGTTTGCCAATCTGGCCAGTGTCGCGATCCAGATCGGGGGCATCGGGGCACTCGTGCCCTCGCGCCGGGGTGACCTGGCCCAATTGGGATTCAAGGCGATGTTTGGCGGCCTCATCGCCTGTTACCTGACCGCCTGCGTCGCTGGGGTGCTGCTCTGAACTTCATTGGAACCGCACCGTTACTTCACTGAAGCCGGCGGTTTGGCCGAGCGCGGTGAGCTGCAGGCGGGTGCGTTCCTCGGCGTCCTTCAGGATTCCCGAGGCGCGGGCCGCCAGGCGGATCTGGTCCACGGCCTGACGGCGGGCGTCCTGTTCCATTTGCTGGTCAAACTCGCGCAGGATGCCGGTGGAACGCTCCACGACCTCGGTGCGGTTTTCCTCCAGATAAACGTCGAGCAACTGCGGTTTGGGCAACGTCAGCGTGAGCTTGCCATCGCGCGCCTTCACATCGGCGGCCGTGACCTTCTGGAGATCGACGCCAGCCTTGGCGACGCCATGGGCAACCATCAACAGGCGGTTCTGGCCATACCATTTCACGTCGTCGAGTTGGATCACCTTTTCGAAGACATACTTCACGGTGACCAGCTGCGAGAGCGCCTGGATTTGCGTGACGATGGCCGGCGTGTTCGCGATGGCCGGCCGCTGCGCCTGTGGCAAAAGTCGTCCTACCAACACGCCGCCGGCGATGCCAAAGCCAAGGATGGCGGCACAGAGCACGACAGCGGCGACGACTACGAGCTTCTGCTTCATGGCGTCAGCCTAGCGGCCGGATCGCCGCAACCAAAGTCCCGCGACAATCCCGGCCAAGGCAAACACGGCGGCCGTTTCGATGGGTTCCGGCACCGGTGTCAGGCCGGTCAGCTCGATCGTCCACTCGTTCAGTTGGTAGAGGCCGCCGTTGGACAGGTCGGCGACGAACAGGGTCCACAGTCCGGCGGGCGACGCCGAATTGAAGACGTCCATGTCCGGGTTGCGGGGGCTGGCATTGAGCACGCTGATCGGATTGGCGGAGCGGCCGTCGGGTTGCCAAACACCGGTCAGCGGACCGTTCAAAGCCACCGACGGGCTGCCGTTCAGCACTTCCCGATAGATGTGGATATCGTCGGTGCCGAGGGCGAAAAACGTGACGTTGATCTCCGTGCCATCTCCGTAGCCGGAACGCCAGCCGGTGTCCCGGCCGGGACGGTTGAGCAAGACGATGGAGTCGTTGCCGTGAACCAGCGTGGCATACAGGTCGCCGGCAAACCCGCCG
>JAYUSF010000178.1:0-16682 GCA_043755815.1 Verrucomicrobiota bacterium
TAGGGTCCATGCCCATTGATCCCATACCCGGTGCGAGCGCGACGGCTTGGCTCGGGGCAGATTCGCCTTCACCGCGTTCGACGTTGATGGTCTTCAGAACGTATGATTTGGAGGCCTTGACAAAACCCTCCAAGACCTCTGACAACTCCGAACTGAAACACTGGAAGGCAACCTCGTAGGGATAGATTGATGCTCCGGCGACGGCGTTAGTGCCCGGCTTCTTACTGAGAATATCAGGATTACCGACGCTGTCATTTGTCCCGACACCTGTTCGCTTAAGACTGATCAGTTTATGAATCTTGGCGTCAAAAAGGACCCGGGAGATGTCTTGGATGTCTCCCAATTGGCGCGCGAACGGAGCCAGCGAGTTGGCAGGTAACTGAAGCTGCTTTCGCTGATCAGCAAAGGTAAAGCTGAACTTCTCGCCCGGAAGTTTGGCGCCTGACCTGGTCGCCTCCCGTTCAAGGGATGAAATGGTGCCCTCTAGCAGTGACTTGAAGGAAGCGTTGTCGAGTGAGATTCCCGGCTCTATCAGCCCAAATCGACCCCTTGCGTCAGCAATGAATTTGGACACTCTCGCCTGGTCAGCCTTCGCCAGCGCAATGTTTTCTTTGTTGGGATAGGTATCGCGGGCAACCAGCTCCGTGAGCTGCTTGTTCTTGGTCTCCAATTCCTCGTTGGCGGCGGCCTTGGCTTCGAGGGATTGAAGGAAATAGACGACCGCTCCGGCAAACAAGCACGCTGCAACGCCTAGGCCGACAACAAACAGCAGGTTTTTCTTAATCCAGTCCATTTCAGAGTTTAATTGGGCGCCTCAATTTTACCTTCAGGGGGAAGGTAAAGGACGGACTGGAATCATCGACCTGATCCAATGTTCCAGAAAGTTGGGTTTCTTTCTCATCAAACAGAGAACTCGTCCTCATGTTTCTTTCCACTTCATAGGCCAGATCGCTGTTTGCTTTTGCCTTCAGGTTGACAGCCCGGATCGTGATATTGATCACCGCCACCTCATTGGTGTTGTTCCCCCCCTTTTTTCCCCCGCCGTCTGAAGGCGACTCCGCACCATCGGCATCGGGTGCCTTTTGCGGGACCAACCCGTATCGCCGCGCCAGAATGGGATCCATAATCATCATGGGCTTCGGCGTATCATCTTCGGCCGCCGCCACCTGAACCGTAGGCTCCGTTGAAAGCAGGGTATCGATCCACACTCCCACCTCCGCACCGAGCTTAACGCGGGCGGATTTTTCAGTTTCGAGAAGAATGCGTCGAAGCTCAGTAAAGATTTCAGCCCAGTAAGTCCGGTCCTGCAACCAAACTCCCAGTTGATTCGCCTCCTCCGTCAACTTGGCAAGCTTGGCTTCCTCGGCCTGCAAAGATGACTTAACACTCTCCAGAGGGGTTAGTTTTTCGGCTATCTTTTCAGAACCTTCCCGAAAGGCGCTCGCCGACTGCTGCAAGAACATTCCCACAGCTCCAACACCAAGCGCCAACGCGAACGCTGAGGCCAGGAGATAGGGCTTCTTTGAGTTGAATTCCTGGCGCACCAACGATGCTTTCGGGACCAAATTTAGCTCCACAGGGCATTGAGCAACGCTGCGGAGCGCCAAACCCACGATTTCCCCAAAGCATTGGGCGACCTTTTCCAAATCCTCCACGACCACCGACGGGTCAATCTGGACGTTTCGAAACGGGTTAAAAAACTCGACCCCTAGATTCAGCTTTTCCTGAAAGAACTGGGCCGAATAGGGCATAATTGAGCCGCCGCCACAAAGCAGAACCCGAACTGGCGCACCACCACCCTGCTGAGTCCGGTAAAACTGGATCGTCTGATTGACCTGAAGGTGCAGACGAGTGAGGACATTGCGGGCCACCTTGGAGACGGCCGCCACTTTGGGGTTATCAGGCTCCTCGTAGGCTCCGCCCAAGCTGACAAAGCCTTCCGCAATCTTAAATTTCTCCGCCTCGTCAAAGCGAAGTTTCGCCTCGGCGGCAAACTCCTGGGTGATCGCGTTTGCGCCCACGTTTACACTTCGGGCATAGTATTTGTTCGCTTCGAAAAGCAGGACGTTGCTCGTTTTCGCGCCCACGTCGATCAGGAGGGTGCAGCCTTCCTGATCCGGATAATTGAAACGAAACGCATTGGCGAGCGCCCCGATGGAACAGTCCACCATCTGGACTTTCAGTTTTGCTCCTTCACCCGATGAAAGGATCTGCTTCTCAACGATGTCCGATTTGATTGCAACGAGCAGAACTTCCAGTTCCCCGTTCGGACTGGTGCCCAAAATCTGGTAATCCCAAGCCGTTTCAGCGAGCGGAAATGGAACATTCTGCTGCGCTTCGTATTGGATGATTTGCGTTACCTTGGACGTGTCTACCGGCGGCAGCTTAACAAACTTCGAGAATACCTGAAACCCTGGGGCCGAAAAACTCGCCACTTGGGACCCAAAGCCGCCTTCCGCGATCAGTTCCGCCAACGACTTCTTGACGACATTCTCGCGGGCCGCGTCTTGCGATCCGGCCAGGCCAAGGGACTTAAGGCCGAACCGCAGCAGTCGCAGTCCGCCATCCTCTGATGGTTCGAACTCTGCGACTTTCAGCGACCCGGCACCAAAATCAACCGCCAGAAATGTTTTCGACTTGAGCATCTTGCGCGTCGTTTTCTCCGACTCGGCCGATAAAAAAAAACCCCCACGGCTTGCCCGCGAGGAGGCGATTTCGGCTTAAGCTGAGGGCTACCTAAAGAAGTTGGATTGACGGGTCAAACATAAAAACCCGGATGACCTGAAAAAATGTTCACAGTTGTTCACGTTCACCTATCGGATTAAGCCACGGAACCCTGCGAATGGCCCCTAAAACGGCAGCCTGGTTGGCTTGATTCGCCCTTCCCCAGACGCCCAAGCGTTCGCATCCACCGGGCTTATCGAATGCGGGGGATCAATTCGCCGGGGAACCGGCTGCGATGGTTTCACGGGCGACTTTGGAGAACGTGATTTCGGGACCGGGCTAAGCCCTCGTCCCACGGGTGAAACGTTTTACCGGAGATGGATTGTCAGAAATGAGGCCGCCCAGACCGGCTACTCCGCGGGCGGCAGTTCCACCGCTCTGCTTCTTCCGCCGAATGCGCTTTCAGGGGCCTGACACCTCTTCGGTGGGCGCATAAAGGAATCGCGAATAAAAATAGGCGATCGCCTCGCCGATCACTGTCCGAAAACCCATGCTGGAACGCCACCAACGGGCCGATTCGAAGCGATCATCGGGCACGGCAATGATCCCCACATCGACCTCGTCACCAAAGGCCTTCTCGAAAAGCAGGCGCGTGCGTCGGGCATGCGCGTCGGCAGTCAGCACATTGAGGCGACTCGGCAAACTGCCCTCGCGGATCAGCCATCGGCGCAACGCCACCGCGGACGCATAAGTTCGGTCTTGGCGAACTTTCGCCGCCGGCACGGCGCGCAATTCGTTGGTCGGGCACCCGAGGCGCTCCAGGGTTGCGCGGCCAAATTCTGCCAAAGTGCGATATTCGGACAACGGTTCGCCTTTTTCCATTGGCCCGCCCGGAACGAGCAGGCGCCGATATTTGCCGGCGTTGAACTCCTCGACTCCGGCTCGAAGGGCAAAGTCCGGGACCCAGCCCTCGACGACCAGCACGTCTGCTTCCACCCGCTCGGTAACTGCGAGGAACGGATGCAGGCTGTGGAGTAGTCCAAGCGCGACCGCCCCCCCCGCGACTCCAACGAGCAACCAACCGCGCCAAGTCGGCAGCGTGCACTCCCGGCGTCGGGTCCATTTCTGTCGCTCGAAGAAGCCCATGTGTCGACGGATTCGTTGTAATCGTTACCGGCCGAGCAATGCCGATTCTTCGCCGACGGCACAAGCTTCCGGTTGCCATGCGGGACTTCATCCCTAGTTTTGCGGCTGACATGAAGGGGATCATTTTGGCTGGGGGAGCGGGCTCGCGGCTGTATCCGCTGACGCTGGTGGCGTCGAAGCAGCTGCAGCCGGTGTATGACAAGCCGATGGTCTATTACCCGTTCACGACGCTGCTGGAGGGCGGGGTGCGGGAGTTTTGCCTGATCTCGACGCCGCAGGATTTGCCGCGCTTCCGGCAGCTGCTGGGGGACGGGTCGCGTTTCGGGGTGAGCATCGACTACCGTGAGCAGGCCCGGCCCGAGGGGATCGCCCAGGCGTTCCGCATCGCCGATTCGTTCATCGGGCAGGATCCGGTGACGCTGATCCTGGGGGACAACATCTTCTGGGGTGGCGACGTGTTCACCCGGGCTTTCGGCGAGTTTCGGACCGGGGCCACCGTATTCGGCTATCACGTCCAAGATCCCGAGCGTTACGGCGTGGTAGAGTTCGACGCCACGGGCAAGGCCGTCTCCATCGAGGAGAAGCCGAAACAGCCCAAGTCAAACTACGCGGTGCCGGGGCTCTACATTTACGACAATGACATCGTGCAGATCGCCCGTGACCTGAAGCCGGGCGCCCGCGGCGAACTGGAGATCACCGACGTGAACCTCGAATACCTCCGGCGCGGTTCCCTGCGGGTGTTCCGGCTGGAACGCGGCTTTGCCTGGCTGGACGCGGGCACGAGCAGCAGCCTGCACGAGGCCAGCGCCTATGTGCAGACGATCGAGAAGCGCCAGGGCGTCAAGATTGGCTGTCCCGAGGAGGCCGCCTTCCGCAGCGGCATCCTGTCGCTGGCCCAGTTCGAGGCGGTGGTGAACGCCATGCCCCGGTGCGAATACCGCGCCTATCTCGAGGCCGTCGTCGCCGAGGCCCAACGCCGCTAAGGCCGCTTCCCGCCCCCTGCTTTCCTCATGATCCTGCTCCTCGGTGCCACCGGCTACATCGGCCAGGCCTTTGCCACGGAAATCACCCGCCGCGGCGCGCCCTTCCGCGCGGTGTCCCGCCGCGAGGTGGACTACACCCGCTTCGAGCCGCTGCTTGCCCTGCTGCGGGAAACGCGGCCCGAATTCCTCATCAACTGCGCTGGCTACACCGGGAAACCCAACGTGGACGCGTGCGAAAGCGCCAAGGCCGACACGCTGCTCGGCAACGCGCTGCTGCCGCAGACCCTCGCCCACGCCTGCGCCGCCGCCAGCGTGCCCTGGGGCCACGTCTCCTCGGGCTGCATCTACACCGGCGCCAAGGTCAGCGGCGACGACGGCGTGTGCCACGTCGAACCGGATTTGACCGAACCCGGCGTGCACCGGCTAATCCTGGAAAAACGCGACCGCGTCCACGGCTTCACCGAACTGGACCCGCCCAACTTCAGCTTCCGCTCGCCGCCGTGCAGCTTCTACAGCGGCACCAAGGCGCTGGGCGAGGAGGCCATCGCCGGCGTCGGCCGGAGCTACGTGTGGCGGCTGCGGATTCCGTTCGACGAATTCGACAGCCCGCGCAACTACCTGAGCAAGGTGCAACGCTACGCCAAGGTCTACGACAACGTGAACGCGATCTCGCACCGTGCGGACTTCGTGCGGGCGTGCCTCGACTGCTGGGCTCAGCGCGTGCCGTGGGGCACCTACAACGTGACCAACCCCGGCTGGGTCACCACCCGCGAGGTGGTGGCGCTGGTGCAGAAACACATCGCCCCGGACCGCGACTTCCAGTTCTGGGAAAACGACGCCGAGTTCTATCAGGTGGCCGCCAAGACGCCGCGCTCCAACTGCGTGCTCGACACCGCCAAGCTCACCGATGCCGGCATCCAGATTCGGCCCGTGGAAGAGGCGCTGGAGGAGTCTTTGAGGAACTGGCAGCCGGAAAAATGAACAGCGAAGGGACCAAGGGACGAAGATTCGGTTTTGACCTCCCTGACGGGCGCACCGTGTCCGTGCCTGCGGAGGTGGAAGCCTTGGCAACCGCCTCCGTGGATGCCGCCCTCGCGGTGCATCGCGAGCTGGGCCCCGGCTTGTTGGAGAGCGCTTACGAAGCCTGCCTGGCCCACGAGCTGGAGTTGCGCGGAATCCGGGTCCAACGCCAGTGGCCAGTCCCGTTGGATTACCGCGGAGTGCGGATTGAAGTCGGCTTCCGGGCTGACCTGCTGCTCGACACCCGGTTGCTGCTCGAACTCAAGGCCGTTGAAGCGGTGATTCCGCTCCACCGGGCCCAGGTCATCACTTACCTTAAGCTGCTGAAACTGCCGCTGGGCCTGCTCATCAACTTCAACAGCCTCCTCCTCAAGGACGGCCTCGAACGCATCCTCAACATTCCCCGTCGTCATTCCTGACCTCGCCTTCTTTGTTCCCTTCGTCCCTTCGCTGTTAACCCACCATGAACCTCCTCGTGACCGGCGGCGCCGGCTTCATCGGCTCCAACCTCATCCAGCACGTCCTCGGCCAGCCAGGCATCACGAAGCTGGTCAACCTCGACTGCCTCACCTACGCCGGCCACCTGGCCAACCTCCGCGGCGTCGAACGGCACCCGAAATATGTCTTTGAGCAGGTGGACCTGCGCGACAAGGCCGAGGTGCTCCGCGTCGTCCGCCAGCACGGCATCACCCACGTGATGCACCTCGCCGCCGAGTCCCACGTGGACCGTTCCATCACCGGCCCCGGCGACTTCATCCAGACCAACATCGTCGGCACCTTCAACCTCCTCGAAGCCTGCCGCGACCAGTGGACGGGTTCCGGGTTCAAGGTTCCGGGCACGGACCTCCCGGTGCGTTTCCACCACGTCTCCACGGACGAGGTCTACGGTTCCCTGGGTGACACGGGCTACTTCACCGAGACCACGCCCTACGCGCCCAACTCGCCGTATTCGGCCAGCAAAGCCTCCAGCGACCTGCTCGTGCGCGCCTACCACCACACCTACGGGATGCCGGCGGTCATCACCAACTGCTCGAACAACTACGGTCCGTTCCAGTTCCCCGAGAAGCTCATCCCGGTCGTCATCCAGAAGGTGCTCAACCGCCAGGCCATCCCCGTCTATGGCGACGGGATGAACGTGCGCGACTGGCTCTACGTGACCGACCACTGCGAGGCCCTCTGGCAGGTCGCCACCCGCGGCGCCAACGGCGAGACCTACAACATCGGCGGACACAACGAGTGGGCGAACCTCCGCATCGTCGAGCTGATCTGCGACCTCATAGACGAGTTCCGGCCGGCGCTCGGCGGCGGCTCGCGCAAGCTCATCACCTTCGTGAAGGACCGCCCCGGCCACGACCGCCGATACGCCATCGACGCCTCCAAGGTCCAGCGCGACCTCGGCTGGACCCCCGCCCACACCTTCGAGACCGGCATCCGCGAAACCATCCAGTGGTATCTCGCCCACGAGGCCTGGGCCAAGGAAGTGCTCGGCACCAAGGCGAGGTGAGGCGGCAAGGTGCTGCCGGCACCTTGCCGGCAGGGTAGCGAACCCATTCAAGACCGCCGCTCCAGCGAGGCGATCCGCCAAAATCCGATTTGTTCGGGAACTTTTCCGCCGTTGGGCGTGGTGCCGTGTCGACGGGACTGCGGCAGCACTTTGGCTAACCGCCCAGCAGTTCCTCCGCGTGCTTGCGCGAAGCGGCCGTCGCGCCACCCAGCATCCGGGCGAGTTCCTCGACGCGTTGCTTCCAATCCAGCAGCGCGATCCGCGACTCGGTCCGGCCGGCAATCACTTCCTTGCTCACCACGTAGTGCGCGTCACCCGCCGCCGCGACGGGCGCGAGGTGCGTGATGCACAGCACCTGATGCTGCTTCGCGATCTGCCGCATCTTCTGCCCCACGGCGCGGGCCGTTTCGCCGCCGACGTTGGCGTCCACCTCGTCGAAGATCAGCACGGGCACCTCGTCTTCGGAAGCCAACACCGTCTTCAAAGCCAGCATGACACGCGAAAGTTCGCCGCTCGACGCGATGGCGCGCAGCGAACGGGCCGGCTCACCGGGGTTGGGCGCAAACTGAAACTCGCAGGCGTCGCCGCCGGTGGCAGACAGCTCCACCAATGGCTCCAGCTTCACGTCGAAGGAACTTTGCGGAAACCCGAGCGCCGACAGTTCCTTCGCGACGGCTTTCGCCAGCTTCGAAATCAGCTTCCGCCGGGCAGCCGTAAGCGCCTTGGCCGCGGCGGTCAGTTCCGAATCCAGCTTTCGGAGCGCGTCGTTCAGGCGGGCCACTTCGGCATCACGGCTTTCCAAGGCGTTGAGCCTGGCTTGGGAATCGTCGCCAAACGCGATGACGTCGGCGAGTGAACTACCGTATTTGCGCTTGAGCGTGTGAAGCAGGTTAAGCCGGTCCTCGACTTCGCGGAGGCGGGCGGAGTCCACGTCCATCTTGTCGGCGTAACGCGAGAGGTCGGTTTGCAGGTCGCGCAGCAACGAGACCGACTGTTCATGGGCCGCGACCAGTCCGGCGGCGCGCGGATCAATCCGGTGCAGCTCGTGCAGCACGCGGCCCAACGCGCCGAGTTGTGTAAGCGCCGCGTCGTCGTTTTCGCTCAGGGCACCCAGGGCGCCCTGCGTGAGTTCGAGCAGCCGCGCACCGTTGCTGGCGCGCTGGAACTCGGCTTCGACTTCAGCCTCTTCGTCCGGACGCAGGCGGGCTTCGGTGATTTCGCGGACCTGGAAGCGCAACAGGTCGAGCTGCTGCGCATAGGTGCGTTCGTCCACGATCAGGCCGGTTTTTTCGGCCTCCAGTTCGGCACGCCGTAAAACCAAGGCCGCGACGGCATCGCGTTCGCCGTTCAGGCCGCCAAACGCGTCGAGGATCGCAAGCTGCTTGGCCGGCTGGAGCAGCGATTGGTGCTCGTGCGGCCCGTGCAGGTCTACGAGCCATTCGCCGAGCGTCGCCAGTGTGGCGAGCGTGGTGGGAGAACCGTTGACGAACTGCCGGTTGGTGCCGGCGGCCGTGAACGTGCGTTTGAGCACCAGCTGCCCTTCCTCGCCGCCCTCCAGCCCGTTTTCATCGCAGAAGCGGGCCAGCGGCGCCCGGAGGCTGCGGGTGTCAAAAACGGCCTCCACGGTGCAGGCGTCGGCTCCGGTCCGGATGGCGCTGCGGTCGGCGCGCTGGCCCAGCACGAGGTTGAGCGCGCCGAGGATGACGGACTTGCCCGCGCCGGTCTCGCCGGTAACGGCGTTAAAGCCCGGCCGGAGTTCCAGCGTGAGGTCGGCCACGAGGGCGAGGTTCTTGATGCGCAGCGTGGTCAGCATCGGCGGCGGTGATTTCCGGTTTCCGAATGCGAATTGCCAACTTGTTTTTCACACAGGCATGGTTCGCGCCGCGATGGCGTTCTCGTTTCGCTTTCTCGGTTCCGGCACTTCGCAGGGGGTGCCGGTGATCGGCAAGGAGTATCCTCCGGGATTCCTGGCCAACCCGAAGAACCACCGCCTGCGTCCTTCGATCTACGTCGAGTCGGCCTCGACGCGAATCCTCGTGGACACGACCCCCGACTTTCGCACGCAGATGCTGCGCGAAGGCTTGGGCTTCCTCGATGCCCTGCTGATCACCCACGCCCACGCCGATCACATCCTCGGACTGGACGACTGCCGGCGCGTGTGTGACCTGCGCGGTGGTCCCCTGCCCGTCCACGCGGAAGCCGATACGATGGCGGCGCTGAAGCGGATCTTCGCCTACGCCTTCGACGGTCGGCCGGTGCCCAGGGGCTATTTTCATCCCGAACCGCACGTCATCACCGGTCCCTTCACCGTGGGCGATTTCGAGATCACGCCGTTTGCCCTGCCGCACGGGAGCTTTACCACCACAGGCCTGCGCTTCGCCCAACGGGGCGGCCCGGCCATGGCCTACTTCACCGACTGCAAGGAAGTGCCGGACGCGGTGGTCGCCGCGATCCGGGGCATCGACGTGGTAGTGCTGGATGCGTTGCGGCCACAGCCGCATTTCACCCACATGTGCCTCGACGAGGCGTTGACGGCCGCCCGGCGCATCGGGGCCGAGCGCACCTACTTCACACACCTGACCGACAACTACGACCACGACCGCGACCAGGCTGAATTGCCTGACGGTGTCTGGCTCGCCTATGACGGCCTACGGGTCGAGCTTGCATGAGCACCCCGGCCACCCATTGGGATCCCGCCTCGCCACATGCACGGCCCCTCTACCGGCTGGTCAGGGGCGCCATGCGTTTGATATCGGCCACCTGGTTCAACTGGCGGGTCATCGGCGTCGAAAATGTTCCCGTGATCGGACCGGTGATTCTCGCGGCCAATCACGTCTCGTTCGCCGATCCACCGCTGATTGGCGCTGCCCTGCCCCGGGCCATCAGCTATCTCGCCCGCGACACCCTCTTTCATCCGCCCTGGCTGGGCCGGCTGATTCGACAGCTGAACGCGGTGCCGGTGGATCGCGACGGCGGCGGGGCCGCCGGCCTTAAGGCGATTCTTGATCGGCTTCAGTCCGGGGGGGGGATCATCCTTTTTCCGGAAGGCACACGGTCTCGCGATGGCACCTTGCAGACTGCGCGGTCCGGTATCGGTCTCACCGTCATCAAGTCCGACGCGCCGGTCGTGCCAGTGCGGGTGTTCGGGATGTTTGAGGCATGGCCGCGATCCCGTCTCCTGCCGCGACCAGGCCGGGTGACCCTGAAGTTCGGCCGGCCGCTACCCTTCACCGCACTTCGGAACGAAGCTAAGACCTGCTCCAAACCGCGGCTCAAGGCGATTTACAAACAGGTTACCGACGAGATCATGGACGCCGTCGGCCGGCTTGACGCAGCCGAAGAGGTTTCCCGTTTCCCGCCGCAGGATTGAACCCGTTTGCTGGCGCCCATTCAGGCGACTCCGTTGGCGCTCAACCCGTCCCCACCCACCGCCGATAAGGAGCCGGGGTCGGACCGTGCAGTGCAGCAGAGAAAGGCCATCGCGGCGTGACCGCACCGGCCACCGGAAGCGGAAGAACTTTTGACGCCCCGTGACCGCCTGCCCACATTGGTTCCGGCTGCCGCAGATCGAATCATTAAACGCCGGGGCCGGAGTTTTCAGGGATATGAGCGAAGAGAACATGAACAATTTCACGCCCCGGGCGCAACAGGTGCTGGCACTTGCACGCAAGGAGGCGGATCGCTTCGGACACAATTTTGTCGGCACCGAGCACCTGCTGCTCGGCCTGATCAAACTTGGCCAAGGCGTAGCGGTCAACGTGCTCCAGCGCATGGGCCTTGATCTCGAGATGGTCCGCCAAGAGGTTGAGAAAGAGGTCCGCGGCGGCGGCGAAGGCAAGGTCAGCGGCAACATTCCCTACACCCCGAGGGTAAAAAAGGTGCTTTCTTTGGCCGCGAAAGAAGCCAAGGCGCTCAATCACACCTACGTCGGCACTGAGCACATCTTGCTCGGCCTCCTCCGCGAGGGCGACGGTGTCGCGGCCAAGGTGCTGAAGAATCTCGACGTCGACATCGAGCAATGCCGCCAGGAGATCCTCAAGGAGCTCGACCCAGGGTTCCAACAGAGCGAAGGCACCACTCCGGAAGAGGGCGGTGAAGAGAAGAGCGAACCGGTGAAGGCGGGAGGCAAGACCGAAGGCGGCAAGAAGGAACAGAAGACGCCGGCACTGAAAGCATTTGGCCGGGACCTGACCGAGCTCGCGAAGCTCGGCGAAATGGACCCCGTCATCGGTCGCGCAAACGAAATCGAGCGCGTCATCCAGATCCTTTGCCGCCGGACCAAGAACAATCCTGTGCTGCTCGGCGAAGCCGGGGTGGGCAAAACCGCGATCGTCGAGGGACTGGCCCAGGAAATCTCCAGGGGCAATGTCCCGGAGCTGCTCGCCAACAAGCGGGTCATCACGCTGGACCTGGCCCTGATGGTTGCGGGCACGAAATATCGCGGCCAGTTCGAGGAGCGCATCAAAGCGGTGATGGACGAGATCAAGAAGGCGAAGAACATCATCCTGTTCATCGACGAGTTGCACACCATCGTCGGGGCCGGCTCGGCCGAGGGCACGATGGACGCCTCCAACATTTTCAAACCGGCCCTGAGCCGCGGCGAAATGCAGATCATTGGGGCGACGACCCTCACGGAATACCGCAAATACATCGAGAAGGACTCCGCTCTGGAGCGCCGGTTCCAAACCGTCAAGGTGGAGCCACCCTCGGTGGAAGACGCAATCACGATCCTGCAAGGGCTCAAGCCAAAGTATGAGGAGCACCACAAGGCCGAGTTCAGCAATGACGCTATCTCGGCCTGCGTGAAGCTGAGCGACCGCTACATCACCGCGCGTTTCCTCCCGGACAAAGCCATCGACGTGATGGATGAGGCCGGTTCCAAAGCCCGCATCGGGGCGATGCAACGCCCGCCCAACGTCAAGGATCAGGAAGCCGAGATCGAAGCTCTGAAGCTGCGCAAAGAACAGGCGATCAAGGACCAGGACTTCGAAGGCGCGGCGCAGCTCCGCGATAAAGAGAAGGCGGCGAAGGACCTCCTCGAAAAGGTGCTGGCCGAATGGAAGACCAGCAAGGACGAGCGCCGAGTCCAGGTCGGCGAGGATGACATCCTCCAGGTGGTCGCCAAGTGGACCGGCATTCCGCTTCAGCGAATGGGACAGAGCGAGACCCAGAAGCTGCTCACGGTTGAAATTGAACTCAGCAAGGTGGTCATCGGGCAGAAGGAAGCCGTCCTGGCCTTGGCCAAGTCGTTGCGCCGCGCCCGCGCGGACCTGAAGGATCCCAAACGCCCGATTGGCTGTTTCGCACTCTTGGGGCCCACCGGGGTCGGCAAGACGCTGCTCGCCCGCACGCTGGCGGAACAGATGTTCGGCTCAGTCCAGAACCTCATCCAGCTCGACATGAGCGAGTATATGGAGAAGTTCACGGTGAGCCGCCTCATTGGTTCCCCTCCCGGCTACGTCGGCTACGAGGAAGGTGGCCAGCTTACCGAAAAAGTCCGGCGCCAGCCCTACTCGGTCGTGCTTTTCGACGAAATCGAGAAAGCCCACCCCGACGTGATGAACATGCTGCTCCAGATTCTCGAGGAGGGTAAGCTGACGGATTCGCTGGGCCGGGTCGTTGATTTCCGGAATACGATCATCCTTCTGACTTCCAACGTCGGATCCGACATCCTGCGAAAGAACAACGTCATGGGCTTCGGCAAGCCGAGCGACTCGGCCGATTACGAAGCCATGCGGAGCAAGACGATGGACGAAGCGAAGAAGTTCTTCCGGCCCGAATTCCTAAACCGGCTGGACGACGTCATCGTATTCCGGATGCTCGGCAAACCGGAGTTGGTTTCCATTCTGGAACTCGAGATCAAGAAAGTGCTGGAACGCATTGCGCGGAAAAACGTCGAGATCGTCCTCGACGCTGCCTCCAAGGATTTCCTGATCGAGAAGGGATTCGACCCGCAGTATGGTGCCCGCCCGATGCGAAGAGCAGTTGAGCGCTACCTTGAAGATCCGCTGGCGGAAGAAATCCTGCGCGGAACCCTGATTGACGGCGAACCCGTCCAAGTCTCGGTGGCCGGCGATAAGCTGGTCTTCCTGCAGAAGCGGGAATCCGCGGAAACCGGGGCCGCCCAGGGGGCTGCGGCGACGTGAGGGAAGTCATTGGGTCGTCACGAGACTGTCGCCCGGTTTAACGTGCGAGCTGGACTTTTTTGCGCCTACGATCCAAAGCATGACCGGTCTGACTAGCCAGCCGCCCATGAGCGTCTCCGCCCCACAGTCTTTTACCGTGGAAGTTGCCTCGCGTTTGCTCGCGCGGGCGCTCCACAACGCACCCTATCGGCTTCGCCGCGCGGCGTGCGAGGCGGACCTGCGCGCGGCGCAAACGCTGCGTTTCCTCGTTTTCAACGTGGAACTGAACGAGGGTCTGGAAAGCTCCTACGCCACCTTTCGGGATGAAGATCCGTTTGATCCGATCTGCGATCACCTGCTTGTAGAAGACAAGCGCACCGGAGACGTGGTCGGAACCTACCGGCTCCAAACCGGAACCACCGCCGCGCGCAACCGGGGTTTCTATTCGGAGCAGGAGTTCGACTTCACTCCCCTCCGCCCGCTCCAGGATCAGATGGTTGAACTGGGGCGAGCCTGCGTGCACAGCGAGCACCGGGGGTTGCCCGTTCTCGGGCTGCTCTGGCGTGGCATCATCGCCTATGCCAAGGAGCATCAGGCCCGCTACCTCGTCGGCTGCAGTTCCATCACCTCGCAGGATCCAAAGATCGGGGCCTCTGCGTTTCTTGAACTCAGCCGTGAGCATCTGGTTGAGACAGCGATTCGCACCGTCCCGCTGCCCCACTACGTCTGTCCGATGGATCAGTTGTCGCCCACGGTGCCAAAGATCCCGAAGTTGCTCCGAGCCTACCTTGCCTTGGGTTCCAAAATCTGCGGACCACCGGCGATCGACCGGGAGTTCAAGACCATTGATTTCCTGACCTGGATGGACTTGGAGACGCTGCCCGAGATTTCTCGCCCCGTGTTGGGATAACCGCCGGCGACTCGCGTAAGCTTTCCCTGGCACTTCCTTTGGGTCACGCTTTCGGGCTGTGCGCCGATCGCTTCGAATTACAGGCCGTCTTTTCAAGTTCCTGGGCTACAGCGCGGGCTGCCTTCAGGACTTTCGGCGGCAGGTGCAGCCATTCGAGCGAGACGGCCGGGATTACCGCCGTCGGGCAGAGTGGATCCACCGCAATGCCAAGCGCCTTTGCCGGCTGATGGATTGGCAGGTCTCGACCGTCGGGGCACCTCCGTCTGCCGCGATCTACTGCGCAAACCACCTCAGCTACCTCGACATCGTGATGCTCGGAGCCGCGACTCCGGTCGTATTTGTCTCCAAGGCGGAAGTGCGCAATTGGCCCATCATGGGAAGACTGGCTGAGTGTGGTGGCACGCTCTTCCTGCAGCGGGAAAAGAAGGGTGAACTTTTGGAAGTGACCCGCCAGTTCGCTCCCGTGATCGCGCAGGGGGTGCCCATTGTCATATTCCTGGAAGGCACCAGTTCAAACGGGGACGAGGTGCTGCCTTTCCGGCCCTCCCTGCTCGCCCCGGCGGTTGCTTCCGCCTGGAGCGTGGCCGCGGTGGCCTTGGACTACTCGGTGAGCGGTGGAACGGTGGCGGAAGACGTTGCCTATTGGGGTGACATGACCTTCGGCCCCCACTTCTTAAATCTCTTGGACAAACGCGAGGTAGCCGCACGGATCGCCTTCGGCCCGGCGCAGGAAGCGGGCAGCGATCGGAAAACGCTGGCGCGACACCTGCAAAGCCAAGTGATCCGGCTCCGAAACAAATAAGCTCCCGGAAATCTTTCCGGGAGCTTTTTCAGTTCTGAAAGCTAAGTCGAACTCACTTGGCGGCACGACGGCGCCACGCCATCAACCCGGCCGCACCGACGAAGGCGATGACCGGAACCATGGTCTTTGCCTCCGGAACTTGGGAATCTCCGACGTTAAATCCAAGGTTGTTGATCTGGTAAGAACTCTCACCAGTCGAGGAAGTAAGCGTAAAAGCGATCATCTTAACGCTGTTCCAGATAGCGGCAGTGCCCAGAGGGGCCCCTGCGCCGACCAAACTGCTCACGTTGAACAGTTTCGTCGTGTTAGAGTCCGCAAAACTAATCGGCACTGTGCCCGTCAGGCGAGTAGCAGTAGCCCCAGCGCTGGTCGTAGGATAAACGTCGATCCCAATCGAACCGGTTCCGTTGATAGCGCCCAAGACCAACTCAATCGCAGTATAGTTCGCACCTGACACTCCGAAGTCCGAAGTGGTGACGCCGCTATTAAAGGTATATCTGACCGTAGCGGAACCAGTTCCATCGACTGCGGGGGTCCAAGTGGCTAACCCGGCATTCACCGTATTGTTGAAGTTCCCGAAGCCAGGAGTGCCGGTGATCTGGAAAGCCCGACGATTCAAAGTCCCAAAGTCAGTCAGTGCAACATTGCCTCCGATGGCGTCATAGTCGTTCACGGCATTCGAGGTGTTGAAATTTAATCCGCCGCCCCCGTTCGTAAACGTATCGAGGTTCTGACTTGCCCCAAAAGCCAGAGAACCACCGCTGGCCAAGAATGCCGCCAATCCAAATCTTAGGTAATTTTTTGTGTTCATGTTAATCTCCAACCCGACTCCTTGTCGTCGTGGAATCAGCTTTACGAAAGACTGAGCGCGGGGTCAAGCCCTGATTAACTAAATTTAGCTACGGCCTGTTGCCCCAGCAGTGAACGATTGCCAACGCTCCCGGCCCGCAGGTCGGTTCGCTCGCTGGCGGAATCGGGGGGCAATCGGTCGAAAAGCGGCGGCAATAGGCATTCCCAGCTTTTCCTGAAGCGGTTCACCGGGCAGACTTCGTGCCCAATTGCACAGTATGGCCGGCAGAAACCAATTTCCCTTCCCGCAGTTCGAAGCCCGTTGGCAGCAGTTCTGGGACGCCCAGCAGACGTTCCGCGCCTGGAATCCCGGTGACGCGCTGTCGCAAAGCCACCCTTTTGCCAAACGTCACGGCGCGGATGCGATGAATCTCGCCAAAGTCGCCGGCGGCGAGGCCCCGGGGAAGTTCTACATCCTCGACATGTTCCCGTATCCTTCCGGCGCCGGCCTGCACGTCGGCCATCCCGAGGGCTACACCGCCACCGACATCCTCGCGCGCTTCCGCCGGTCCCAGGGCAAGAATGTCCTGCACCCGATGGGCTGGGACTCCTTCGGCCTGCCCGCCGAACAATACGCGGTCAAGACCGGCCAGCATCCGCGCGTCACGACGGAGGCGAACATCGCGAACTTCACCCGGCAGATCAGGTCGCTCGGCTTCAGCTACGACTGGACTCGTGA
>JAYUSF010000179.1:0-16656 GCA_043755815.1 Verrucomicrobiota bacterium
TGCGCTCGGCTCGCTCCGCTCGCCTCCGCTCCACCTCCCCCTCTGGGGTTGGGTGGAAACACAAGGAAAGCAAATTACAGAAAGCTTCTTACACCGGCAACGACAGACGAGCCAGGCATCCGGGTGCCTATCCGGGATTTCGCAGGTCGTTTGGTGAAGGAATGGTTTGGCTCATTCCGTGGCCGCTCAAAGGGCCCGCTTTGGCGACAGGTCAATTTCGCTCCAGAACCCCTTCAAAATTGCGCGAGGCGTTGGTGTTGGCGGCCCCACTTACATTGATCACCATCTTCTCTTCAGGTTCCAGATTGATCCCAAAGAAAACGTTAATCATGCCATACACTTGGCCGTTGCGGAGCCGGGCGAACAACCCCTGATTGAAAGCGATGCTCCAAGTGTAAGGCGCGTTCGTCGAAAAGTTCCGCGTCAGGCTTGGTGCATAACCGTCGGCTGGGACGGCAAAGGCGATGACTTCCTGATTATCAGCGTCGATCACGCCTCCGTTCACGGCCGCGATCTGGACGCTCCAATCCTGCTTGAAGCGCTCAGAAACCTCGCCATCCGGCCGGTTCACCGTGATTTCCAAGTCCCCGCCTGCGGGAACGACCTCCCCGGTCAGCAGATCCAGGCGGATCGGCCTGTTCGTGTGCGGCAGCCTCCATTTCCAATCAAACCGGACCAACGGTTCCGCGCCCTGAAGCTTCCACATCTTCATCACCACCGGCCGGTTGGGGTCCGGGGTGAAATGATCGCGATACATGACGGAGTATTTGAATTCCGTCCGCCGGGTCGCCAGCACGTAGCCTGTTTTGGTGGGCATCACTCCCAAGCTCTCGCCCTTGCCGGCTTTGATTGTGAAAAGTCCATTCCCATCGCTCTGCGTCGAAACGTGTTCGGAACCTCTTCGCAGAGCGCTGTAGATGATGGTGTTTCCCGTCACGGTGGCGCCGACCACCGGCTTCCCAAACTGATCCTCCAACCGTCCGTAGAAGACGATCGGCATGTCGTTCAGCGTAGCCAGACCCTCACGGATTTGCTGCGCCCTCGACTTTGCGGGAGGCGCTGAAGTGACTGAGCCTTGGGGCACCGCCTTTGCCGTCGCCTCGCTGCCTTGGCGGGGTTGCCTGGATTCGCCACCCGACTGACTGGCTCCGACAGGCGGGCTTCCCGATTGCTTCCAACCGGCTGCCGAAAACTTTCGTGACCGGGATTGCCAGAGGGCAATTCCGAGCAGCATGGCGAACACGATCGCGACATACCGCCTTCCTTTGAAACGATTCATGTTGTCACAGGTTGGATGCTTTGCTTTCGCGCAACTCGCCCAAAAGACCCGACTGCGGGTCAACGATTGCCTCGAGCCTGGGTCCTATAAACGCGCCATCAAGACCCTGGCGGGACTGCCCGAGTGAGCACCGTCGGACGGCGGGCAGATTAGCGGGACGTTCAGAGCGTCCGCGCGGCCACCGCCGCATTTATCCACGCAAACTCGGTCTGCATTTCGCGAAAAGCGCTTGCTGGGCCACCAGACCGGAAGACGACCGTGGGGACCCGAGGTGGCGGGCCGACTGAAAGGCTCCAGCCAGCCTTTGGAGCGACTGCACTGTGTCCGTCTTGCGCAGCTCATCCCGGCGGCGCTGCTCCATGGCCGCTCCGGCCTCAGCCCAGGCTTTCACCCAGCGCTTCCCTTGCGCGACCTGCTCGGGCGTCCAGTCGGCGAGTGCGGAGGTTTCGCTCATGTGGCTTCAGGCTAGGAGTCAGGAGGCTTGGCGCCAAGCCGAGGCTTTGTTGAAGTCTGATGTGGTGGCGGCACGAAGTCCGTCACCCCGGTCCGTGGCCATTACCCGTCGGAAACTTCCCTTGTCGGTTGCGGCCTCCGCCCTAGGCTGGCCCGCATTCGTATGGTTGATCTGACAAACGAGGAAATCCGCCGTTATTCCCGCCACCTCATCCTGCCTGAGGTCGGCCTCGCCGGGCAGCGCAAGATCCGCAACACCTCCGTCCTGTGCATCGGCGCGGGCGGACTCGGCTCGCCGATCGCGATGTATCTGGCCGCCGCCGGCATCGGCAAGCTGGGCATTGTGGACTTCGACACGGTGGATTACTCCAACCTCCAGCGGCAGATCCTCCACAGCGACGCCGATGTGGGCGTGTCCAAGGCGGATTCGGCCAAGGCGTCCATCAACGCGCTGAATCCCAACGTCGAGGTTGAGCTCTTCAAGACCCGCATCTCGTCCGAGAACGCCCTCGACCTCATCCGCCCCTACGACATCGTCGTGGACGGCACGGACAACTTCCCGACGCGTTACCTGACCAACGACGCCTGCGTGCTGCTGAAGAAGCCCAACGTCTACGGCTCGATCTTCCGCTTCGAGGGCCAGGCCAGCGTGTTCGCACCGCACTTGGGCGGACCCTGCTACCGCTGCCTGTATCCCGAGCCGCCGCCGCCGGGCATGGTCCCGAGCTGCGCCGAGGGCGGCGTGCTGGGCGTGCTCCCGGGCATCATCGGCTGCATCCAGGCCACCGAGATCCTCAAGCTCGCGCTCGGCAAGGGGTCGACGCTCATCGGCCGGCTGCTCCTGTTCAACGCGCTCGACATGAAGTTCCGCGAGCTCAAGCTGCGGCGCGATCCCAAGTGCCCCGTCTGCGGCGACGCGCCGACGATCAAGGAGCTGATAGATTACGAGCAGTTCTGCGGCATACTTCCCGAGCCGGTGAACCCCGGGCAGAACCCCGACGAAGTGTCCGTGCAGCAGATGAAGGCGGCGCTCGACGACCCGAAGCTCGGCATCAAGGTCATCGACGTGCGCGAGCCAGACGAATACCAGATCGCCAAGGTGGCTGGCACCACGCTGGTCCCGCTCAGCCAGCTCCCGCAACGCTTCACGGAACTCGACCCCAACACGCAGCTTTACCTGCACTGCAAGGCCGGCAAGCGCTCCATGAAGGCGCTCGAATTCCTGCGCCAGCAGGGCTTCAAGTATGTGAAGTCCGTGAAGGGCGGCATCGACGCGTGGAGCGACCAGATTGACCACGGCGTGGCAAAATACTAAACCGAACCCATGCCGGCCACCTTCGACAGCCTGGTGACTGAAATCCGCGGCCGTTCCGCCGAGGAAAAGGCGGAGCTAAAGTTCCTGCTTGAACGGGAACTGATTGAGGAGCGACGGCGCGAAATCTTCGCCAACGCCGACGCCAGTCGCGGCGAGGAGGAGAATGGCACGATCCAGTTTTCCTCCAACGTCAGCGAACTGAGGAAATTCCTCGCCTGAGCCGTGACCGAGGTTGCGTTCAGTGCCTCGTTTCGCCGCGCCTTCAAGAAACGGATTGCTGGCCAGTCGCCGACGGAGGAGCGGTTCTGGCAGCGGGTGGAATGGTTCACGAACGATCCGCACGATCCGCGACTGCGCACGCACAAGCTCTCCGGTGAACTGAAAGACCAGTGGAGCTTCACGGTGGAATACGACGTGCGTGTGGTCTTCTGCTTCTCCTCGCCTTCCAAGGCGGTGTTCACAGATGTCGGCACGCACGACGAGGTGTTTTAGCTCGCCCTCCGCCTCAGTAATGGTGGGCGGGCAAATTCAGCCATTCGGGTTTCCGGCTGAAGTTCTGGTTGGCAGTTCCATCAATTGCTCCGAAATCTGGGCGAGGCTCGCGTTGACCTGCCGCAGGGTCACGCGGCGCTCGAAGATCACCAACGTGACGGTGACCAGCGTGCCGAGCCCGAGCAGCGCGACCGCGGCGCCGATCAGCGCGGTGCAAAACGCGATGGCGAAGGTCGTGGTCATGCCCAGGCCGATCATGGCGAAGCGGCGCACCTCGGCCTCGTGAACTTTGGGGTCGGCGCCGGGTTCCGGTTTTGGCGGCCCCGCCTGCACCATCGTCTGGTAGTCGGCCATGATCTGCTTTTCCTTGGGCCGGTAGAGGATGAAGTAGCCCAGCACGACCGCGAGGCTCGCAGCGATGGACAGCAGGCCGAATCCGAGCGCGAGGCCCGTGAGCAGGCGGCCCTGCCAGCGGCTGGCGGCCACGGCATTCAGGATGCGGGCGTTGAGTTCACCGGCTTCCGGTGAAGTGGCGGGACGGGGATTTGGTGAGTTCATGGGATTGGTTCTCCAAGGCGCGTCTCAGCGCGTGTTTTCCGTAGTGAAGGCGGGAGCGGATCGTGCCCAGCGCGCTGCCGGTCACGCGGGCGATGTCCTCGTAGCTCATCTGTTCGAGGAAATGCAGGACCAGCACCTCGCGGTGTTCCGGTGAGATGACGCCCAGGCAGAGCTGGAGTTCCTCCACATCAACGGCTGGGCCGGAGTCGTCCGGTTTCATCAGGTCATCAGCGCCGGTGGTTTCGAGCGGCTGCACGGGCAAACGGCGGCGGCGGTGTTCGCGGTGGAGGCGGTCGCGCGCGATGCGAAAGGTCCACGGACGGAACTTGGCGACGTCCTGCAACGACGGCTGTCCGCGGAAGATCGCGGGCCAGAGGTCCTGAGCGAGATCGTCCCCGCAATCGGGCATCCCGAGGGGCATCCGGCGGAGGAACAGCAGGAGCCGAGGTCCCTCCAGCGCCAGCAGCTCGGCAAACGCCGCCTCATCGCCCAGTTGGCTGCGGAGCACGAGAGTCTGCCCGTAAAGTTGTGGCGGCGAATCCGGCATGAGCTTCGACTCCGAGGCTGCGTCCGGGGCCGAAAAAGTTCACCGGAAGTTCAACTTTCTTCGGAGGCGACCCGACCACTGCCCGAGTCGGTGGCCGCCGGGGTGACCTCCAGTTTGCAGGGCTACAGTGCGAGCTGTTCCGCGATAAACGCACTCCACACCGCATCCGGTTCCCAAACCTGGCGCATCTCGGCGAGCGCGGTTTCGCGGGACCAGTTGAGCCGCTTCACGCGGTAAAGGGCCATGAACGCGGACACGCGGCAATTGAGCGCGCAGTGAACGAACACCTGCTGATCGCGCCGCGCGTCGAGCTCAGCGCAGAAACGGGCAAAGTCCGCCGCCGTCGGCGCCTCGAACACGACCGGGATCGCCACGTAGACCATGCCCGACCCGGTCACCACTGAACGTTCATCCGGCAGCGCATGGGTGGACGTGGGCAACGCCAAGTTGATGACCGTGCGCGTTCCCGCGTCGGCGAGGTCCCGGAACTGCTCCGCGGTCGGCTGCCCGGCCGTCGCGATCAGCGGGTCGAGCCGGCGGTAATTGCGAATCAAGGCGCCGACTTCCGGTGATTCGCGGGCAATCGGATTCACGCGGCTTCGGGCTGACGCCAGGAGGGTTCAGGGAAGGGGCTTCCAATCGGAATGCCGGAAGCGGTCCCACACCCAGCGGAAGTCGGGATTCTTTCCGGTTCCGCCGGCCCAAAAGAAGCTCGACACCCCTTTGGCCGAATCGGTCGCCGCTTTGATGGTCCGGGGATCCACCCATTTGTGGGATTCGCAATGGCCGTCCAGAAACGAAAAATCGCTCACGGCACCATGGAAGATGGCGAACGGGTCGACCCATCCCGGCGGACTGACGTCGATCACCCAGGTGCCGGCGTTCCAACCCCGCGGATCGGATTCCTCGATGAACAGCATGCTGTTGGCCGGTTCGGGAACCTGCACCGTCTTTTGAAACGCTTTGATGCCACCCCAACCACCGGTGCCCATGCCGTCCGCCTTCGAATAGCTGTCAAACGCCCACCCGTTGCCCGGCTTGCGCCTCGCCCGGACGTCGCCGGGGCAATGGTAAGAGCCGACCGCACTGACATATTTGAAAAGCGGGCCCTGCTTCAGGGCCGTCTGGACCGAATCGATCGCCCTTTGGACCGGCATTGCGTTGGCGGTGTCGGGATTGGGGGCGGGCCAAAAGCCGCCACCGCTCATGGGGGCAAGCGTCCCATTAGTGAGACGGTAGGTGGGGGGCAGCAGGCCGTCGTTGTTGTCCTGCGCATAGAGGATCGTGCCGAGCACGAGCTGACGCTGGTTGCCCAGGCACGCCGCCAGGGTGGCCTTCAGTTTCGCCTTGCCGAGCGCGGGCAACAGCATGCCCGCGAGGATCGCGATGATGGCGATCACCACGAGTAGCTCAATGAGGGTGAAGCCACGATTCCCGGGGCGGGTGGCGGCAGAGGGGTATTTCTTCATGGGAGCAGTTGTAAAATTGAGCGGTAGGACGGAGGTGTCTATCTCAGCTCCTTCCATCCCTTGTGGCGAAAGCGATCCCACACCCAGACGTAGTCCGTGTTGGCTTTGCCGCCACCGGGCCAGTTGAAGATGTTGCGGTCGCCGTTGGCCGCCTTTTTGGCGGCATTGATGACATCGGCGCGCACCCATTTTCGCTGCTCGGCGTGGCCATCCATAAAGCCAAAGTCGCTCACGCTGCCGTGGAAAATCGCGAAGGGATCGACCCAACCCGGAGGGGCGACATCAATGACCCAGGTGCCGATGTTCCAGCCGCGGGGATCGGACTCCTCGACGAACACCATCGTGCTCGAAGGCGCGTCCGCGTCCGTTTCCTTGAGGTAGGGAGTCACTCCGTTCCAGCCGTTCCCGTTGATGCCTTCCGCCTTGGAATAGCTGTCCCATGCCCAGCCCTGACCGACCTTGCGCCGGGGACGCAAATCACCGGGGCAGTGGTAGGAATTGAAGGCGCTCGCGTATTTCCAGAGGGGTCCCTGTTCCAATCCCTTGCGGATCGTTTCCAGCGCTCTGGCCACGGGCATCGGGTTGCCGGTGTCGGGGTTGGGGTCGCGCCAATAGCCGCCGCCGCGGAGTTCGATCAGGATGTTGGTCGGCGTCCAGCGGGGAGGAATCAGACCGTCGTTGCTGTCCAGGGCATACATCTTGGCAGCGAGGACGAGCTGCTTCTGGTTGTTGAGACAGGAGGCCAAGGTGGCCTTGAGTTTGGCCTTGCCGAGGGCCGGCAGGAGCATTCCGGCCAGGATCGCGATGATGGCGATCACCACCAGCAATTCGATGAGGGTGAAGCCGGCCGGGCGCCGAGGATTCTGGGAAGCGCGAAATTTCATGACGTCAGTGGGAGCGTGTGGGAAATGTCATACAGGGAAATAGCGGGTTGGTCGCAGGGTGGAAGCCAAAAAAGGAGGAAACTCCCATTTGGAGTGCGGGCGTTGGCAGGGGCGGCTCCCCAACGTTGCATTGTGTCGCGGCCTCGCCTATTCCCGCCGGTGGTATGGATCCCCGCGAAGCCCTCGTGGCGTTGAACATGGTCGAGCACGTCGGCCCCGTGCGTCTCCGCAAGCTCCTGGACCATTTCGGCGGCGATCCGGTCGCCATCCTGCGCGCCCGCCCGCCGCAGTTGCTTGCGGTCAATGGCGTCGGCCCCGACACCGCCGAAGCGATCAGTGGCTGGGAAAAGGCGGTGGATTTGGCGGGCGAACTGAAACGCATCGCGGATTACGGCTGCCGGGTGGTCACCCAACTGGACGAAGAGTATCCGGCGCTGCTCCGCGAGATCTACGATCCGCCGGTCGTGCTCTACGTGAAGGGCACGCTTGCGCCCGGGGACAAGAACGCCGTCGCGCTCGTCGGGTCGCGCCAGACGACGACCTACGGGCTCGAGACCGCCCGCAAGCTGGGATACCAACTGGCCTACACCGGCGTGACGGTGATCAGCGGCGGCGCGCGCGGCATCGACACCTCGGCGCATCAGGGCGCGCTGACGGCGAAGGGGCGCACGGTTGCGGTGCTCGGCACGGGCATCAACATCGTGTTCCCGCCCGAGAATGCGGAATTGTTTGAGCGGATTTCAGCCAGCGGTGCGGTGATCACCCAGTTCCCTTTCAACCGGCCCGCCGACAAGCAGTCCTTTCCCATCCGCAACCGCATCGTGGCCGGGATGACGCTCGGCACGGTCGTCGTCGAGGCGAACCTCAGCAGCGGGGCGCTGATCACGGCGAACTTCGCCACGGAATACGGCCGGCAGGTCTTCGCCGTGCCCGGCCGCATCGATTCGCCCCGCAGCAAGGGCTGCCACGACCTGATCAAGAAGGGCGCGAAACTGTGCGAAGGCGTCGAGGACATCCTGAGCGAGTTCGAATACCTGTTTCCGCCCAGCAACCGCCCCGCGTCGCCGGCCGAGACGGGCCAGCTTCCCGGTCTCACGCTGTCGGAAAACGAGGCCAAGATCATGGACGCCCTGCGCGCCGGTGAGGAGCGTGCCATCGACGAGGTGATCCGCGCGACGGGCCTGCCGGCGAGCGCGGTGTCGGTGGGCCTCTTCAGTCTGGAGATGAAGAAGCTGGTGCGGCAGTTGCCGGGCAAGCTGTTCGTGAAGAGCGGGGCGCGGGAATAGCCCGCCGACCCCCGAGAATCCGGGCCTAGCGTTTTCGCCTGAGCGTCACCTGCTTGGCGACGTTCGAGAGTTTGGAACTCACTTTGAGTCCGGCGTCTGCGGCGCGTTCGAGGTTGAGATTGAAGCGGACCGTCTCCTTTTCACGGATGAAGCCGATCATGCCGCCCCGCTCGGCAAACTCGTCGGTTTCCCCGACCACGAGCGTGGCGGCTGGGCCGAGGTCCTGCTGCAGTTCTTCCGGGGTCTTGCCGCCCGTGCGGGAGACGAACAGGAGCTGGAGATCCTTGCCGATCTGGTCGGCCGCCACCGCGCGGACCTGCACCGGATGGCCGTCCACCAGCTTGCCGGCCAGGACCGTCTGCATCGCTGCAAGGGCGTCCGCGCCGTCGAGCACGCCGATGACGAAGGGACTGTCGACGGCGGCATACGCGCCGGCGGGCCATTCGATGAACTTGGCAAAATTGAAGAGGTAACCGGCCTTGACCTTGTATTCGAGGGTTGCCGGTGCGTCGGCTGCGCGCAGGCCGAACGGAAGCAGCAGGAAACCTAGCCAGACCGCCCGCACAACCGTCGCCAGCGAGACGCGTCGGGGCGCCCGGCTGCGGGGGAGCGCGGCTGCGTTGGGCTGGATTGGGCTTCGGTGCATTCTTAGTTCGAACTCAGAATTTGCAGGTCAGCTTAAGCCGGAATGCGCGACCGTCCTGCGGAATGACATCTTCCGCGTAGTCGCTTGAACTTGGGTCGGCGTATCTCTGGTCAAACAGGTTGTAAAGGCTGGCAGAGAACTCGAGGCCCCTGACCAGCTCGCGACTGTAGAGCGTGGCGTTGGCCACCCAGAAGGCCGACACCTCGTTTCCCTGCACCGTCTTCCGGCTGCTCATCGCCTGAACTTCCAGGCCGGCGAAGATTTTTTCCCGCCACAGCGGGATGGCGATGTTCGCCTTGGCGAGGTGCCGCGGCGAGTTGTCGAGAATTGCGCCGGTCAGCGTGTCCCTCGCCTCGACGTAGGTGTAACTGAGCCGGCCGCGGAGACCGCGCGTCCAGTGGCCTTCCAGCTCCGTTTCAAGCCCGCGCACTTCCACGCCGTCGAGGTTGTCGAAGAAGTTCATTTGGTCGTTTGGGTCTTCGCGCTGGCCGATGAGGCCCTCGATCTGGTTCAGAAAGACGGACCCGCTGACGCGCAGGTTGGCCCCCAGGCCCTGTTCATACACAAGCTCATAGGAGCGGATGGTTTCGGGGCCGAGGCGGGGGTTCGCCTTGAAGGTGGGTTGGATGTAGTCGAGTTCGTAGGCATTGGGTCCGCGGAAGGCCTGGCCATAGAGGAACTTGAACGTGCCCTCATTCCACGGGCTTAGAATCAGGGCTCCCCGCGGGTTGACCGTGTCGCCAAACGTGCTGAAGTGATCGAAGCGGACCCCCGCGTTGGCCGTGAGGAAGCTGAACAGGTTCACCTCATCCTGGGCGTAGAAGGCAAAGGAGGTCGCGGTGCGCTGCGAATCAACATAGGTCTCGTGGGGATCGACGTCGAAGTTGCGCACGCTGAGGAGGAGGTCGCGGCGAAACTCACCGCCCACGGTCACTCGCTGGCGTTCCCAGAGCGTCTTGGCCACCAGCACCTCGGCGCCGGCCCAACGAGCCTTGTGGGCGTCGCGGTTGATCGTCACCGGCGGGTAGTCAAACGGGAAGACGCCTTCGTAACGGTAGGAGTCGTAGTAGCCGCGCGCCTGCACGGCCCAGTCGTCGCCGAACGTGTGGGCGTATTTCAGTTCCGCGTAGCCGCGCGCATCTTCGTTGCTGAAGCGGGGGTCGTTGAAAATCGCCCCGTATTGCGCCGCCGGACTGTCCTTCTGCCGGTCAATGTAACCGCCGTTCAGCGAAAAATCTCCGTAGGTGAGCCCGGCATACACGCTCTTGGCGGCGGAACCATCCAGACCCTCGGCGAGGCCGTTGTTGGTCGCGGCAAAGTCGGGAAAGAACAGCGCGTCGTGCCCCTGGCTCTCCATCCAGGTGCCGGAGATGAGCAGTTCCACCCCGTGGGCGCTGAACTTCTGCCCGTAGCTGAGGCGGCCGGTGTAGGTGTCGAAGCTCCCGGCGGCAGCCGACACTTCCGCGCCGTTCAGCTCGGCGCCGTGCCGGGTGATGACATTGATGACGGTGAAGAAGGCGTTGTTGCCGTAGAGCGACGAGCCGGGGCCGCGGATGATTTCCACACGGTCCACCAGATCCAGGTCCAGGAGGAAGTCCGTGTGCGTGAAGGCCGAGTCGTAGATCGGTTCGTTGAGCCGGTGCCCGTCGATGTTGATGAGCACCCGCCCGCCGAAATCACCGGGCCGGTTCACCCCGCGCAGGCCGGTGAAGTTGTAGGCGCGGTCGTAGGTGACATAGAAACCGCGCACCGACCGTAGCAGTTCGCCCATGGTGCGGTAACCGTATTGCCGGATGTCCTCCTGGGTGACGATGCTGACGGCGGCGGGCGCCTCGGTGGTCTTCTGCTCATGCTTGGAGGCACCGACCACGGTGGCCACCTTGATCGAACCCAACTCATCGAGGCTCATCGCCGTGAAGTCGGGCTCATCCGCCTTGGCTCCGGCCTGCGGAGCAGTATCCACTGCCAATGCGTTGCCTGGAACAAGGGCAATGGCGAAGGCAACCAGCCAGCGCGCGGCGGGACAGCTGCGAGATTTGTTCTCCGAAATTGTTCTCAATGGCCTGAGAGTTGTAACTGCTGGCCGGCATCGACCGGTTCGGACTGCTCCGCGTCAACCGTCAGCGGCAGTTCGAGGATGAAGCATGCGCCCGTGCCAGGCCCGCCGCTGTGGACGCGGAGCGATCCGCCCATGCCCTTCGCGGCGTTGGCCCCGCTGTGGAGCCCGAAGCCGTGCCCGTTTTTCTTGGTCGTAAACCCGTGCTGAAAGATCCGGGTGAGGTTCTCCGGCGCAATCCCCATCCCGTTGTCGCTGACCTCGATCCGCACGTGCCGGTCCGAGCGGTGGGCGATCCGCAGCCGCAACTGCCGGCCTTCGGCGCGCGACTCCATCGCCTGCCGCGCGTTGTTGATCAGGTTCACGAGGATCTGCAGCACGAGGTGCCGGTCGACCTGCACCGGCGGGACGACGTCGAATTCGCGCACCAGCTCAACCTGGTGACGGGTGAGGGCCGGACCCGCCATCCGCAGCGCATCCTCGACGATCTCCCTTGGCATGACCTCCTCCCGGACGCCGGACACCTTGGCGTAGGTCTGCTGCATGGTGACGATCTGCTTGATGTGCTCGATGTTCTTCTGGAGGCCCTGAGTTTCCTTCTTCATCAGCTCCTGCTCCCGGATCAGCTGTTCCGCCACCGCCTCGAGAAAGGCGGGCAACTGACGGCCCTTCGGATCTTCGGACATGAAGAGGCCGAGGTCCTGCCGGTGCGAACGCAGCAGTTCCAGGACTCGGACGAGGCTGGCGGCCTTGGATTTCCGCAACTGCTCGACCACGAGCGAGGCCGAGATGTTGACGCTGTTCAGCACGTTGCCGACGTTGTGGAGCACTCCCGTCGCCACTTCCGCCATGCCGGCCACCCGGGACGCGTCCACCAGTTCGCGCTGCATCCGCTGGATCTTTTCGGCGGCCAGTTTCTGTTCGGTGATGTCGATCGCCACTCCCCGGAGCCGCACGGGACGCCCCTGGGCCAGTTCGACCGAAATGCTTTCCTGCATCCAGACGGTGCGGCCGTCGGCGGCCAACATCCGAAATTCGAGCTGGAAGGGCTTTCCTGCGGCCACACCTCGGCGGCACGCCTCCAAGGTGGTGGCGCGGTCTTCGGGATGGATCAGTTGCTCCCAGAATTTCGGGTCTTCCAGCCAGCGGTTGGCCGGGTAGCCGAGCATCGCCTCCGACTGCTCGCTCACGAACTCCATTGCCATGGTCTCGGGATTCGCCTCCCAAACCATGCCGTGGATCGAGTTGACCAGCGAGGCGAACATCGCCCGCGAATGCCGGATCTCCTCCTCGGCCCGGATCCGGTCGGTGATGTCGGTATGCGAACCGGCAAAGCGGAAAGGTTTTCCGTTTCCATCCCGCAAGGCCACGCCACGCGCCAGGATCCAGCGGTAGATGCCGTCCTTGTGGAGGGCCCGGAACTGGGTTTGGTAGGTGGACTTTTGTCCCTCGAGATAGGCGGTGATCCGGGCCTGCACGGGCGCCAGATCGTCCGCGTGCAGCCGTTCGCGGAACGTCTCCAGGCTGTTTTCCAGCTCGGAGTCCTCGAAGCCGAGCATCTGCTTCCAGCGCGCGGAGTAGTGGACCCGGCCGGCCACCAGGTCCCAGTCCCAGAGGCCGTCGCTCGACCCCAGCACGGCTACTTCGTAGCGCTGCTGGCTTTCCCACAGCCGCTTGTCGCGCGCCTCGATCTGGTCCAGCAAACGGTTGAAGGTGTAGGTGAGCAGGCCCACCTCGGCCGTGCCCGCCTGCGGGGCGCGCCGGGAGAAATTCTCCGACTCACTGACCGTCCGGGCGAACCCGGCGAGCGCCACGATGGGCCCGGCGAAGAGCCGCTGGAACGCAAAGGAAAGGAGCCAGCTCATGAAGAACGACGCCACGAGCGTCGCCCCGATCGCCACCGCGTAGAGCCGGAGCGGAAGGCGCCCCGGGCCGCCGTAAACTGCCGCCAGTTCGAGCCGTCCCGACTTGCCTTCCGGCAGGCGCACGGGCAGGCGCACGGTCGCTTTGGCGCCGGTGAACTGGACGCCGGTTCCGGTTCGGTTCGTAGCGCTGATGCCGGGCGGCAACGGCTCACCCAACTGTGCCAGCAGTGAGCCGTCCCCGTCGAACAGGGCGGCGGAAGTGATGTGCGGTTTGTCCGCAAGCGGGTGGAGCACCTCGGCCGCGGCCTTCCGGTCGTGGCGGACCACCGGCGTCGAGCACTGGCTGGCCAGAAGCGCGCCGAGCGACTTGAGCTCGGCAGCAAACTCCTGCCGGAGCGTCATCGCCCGAAGCCCGATCAGGACGCCGCCGGTGAGGAGCAGCGTCGTCACGCAGGTGACGAACGTCAGCAGCGCCAGCTTGTGCTTCAGCGAACGGGCCCGGAGAAATCCCAGCGGAGACGGGTTCATGGGTTACGAGGGTTCCTTGCGCGCGGGACAGCCCCGGACCGCCAGCCGTCGAACCGCGGCCCGGCGCCGGAGTCGGTGGGCCCGGCGGGGGTGTCGTGCGGGGCTGTAGTTTCGCAGTTTCATGCCTTCGGTGGGGCGATCAGAAGCGGTAGGCCAGCTTGACCCTGAAGGTGCGGCCGTCCTGCGGGATGGAATCCTGGGTGAAATCGTCGGCTGCCGGATCGCGATACCGTTGGTCAAAGAGGTTGTAGACGCTCGCTGAAACCTCGAGCCCTTTGACCAGTTCCCGGCTGAACAGCGTGGCGTTGGCCAGCCAGACCGCACCCACTTTCGCGCCACCCAACGTGTCGCGTTCACCCAGGGCCTGCAGTTCGAAGCTGGCGAACACCTGATCCCGCCAGAGCGGCACGGAAACGCTCAGCTTGCCCACGTGCGCCGGCGAATTGTTCAACCGCAGGCCCGTCGAACTGTCTTCGGTGTGGGTAAAGGTATAGCTGGCCCGGCCGCGCAGGCCACTGGCCCATTGGCCCTCCACCTCGAATTCGCCTCCTTGGG
This sequence comes from Verrucomicrobiota bacterium, assembly GCA_043755815.1. Lineage (GTDB taxonomy): Bacteria > Verrucomicrobiota > Verrucomicrobiia > Limisphaerales > UBA9464 > CAIWAH01. Next base: position 13,934 of record JAYUSF010000179.1, read on the forward strand.
CGACCACCGCTTCGAGGTTGTCGAAGTAATACAGGCCGTCCGCCGGGTCCTCCCGGTAGCCGATCAGTCCCTGGATGTCGTTGTAGAAGAGCGAAGCGGTGGTCCGCCAATGCTGGCCGAGCTGCTGTTCCCAGACCAGTTCGTAGGAGCGGATCGTCTCCGGGCCGAGGCCCGGATTCCGCTTGTTGACCAGGGATTCGTAATAGTTCTCGAAGGCATTTGGCGCCCGGTAAGCCTGACCATAAAGCGCCTTGAAGGTGCTCGCCGCCCACGGCTGATAGATGACCGCGGCCCGCGGGTTCACCGTGTCACCGAAGCTGCTGAAGCGGTCGTAGCGGAGGCCCGCATTGAGGATCAGATCCTTGCGCACCTGAAATTCATCCTGGGCGTAGGCGCTGAAGAACGTGCCCTGCTCGGACACCTCCAGGTAACTCGTCGGCGGATCGAGGTCACGGTTTGACTGGTCCAACCGGAAGTCATGGCGCGCCTCCACGCCCGCGGTGACCCGGTGCCGCTCGAAGAACGTCCTGCTCACCTGAAACTCGCTGCCCGCGGACTCGGACTGCGCCAGGTCCTGGTTCAGGAAAACCGGCTGGAGCGGGTCGAAGTAGTCGTAGGGATAGACTCCGTCAAAGCGGTAGTGGTCGTAGTAGGCGCGGGCCGTGAACTCCCACTCATTCTCGGACGTATGCTGAAACTTGAGGTCGGCGAACGCCCGCTCATCCACCGTGCGAAAACTCGGGTCGTTGAAGACGACCAGGGCGTCGTCCGTGGAATAGGGTGCGGTTGGCCAGGTCTTCCGGCGGTTCACGAGTCCGCCTTCGAGCGAAAGCCCTTTCCAGGAGATGCTGGCAAAGGCGCTGTGGCTGCCGCCGCCGTCCATGTCCTCCGCCACCCCGTTGTTGACGGTGGCGAACTCCGGAAAATACAGGTGCCGGTTGCCGGCCCGGTCGATGACGGTCCCGGAGAGCAGCAGCTCCACCCCGTTCGCGAACCTGCTCCCGAAGCTGACGCGCCCGGAATAGGTATCGAAACTCCCGGCGGTGCCCGCGACCTCCGCCCCATTCAGGGCTCCGCCGTGACGGGTGATGATGTTGATGACGCCGAAGAACGCGTTGTTGCCGTAGAGCGACGAACCCGGTCCGCGGATGACTTCGACGCGGTCGATCAGGTCCACATCCAGCAGAAAGTCGAGGTCGCTCGCGGCGGTGTCGTAGAGGGGATCGTTCAGGCGGTGGCCATCCACCGTGATCAGGATGCGGCCCCCGTAGTCGCCCGGCCGGTTCACGCCCCGGATCCCGATGGCGTTGTAGCCCCGGTCGGAGGTGACGTAGAACCCGCGCACGCCCCGCAGGATGTCGCCCAAGGTCCGGAGGCCCTGCTTCTTGATCTCATCGGCCGTGACGATGCTGACCGCGGACGGAGCTTCGGTGATCTTCTGCTCGTGCTTGGACGCGCCCACGACCGTGGCCACCTTGATGGAGCCCAATTCATCCAGGCTCAACGCGGCGAAGTCGGGTTCCGCCGCCGCGGGGGACTCGGCGGGCAGTCCAACGCCCGCGCTGGCCAACAAACCTACGACCGAACCGCAAAGCCAGGAGTGGCGGCGGGCGTTCGGACGCCAAGTGGGGGGATTGGCGGGTTTCATGGGTATCTGACGGGGTGTTTCTAGGGCGGTGAATGCGAGGGCAAGCGATTCGGGAAACCTGCCCCGCCGCCGGCTCCGGACATGGGACAGCGGCTCAGACCGGCCGAAAAGGGGCCTAGTGGCCGGGGGGCCGTTCGTCTGACGCACTTCATCTGCTCGCAATCACTCATCCGGTTCCCAAGGTGCCTTAGCCGCGATCAAATCGAAGCGGCAACGGACGGCCTGTAAGTTCAGCGAGGACATCGGCTGTTTCCGGCGAGCAGTTAAGCGCGGGCCTAAAGCTCGTGGTTGGTCGCGCCGCGGGGCCGGCGTGCGGCCTGCCGGAGGCAAGGACGGGGACAAGCGGCGAGGCCGTTGCCGTTTGAAACTCAGCGCCAGACTTGGAACCCGCGCTCCTCGCAGCCAGAATCATCACCGTGAACTTCACCGCCCGTCCCACCACGGACCCGACACCGCTCTTCGAACTGTTTCGCGGCAGCTACGCCACCGAACTGCTCGTCGCGGCGGTGGCCCACTTCGGCGTCTTCGCCCGGCTGGCGGAGGGACCGAGACCGTTCGCGGATCTCCGCGCGGAACTCGGACTCACGGAGCGCGCCGCGAACGTCCTCTTCACCGCCCTGCGGGCCATGGACACACTGTCCTGCGATGGCGCCGGCCGGCTCGCGCTGACTCCGTTGGCGCGGGAACACCTGTTGCCGGGCGGACAATTCTACGTGGGGGACTATTGCGGTCTGGCCGCCGAGGCCCCGGGAGTGCTGGCGATGGTCGAATGTCTTCGTTGCAGCCAGCCCGCGGGAGGCCAGGCCGACGAGCCGGGCGCGGCCTTCATCTACCGCGAGGGTCTTGAATCGGCCATGGAACGCGAATCGAGCGCGCGCCACCTGACCCTCGCCCTGGCCGGCCGGGCGAAGAACGTTGCGCCGCTGCTCGCCCAGAACCTGCCACTGCCCGGGGCGCGGCGGTTGCTCGACCTCGGCGGCGGCACCGGGGTCTATGCGCTCGCCCTGCTCCAGGCGAACCCATCGCTCCATGCCACGGTCCTCGACCGTCCCGAAGTGCTGAAGGTCGCGGCCGA
>JAYUSF010000180.1:0-16595 GCA_043755815.1 Verrucomicrobiota bacterium
CAGTATAATAAAATTCTCTCCACATGACTTGTCCTTCAAGTGATACTGGTGGCTTTGAATGTTTATTATTCTTAAGGACTTCTTTCAGTTTCTTGTAAACGGCCGAAGGCTTGAAGATCGCCCAGTCGGCCTGGAGTCCCAGGCTCTTCATGACGGCGAGATACTGGGCATCGCGGGCGTGGCTGAATTGGAACGGAACCGTGGCCCCGTCATTCGGGGTCAGACTCAGGCTGCCGCCGCACGAACTCACGATCGCGATGGGCGCCCCGGTGACGCTGCCTGAAACCCGACCTGAGGAGAGCACCAGCATGGCCCCTTCCGACCCGGTCAAGCGCGCGATTTCAATCACCGAGCCGTGCGCGACGTTGACCTGCCCGTGGCCACCGGGGAGTTCCACGACGGCCTCGCTTCCGCTGTCGGTCATCAGCAATGAACCGACGAAGATCTTGTCACCGGTTTTCAACACCTGCCAGGTGTCGCCCGCCTTGGCCTGAACGCGGACTCCCTCGCCCATGACGGTGACCGAGGCCGTCGGCTCACCGGTCGGCGTGGAAGCCGCTTCATAGCTCAGCAGGCGCGGGCGGTAGGCAATGCAGCCACACAGCAAAGCCGGCAGCAGAAGGCACAGGATCCGGGCGCTGATACGGGCGAGGCGGGAGGGCACGGGCGGACGCTCCAAAGCCCGACGGTGCGTGTCAAGTCGCCGCGCTCGTTCGCGGCCTTCGCTCCCACTCCTTGGCGGGGATCCGCTTCAGCCGAGCAAAGGCGTCCGCAACCGCTGAATAATTTCGGGTAGAATTGTGCTGACGAGCGCCACCTCGTTCACGGTGCTGGCACGACCCAGCGAGAGCCGCACGAGAGCGTTGGCTTCGGCGGCGCAGACCCCCATCGCCCGGAGGACATGGCTGGGCTCCAGCGAACCGGCGGAGCACGCCGAACCGCTCGACGCGCAGATCCCTTCCAGGTCCAACGCGGCCATCAGGGCGATGCTGTCCGTGCCCGCCACCGTGAAGGCGAGCGTGTTCGCCAGCCGCCCGGTCGGATGGCTGCGCACGGTAACCCCGGGGATACGCGCCACGGCGGCCGCGAGCTGGGTCGTCAATTCCTGGAGCGGGGCGGCGGGGAAAACCGGGGCCGGCACGAAACGCCCGAAGGCCTTCACGAGCCCGGCGATGGCCGCGAGGTTTTCCGTGCCGGCGCGCCGTTCGTTCTCGTGGCCACCGCCCACCTGGATCGCCTGTGGCAACAGGGGCGAGCGGACATACAGCGCCCCGGCACCCTTGGGGCCGTGGAACTTGTGGGCACAGACGGCGACCAGATCCGCGTGGAACTGGTGGATGCCGGAGAACGGCAGCTTGCCGAACGCCTGGACGGCGTCGGTGTGAAACCTGACGCCACGGTGCCGGCAGAGCGCGCCGATCTCGGCCACGGGTTGCAGGGTTCCCACCTCGTTGTTGGCGGCCATCACCGACACCAGCGTCGTGTCGGGCCGGAGCGCCGCCGCCACGTCTTCCACCCGAACGCGGCCAAAGGCATCCACCGGCAGCCAGGTGACTTCGAATCCCTCGTGCCGTGCGAGGTGCTGAAACGCGTGCAGCACGGCGTGATGTTCAACCGGACTGGCGATCAGGTGCCGACCCTGGTCCTTCAGCAGCCGGGCGGTGCCGAAGACGGCGAGGTTGTTGGCCTCCGTGCCGCCGCCCGTGAAGACGACCTCGCTCGGCTTGCATTGCCACAAGCCGGCAAGCTGGTAGCGGGCCTCGTCCAAAGCCGCCCGCGCGGCGCGGCCGACGGAATGCACGCTGGAGGGGTTGCCCCAGATTTCGCCGAGGAACGGCAGCATCGCCTCCCGCACCACCGGATCGAGCGGGGTGGTGGCGTTGTAATCAAAATAGACCGGCGGCACGCATGGAGACTGGCGTTGCGCAGCCGCAGTTTCGAGGTCCGAATCGTGCGCACAGGTTGCAATCGGCGGCGGCTTTGAAAACGCTGCGGGGTGCTGATCGCGTTCAACAAGCCCTTCGGAGTGCTGTCGCAGTTCACGCCGGACGGTTCGACCAACCGGCCGTTGGCGGAGTTCCAACTGCCGCCGAACGTGTATCCGCTGGGCCGGTTGGACGCGGATTCAGAGGGTTTGCTCCTGCTCAGCGACGAAGCCGGCCTGAACACGCGCCTCCTGAACCCAGAGCGGGGACATCGGCGGACCTATTGGGCGCAAGTGGAACGGATTCCCAGCGTCGAGGCACTGCGCGAACTGGAACGTGGGGTGTCGATCCAAGATTACCAGACGCGTCCGTGCCGCGCCTGGCTCCTCGAGCCGCAGCCGGACGTCCCCCCGCGGGACCCGCCGATCCGGTTTCGCAAGACCGTCCCGGACTGCTGGCTTGCGTTGGAGCTGGTGGAGGGCAAGAACCGGCAGGTCCGGCGCATGACGGCGGCCCTTGGTCATCCCACCCTGCGTCTGCTGCGGGTGAAGATCGGGGAATTTGACCTGGGCCCACTCCCGGTCGGCGGCTGGCGCGAGCTGTCGCCGGCCGAACGCCGCGTCGTGTTTGGCTGATCAGCGGGGCGGCGGCTGGAGTGAGGCCGGTTCGACGGTGAACGGCGATTTCGGCTCCACGAACGGAATGAGCTGCGACCGGTAATAGATCACCCGGTAGGCGACAAAGGCGACAAAGAGCGTCGCGAGGGCGATCAGCGCAAGCCGCCGGGTCGCGCGGCGCGTGGCCGGGGTCACGGCGGCCTTGAACTGGAGCAGCGGCTGCCTGTCCCCGGCCAGAATGGCCTGGGCACGCGCCAGAATCGCGGCGGGTTCAAACCGTCCGGCGGGGCTCAGTTCCAGCGTGTAATAACGCGCTTCGCAGCCATTGCGCGGGCAGTAGCCCAAGCGCAGCCGTTCCAGTTTCGGGGGGAGCCGATGTTCGCCTTCCTCCGCCGTGGCGATGACGAGTTCGCCCAGTTCGGTGCCGGTGACGTTCATGCCGCACCCGGCGCAGGTGGCCCGCACGCCGGACGCGAAGATCGCCGGCAACTGCTGGCCTCCCAAGCCGGCCTCACCGAGGGCGCAGGCCAGCGCGTGAAAGGCCCGAGGCAGGTCGTTGATGCCCAACCGCACGCTGGCCGGGCCCGCGGGCGGTGCGACGGGGGACGGCGTTTCATGGGAAGGTGGGGCCGGCTCGGACATCGGCAGGACGGTTACTGAACGCCGGGCGGTTTGCCAGTGGCCTGATACCACCGCCAGTCGCCCGTGGCCTCATAGGGAAAAAGCGGATCCGCGGTCAGGGCCCGGGTGAAGTTGTGGTCCTTCACGTGTCCGTCGGTGAAGAGGATGGGGGACCGAAAGCGGGCCGGAGCGGTGCGCGGATCCACAAACTCCGACGGCCCGGCGCTGCTGAAATGCCATTGATACCAGCGCGGTCCGGAACCGCCGCAGCCGTAGAGGCGCGCCGGCGGCTCATGCATCAGGATGAAACGGGATGGGTCCGTCACCCAGCCCTCGGCCCGCCCCCCGATGGTTTCATTCAGGGTCGCCGCCCGCAGTTCCCGGAAGCTGCCGCCGGAGAGCAGCGTCAGCGGTCCGGTGTTGTATTGGTAGCTGTTGCCAATCGCCTTGAAGTTGGACGGCGTCAGCTTGTCGCCGGCATCGCAGGGCAAAATCATCTGGCCCCGGTCGTCGGGACACATGAACACGCGGGAGGGTTTCACGTAATCCCAGAGCGGCCGGGAGCGGGCATTCGGGAAGGTCTGCGCGAGCGAATTGGCCGCGGGATCGTAACCGCCCAGGGCGGCGACGGTGGGCCGGCCCCGCCCCGGATTCAGCGCCATCCCGGAGGCCGGATCCCGCTGGACCACGTAGTCGGGCGGGTAGTGCTGGCGGGCGTCATCCGAATACATCTGCGTCGCCAACCCCGTCTGGCGGAGGTTGTTCACACACTGGATGAGCTTCGCCCGCTGTTTGGCCCCGCCCAGCGACGGCAGCATCATGCTGGCAAGGATGCCGATGATGGCGATGACCACGAGCAGCTCGATCAGCGTGAAGCCGGCCGCGCCGGAGTTCTTCCGGCGGGACGATCTGGCTGCAACCGTGAATGCCACGGTGGGAAGATGCGAGGTGTGTTTACGGCTGTAAAGCGAACTCTGGCGCAAACTTTGCCCAAGGGAGCCGCCGGCGCCGCCGCGTCCTGCTCCCGCAGGGTGGTCCACCACCATCAGCCCAAGGATGCCGGCCCAAAGCGGCGACTACCGGTTTTCCCGGCGACGCGGTAAGCTCCCTCCATGTTCGCCCGCCGAGTGTTGCCTGCTGCGCTGACCTGCTTCGCCGCCTTTGTCCAGGCCGCGCTGGCCGCCGATGCCAACCGGCTCACCTACCTGGACCAGTCGGACCCGTTCCACGTCGGAGCGCACTTCCCCAAGCTCACCACGCCCCAATGGGTTGGCGACCCCAACGTGGACGTCGTGGTCACGCTCGGCATCGATGACATGAGCCAGACCGCGCGCTACGAGGAGTTCCTCCGGCCGATCCTCGACAGGCTCCACGCCGTCGAGGGCCGCGCACCGCTCAGCATCTTCTGCAACTCGATCACCCCCGATGATCCGCAGCTCGGGACCTGGCTGGAGGAGGGCCTCTCCTTCGAGGTCCACACGCTCAGCCATCCGTGCCCACTCTTGGCGAAGCACGACTTCGCCGCGGCGGAGAAGACGTTTCACGGCGGGGTGGACCTGCTGAACCATGTTCCGGGCAATGTGCCGGTCGCGTTCCGCACGCCGTGCTGCGACTCGATCAACAGTCCCAGCCCGCGCGTCTACGCCGAACTGTTCGCCCGCACCAACGCCGCCGGGCAGTTCCTGCGGATGGATTCCTCGGTCGTCATGCTCCTGACGACGAACGATCCGGCGTTGCCGCGCGAACTCGTGGTGGACTCCGACGGGCGCGGGAAGTTCACGAAGTATGTCCCCTTCCCCAGCTTCGTCACGACGGTGGAGAACTATCCCTACCCGTGGGTGATTGGCGGGCGCGGCTGGGAGTTCCCCTGCCTCGCACCCAGCGACTGGGAGGCGCAGAACCTCCTCGGCAAGACCAACGCCACGATGCTGGCCGACTGGCAGGCCGCGCTCGACGCCATCGCGCTGAAGCAGGGCACGTTCAACTTCGTGTTCCATCCGCACGGCTGGAGCGCCAGCTCGCAACTCGTCGCCTTCATCGACCACGCCGCGGCGAAATACGGGAAGCGCGTGAAGTTCCTGAACTATCGCGAGGCCTCGGACCGGCTCACCGCCAACCTCGGCGCCGGCCAGGCTCTGCGCGCGGACGACGGCGGCGACAACGGCGTGCGCCTGCTCGACCTGAACGGCGACGGCTTCCTCGACGTGTTGATCGGCAACGATGCCCTGCGCCGCACCCGCGTTTGGCAGCCAGCGGAACGCCGCTGGCTGGACTCGGACTTTCCCGTCGCCTTGGTCACTCGCACCAATGGCGCTCCCGTGGATGCCGGGGTGCGCTTCGGAGTCGTTCATGCGGATGGACGGCCCACGATGCTCTGGCGCAATGAAGCCGGCGCCGGCGCATGGACCTTTGAGGGCGGCCGCTGGGTCACCAAGCCGAACCTGCTGCGCGGACTCGAAATCGCCGGGCTACCGGTCTTCACCAGCCGCAACGGCCGGGATCGCGGTGTCCGGTTCCGCGACGTGGACGGCGACGGCCTCGGCGAACTGCTCGTGAGCAACGATTCCCTGAACGCCGCGTTCCAGTGGAACAACGCCGAGCAGCGCTGGCAGCCGAGCCCGTTTCACCTGCCGCCCGACACGTCCATCGTCAACGCCGCCGGCGAAGACAACGGCCTGCGCTTCGCCGACCTGAACGGCGACGGTCATGACGACGTGATCTTTTCCAACGCGGAGCGCTTCGCGGTGTGGAACTACATGCACGAGACGTTCCTGAGCTGGACGCGTGGCTGGACCCGCAAGGTCGTCGCCGCCGAACGCCGGGTGCCGCTCCAGCCGAACACGCCGGCTCCCGAAACGCCGCCGGACGAAATTCCGCCGATCGTCCGCGCCGGCCCGCACCGCAACAACGGCGCCTGGTTTCATTCCCGGCACCTCTGGGTGCAGAACGAGGACACCGCGCATCTGCCAAACCTGGTGGATCGCCGTTCCTTTGACGACCTGGTCCGCGGCGTGACGTCGCCCGCCAAGTCTCCGGCTGAAGAACTCGCCACCTTCCGTGTGCCGGCCGGCTTCAAGGTTGAACTCGTCGTCGCGGAACCGCTCGTCCGCGACCCCGTGGCGTTCGACTGGAATCCCGACGGCAAGCTTTGGGTCGCCGAAATGCGCGACTATCCGCTGGGCATGGACGGCAAGGGCAAGCCCGGCGGCGCCATCAAACTCCTCACCGACCGGGACGGTGACGGCCGCTACGACCACGCGGACGAGTTCCTGGCCGACGTGCCCTTTCCCAGCGGGGTGATGGCCTGGCGCAAGGGTGTGCTCGTCAGCGCCGCGCCGGACATCTTCTATGCGGAAGACACCGACGGTGACGGCAAGGCCGACCGCCGCGAAGTCATCCTCACCGGCTTTCGCGAGGGCAATCAGCAGCACCGCGTGAACGGATTCGCGTGGGGACTCGACGGCTGGGTTTACGCCGCGAATGGGGACAGCGGCGGCGAGATTGGTCGGCCCAACAGCGATCAGCGGCGGCCGCTCCAGGGCCGCGACCTGCGCTTCCGGCCGGACACGGGAGAATTTGAGACCATCGAGGGGCAGACCCAGTTCGGCCGGGTGCGCGACGACTGGGGCAACTGGTTTGGCAACGCGAACTACGCCTGGCTCTGGCATTACGAGCTCCCGGCGCGCTACCTCGCACGTAACCCGGACCTCGCCGTGCGCGACACCCGCCGGATGCTCGCGCAATACGACGGTGGCAACCGCGTCTACCAGCTCAGCCGCCCGCAGGTCCGCCCCAACGCCGTCGGCGCCGAGAACACGGTGACGAGCGGCTCCAGCGCCTCGCCGTATCGTGATGAACTGTTTGGACCCGATTTCGCCACGAGCGTCTTCATCAGTGAACCCACCGAAAACGTGGTCCATCGTGAAGTCGTCGCGCCGACCGAAGACGGTTTCACCAGCTCCCGCGCACCGGGTGAAGAGTCGGCCGAATTCCTCGCCTCAACCGACAACTGGTTCAAGCCCACGCAGCTGAAGACCGGTCCCGACGGCGCCCTTTGGGTCGCCGACATGTATCGCCTGCACATCGAGCATCCCGAGTGGATTCCCGCCGACCTGCTGGCCCGTATCGACGTGCGCGCCGGAACCGAACTCGGCCGCATCTGGCGGGTCGTGCCGGATGGATTCGCGGTTTCCGGCTCGAAGTTTCACGTTTCAGGTTCCACGGCCGAACTCGTCACCGCGCTCGATTCGCCGAACGGTTGGAGGCGCGACACCGCGATGCGGCTGCTGGTGGAACGGCGCGATCCCACGGCGCTCGAACCGCTGCGCCAACTCCGCGTGGAAGCCGGGCGCCCCAAGGTCCGGCTCCAGGCCCTCGCCACCCTCGACGTTCTGGGCGCCATCGAGCCGGCCGACGTGGCGGCGGCGCTGACCGATCCTGCGCCGGAGGTGCGGGCACACGCGCTGCGGGTCGGCGAACCGCTGCTCCGCGCCACCCCGGCTGACGAAGGACTCGTCCGGGCGATGTTGGCGTGCACCGGCGACACGAACCCGGCCGTCCGGCTGCAGCTCGCCTTCACACTGGGCGAGCTGAACGACCGGCGCGTGGGCGGCGCCCTCATCACGCTCGCGACCCAACATGCGGACAACCCTTCGCTGCTGACGGCGGTGCTTTCGAGTTCGGGTCCGCACCTCGCGGCGATGTTGTCCGCCTGTGCGGCCCTCGAAGCGCCCCCGGGCAAATTGGTCGAACGGCTGCTCGGCTTTGCCGCGACGCGCAATGACGAGGCCGCCTTGCAGGCCGGTGCCGCCGGGGTGGCCAAGCTGAATTCCGAATCCGCCTCGGTAACCCAGTTCAATGCGGTCGCCGGTTTGGTCGAGGCCTGGGAGCGCCAGGGCAGCCTGACGAACGGCACGCGGTTAAGCGGCTTCGCGAAGGTCTTCACCCTCGCCCGTTCCACCGTCACGAACGACGCCAGTCCCGAGCCGCTGCGGCTGGCCGCGCTCCGGCTGGTGGGCCGGCCCGGCGCGGGTCCGGCGCCCATTCAGTCTCTGGTCCAACTGCTGGAACCGAACCGGTCCACGCCGCTCCAGCGTGCGGCGTTGCAGGCCCTGCAACGCACGCAGAGCGCCGAGAGCGGCGAAGGGGTGCTGCGGCTGTGGTCGCGCATGAGCCCGTCGCTGCAGTCGGCGGCGGTGGAGCTGCTGTTGGCGCGGCCGATCTGGGTGGCCCAACTGCTCAGCGCGGTCGAGGCCGACGCGGTCACGCCGCGTGAACTTGGCCCCGGTGCCCGGCAACGGCTGATGCAGCATCCCTCACCGGCGGTCCGCACCCGGGCAACCAAGCTTTTCGAGGCGGTGAACCAGGACCGGCAGGGCGTGCTCGACCAGTTTGCGGGGGCGGGGAAACTGAACGGGGACGCGGAACGGGGCCATGAGGTGTTCGTGGCCAACTGCGCCGCCTGCCACCGACTGGGCGGCGAAGGCAATGAGGTCGGCCCCGATCTGGGAGCGCTGACTGACCGTTCCTTCGACGCCCTGCTGGTCGCGGTGATGGATCCCAACCGCGCGGCCGAGGAGCGCTATCTGGCCTACACGGCCGTGTCCAAAGGGGGACGCGAGTTCACCGGCATCATCGCGGCGGAGACGCCGAACAGCCTTACGCTCCGCGCGGCGCAGGGCATTGAGGAGACGCTGCTGCGTTCGGAACTGGTGACGCTCACGAGCACCCGCCGTTCCCTGATGCCCGAAGGTTTCGAGCACAGCCTGGATGCCGCCGCCCTGGCCGACCTCTTCGCCTTCGTGACCGCGAAGGGTGCCGCGCCCAAGGCGTTTGCCGGAAACCGGCCCGAGCTCATCCGGCCCGGACCGAACGGGACCATGACCTTGTCGGCCAGCCGCGCGGAAATCTTCGGTGACTCGATCGTGTTCGAACCGGGCTTCGGCAATCTCGGCTTCTGGCAGAGCAACAACGACCGCGCCATCTGGACCCTAGAATTGCCCAAGGCCGGCAACTACGACGTCTGGCTGGACTGGGCGAGCCCGCATGCGGACGGGAAACACCGGCTGCGGCTGGAAGCAAACGGGGCGGCGCTGGAGCAGGCGGTGGCTCCGACCGGTTCGTGGGACACCTACCGGCAGGCGCGCATCGGCACGCTGTCCCTCCCCAAAGGTAAACACCGGCTGGTGGTGCGCGGCGTGCCGCCGGTGCGCGCGGCGATGGTGGACCTGCGCGAAGTGCGGCTGGTGCCCGCCGGCAGCGCCGGCACGGGATTCCCGAAGACCAGCTTGGCCAAATAGGCCCCGCAGCAGCCGGCGGAAGCGATCGCCGCGCGCACCCTGCCTGCACCTTCCGCAAGGACGGGCTTCCTTCCGTCGTCCCGCTCCGGCAACCTCCCGTCACTCATGGGTGCTCAATGGAAACAGGCAGGCCGCGAGGCCGCCGCCCTCAAGAAGGGTCAGGTCGTCGGCAAACTCGTCCGCGAAATCATGGTGGCCGCCAAGCTGGGCGGTGCGGAACCCGATTCGAACGCGCGCCTCGCCGTCGCGGTGGACAAGGCGAAGAAGGCCAGTGTTACCAAGGACACGATCGAACGCGCGATCAAGAAGGGCTCGGGTCAGGATGCCGAGGCGATGACCATCGAACTGGTGACCTACGAGGGTTTCGGCCCGCACAAGGTGCCGGTGATCGTGGAGTGCCAGACCGACAACCGGAACCGCACCGCGCCGGACATGCGGCACCTGTTCGCCAAGGGCGGTCAGATGGGGCAGCCGGGTTCGATGAACTTCTTCTTCGACCGCTGGGGCGTCGTCGAGGCGACCCACACCGACAAGTCACGGGACCCCGAAGGCGACGCCATCGAGGCCGGCGCCCAGAATGTGGAACCGCTGGAGGCCGAAGAGGTTCCCGAAGGCGCAATCGGTGCCCGTTTCCTGACCGACACCAAGGATCTGGGCGGGGCCACCAAGTGGCTGAAGGCCGCGGGTTGGGCCATCGTGGCGAGCGAGATGCGCTTCATCGCCAAGACGCCGGTTGAGCTCAACGAGGCCGACAAGAAGCACGTCGTGGATTTCCTCCACGCGCTGGACGATCACGAAGACGTCAGCCACGTCTTCGCGGGCGTGAAGTAGGCGGCGGGTCAGCTCAGGGCCGGCTCACCGGTGAGGCTCATCTGCGGGACCCGGGCCTCTTCCGGGCTCAGCGTCGGCATGCTGACCGTGACGGGCTCCTCGGGATCCTCCGGCTGCGGCCCCGAAGCCTCGTCGACAAAGAGCGGTTCCTTGATGCCTGACATCGCCCCGAAGTTCTTGAGACGCTGCAGGAGCGTTTCGGTGATCGCATTTCCGGAAGCCACGATCAGCAGCCCGCTGCGGGTCTCGACATCCGCCAGCAGGAGGTGGCCTGCGGCCAGTTCCGCCAGCGGAATGGGCTTGGGCCGACCCGCCTCCTTGGGTTGCGGCACATCGACATGAAAGCAGCGGCAGGCGGCGGCAAGAATCTCCGGATCATACCAGCCGGGACGCTGACGGAGCTGTTCAAGGGCGGTGTTGCGCTTCATGCCCCGCTCTTCGAGCTGGATCATGTCGCCGACCACCTTGAGCACCCGGGAGTGCAGCGGGATGCGCAGCCCGGCGACGTCGTCATCGGGAAAGCCGGTGCCATCAAAATGCTTGTCCTGATACAGCACGGTTTTCGCCACGGATTCGAGCCGGGGAATGTTCTTCACCAGATCGCTGCCGGCGCGGGGCCCCTGCCGCAGGATCAGTTGCTCGGCAGGCAGCAGGGGCTGGTTGGCGCGGGCCTTGGCCAGCAGCGCCGGCGGGAGCGAGACGTCGCCGATGCGCGTCAACAGCGCCGCCACCTCCAGCTCCCACGTGTGCTGGGGCGACATGAACAGCGCCAACTGACGGGCGCGGTCCCGCAGTCGGCGGGCCTGTCCGAATCCCTTCGGCTCGAAGACCGCGAGGATCTCCGTGAGCATGGTGACGCAGCCTTGGACCGTCTTTTCCATCAGCTCGCGCTCGTTCACGAGGAGTTCGTGCTGGCGGACGGCATCCCGCAGGCTGGCCACGAGCACGTCGGTGGAACACGGCTTGGTCAGGAACCGGAAGACCCCGCAGCCATTGACCGCCTCGATGGCCGTGCCCGGATCCACGCTGCCGGTGAACATGATGCGGACGGCATCGGGCACCCGGCGGCGGGCCCGGTTGAGAAACTCGATCCCGCTCATCTGCGGCATCGTCATGTCCGCCACGATCACGGCGTATTGCGCGCCGTTTTCGAGCGCGGCGAGCCCAGTCTGCGGATTGAGGGCCGTCTCGATGGAGAACTCGTTGCGCAACACGCGCTGGATCGCCGAAAGGAGCTTGTCGTCGTCGTCGACGAACAGGATTTTTTTCATCGCCCCACCTCCGCAGCGTTCACGAGGAGTTCGTCGCGCCAAACGTGGATGCGGTCACCGATCCCGAGCACCTCGAGGTAGTCGGTGTCGAAGGTTGAAGGCACGCCGTGCAGGGGCTCGGATTCGCGCTGCAGGATGTCGGCGACGTGAACCGCGGTGAGCGCACTGAACGTCTCGCTGGCGCAAAGACCGGGCCGGTGGTGGAAACCGACCACCTCGACCAGTTCCAGCGGCAGGCCCCACAGGCTGAGCAGATGCGCGCCGATCTCCGAGTGGTCCGTCCCGAAGACCCGGCGTTCCGCCTCGTCAAAGGGAAGATCATCGCGTTGCGCCAGGTTGATGGCTTCGACCATCAGGTCGGGGCAGTTCACCGCGATCACCAGTTTGCCAAGATCATGGAGCAGTCCGGCCGTCATCGCCATCTCGCGCATCTTCGCATTGCCGCGCTCGATTTCCACGATGCCCTTGGCGAGCCGGCCCACGCACATCGAGTGAACCGACAGGCTGTCGAGCGAGAATCCGGGAACCCGGGTCGCGGATTCCAGGGAGAACACCTCCGCACAGAGCACCAGCATCCGGATCGTTTCCATGCCCAGCATGATCGCCGCATCCGTCGGGCTGGAGACCTTGCGGTTGAGCCCAAAGAAGGCCGAGTTCACCAGCTTGAGCAGTTTGGCGGTCATCGCCGGGTCGCGCGCGATGGTCTGTCCCATGGTCTCGACCGAAGCATCGGGCGAAGCCAGCAGCCGTTGAAGTTCGTGAAAGACATCCGGCGGGCTGGGGATGGTGTGGAGCCTTCCCACCATCAGCTTGAGCTGCTCGTTGCCGACCAACCGGCCGACATTCAAGGCCCGCCCCAGGGCAGCTGCGAGACTGCCCGCATCGCAGGGCTTGGCGAGAAACTGGTGGACCGAATTGACGCATTTGAAGAGCAGCTCCTGGTCGGTCGGTTCCGAGAAGGCGATCCGCACCGTATTGGGATGGCCCAGGGCGATTTCGTTCAGCAACTCGGCGCCCGTCATGCCGGGCATCTTCAGGTCTGAAAGCACGACGTCGACCGGCTGGGCTGAGAGACTCGCCAGGGCCGCCGGCCCGTCCGAAAGAAACTGCAGGTCCCAGTCGTCACTCCGTTCGAGGAGCATCCGCTGGAGGCTCGCGCGCACCGCCGCCTCGTCATCGACGATGAGGATCCGGGGTTTGGTTGGTGCGGGGGGACGCATCGGCAGTGGGGAAGAATTCCAGAACCAGCTAACCGCCAAGCATCGGTGTGGAGCCGGCCTGCATCCCCGCGGTCAGCGGGCCGCAAAGGGACCCAACGTCATGTCCGATCAAGCTCATAGCAGTTCCCACAATGAATCTTCGGCGGTCGAATCGGGGTGTGCCCCAGTCGTTCTCGGCATTCTTCGCGGTTCACTTTACCGGAAATCACGGCGCCAGGCGCTCGCTGCGCTTCCTTTCAGCGTCAGTTGGGGCGGCCAGTGACTGCTTCTGCCGCCACGTTGAGCCAGGAATCGACATGTCCGCTCAGGTTGGCCGCGGCCAGATACTCGGTATCAAGCCCCTGGACCGGCTGGGTGGCGTGCCGTGCGTGCAGCGCCACCGCCGCGTGCAACGCGGTGACCACCGTAAAACCGCGCACAACACAAGGGCGAGGTTCATGGTGGTAGGCGACTGCCTCCACCAGATCAAACGGCAGCCCCCAAAGTCCCAGCAGATAGGCGCCCACCTCGGCGTGGGTGAAGCCGCGGAGCTGCCGTTCGGCCTGCCAAAGCTGCAATCCCTCCTTCTGGGCGAGGTGACTGGCCTGAACAAAGATTCCCGGATCGCCGACCGCCAGGACGAGCTGGCCGATGTCGTGCAGGAAACCGGCCGCCAGTGCGGTATCCTGTTCCGCCCGCGAGCCCCCCTCTTCACGCACCAGCAGGCGGGCCAGTTGGCCGATCTGCAGCGAGTGCCTGGAGAATTCATCGAGGTTGAAACCGGGCACATTCAGCCGCTGGGCATTGCCGAAGACGTGCAGCCACAGCGTCAACGTCTTGATGGTCTCCAGTCCGAGCAGCATCGCGGCCTGGGCCGGATGGGTGACGGGCCGGCCGAGGCCAAAGGAGGCGGAATTGACCAACTGCAGCAACTTCGCGGTCATGGCCGGGTCGCGCTGGAGGATGTCCGCCACGGCTTCGACCGTCGCCTCCGGCGAGGCGAGCTTCTCCCGCAGCTCCTGATACACCGAGGGGATGCTGGGCAGCGCACTCAGGCCGGCGATGAACCCCCGCAGCCGCGCGTCTCCGAGACCTTTCTCGAGCGCGAAGACCCGTTCCAGTGCCTGGCGCAGCGTGAACACATCGCACGGTTTCGACAGGAACTGGTGCGCGATGTTGACGCACTGGAGCACGTGCTCCGGGTGGGCGTCGCCGGACAGGATCATGCGGATGGTCTGCGGGTGCAGCCGGGCGACCTCCTGCAGCAGTTCGACGCCGTTCATGCCCGGCATGCGCATGTCGGACACCACAACGTCCACGGGGCGCTCCGCCAGACGCGCCAGCGCCTCCGCGCCGCTGCCCACAAACAGCATTTCCCATTCGTCGCGGAACGCCCGCAGCATCCGCTGCAGGCCCTGCAGGACGAGCGGTTCGTCATCCACGAAGAGGATCCGGCGTTTCATGCGGCCTCCTTCAGGGCGTCGGGCGTCAGAAGCGGGAGCCGCACGACGAACGTGGTGCCAAAGCCCATCTCGGTTTCAAACGTGATGAGCCCCCGGTGCTTTTCCGTCACCACCTTGTGACAGACAAACAGGCCCTGGCCCGTCCCACGGCCGACTTCCTTGGTTGTAAAGAAGGGGTCGAAGATGCGCTGCCGGATCCCTTCGGGAATGCCCGTGCCGGTGTCGCTGATCCGGACCTCGACCCAGCCGTCCTCGCTCCGGGTCGAGATCACGATGGAGCCTTTGCCCCCACGCTTCACGCAGTCGGTATCGGCGATGGCGTGGGCGGCGTTAACGACAAGATTGAGGATGACCTGGTTGAAATCCCCGGGATGGCACGGCACCACGGGCAAGGCCGGATCCAACTTGAGCTCCAGGTCAGCGACATACTTCCACTCGTTGCGGGCGACCGCCACCGTGCTCTCGATCGCCCGGTTCAGGTTCACCATCACCGCCTCGGCGGTGCCGGGATGCGAGAATTCCTTCATGGCCCGGACAATCCGCGCCACGCGATCGACGCCTTCCAGCGATTCATCCAGCGCCTTCGGGAGTTCACCCAGCAGATATTCCAGATCCGCGGTCGCCGCCGCCTGACGCAGGCCGGTGATCGCGGCCGCGTCCGGCGCGGATTCGCCGTGCGTCAGCGCCTGCGCGCTGCGGATGAAACCGGCCAGCGTCTCAAAGGAATCCCGGGCAAAGCGCAGGTTTCCGCCGATGAACTGGGTCGGCGTGTTGATCTCGTGGGCGATGCCCGCCGCCAACTGGCCGATGGATTCCAGCTTTTGCGACTGTCGCAACTGGCTCTCCATGATCCGCCGCTGCGTGATGTCGGTCGCCAGCAGGATGAACTGCAACCCTCCCGGCGGCCCGTCCGGTGCCGGACTGAAAAGCAGCGAAAGGCTCACATCGGGGCTGCCGGGACGTTGGCAGACGACGTCGTCCACCTCGATCGTGCGGTGCAGCACCAGACAGTCGAGGATCGCCTGCCGGATGCGGGGCCAGTCCCAACCGATGCGGCAGCTGAAGAAGGTCTGTCCGATGGCGTCAGCGGCGGAAATCCCGAACATCCGTTCCGCCACCCGGTTCCATCGCGCGATGCGGCCGCGGGCATCAACGCCGATCAACACGGCCGAGATCGCCGCCAGCAGCGATTCCGTCTCGCCGTGGGAGCGCCGCAGCGCCTCTTGGGCCTGCTCCCGCTCCGTCACGTCCCACGAGACCACCTGCACGCCGCCGACTTCTCCCTCCGCATTGAAGAGGGGGGCCGTGATGGAATGGGTCCAGAGATCCTCGCCTTCCCCACCCCGATGCCGTTCGATCTTTTCCGAGGGCACCCGTTCCACCATCGCCCGGGCATCGTCGGCCGCCCGTTTGGCCGCCACTTCGGGCGGAAACAGGTCGGCGTCGCTCCGCCCGATGATCTCTTCGCGGGGGCGGTTCAGCGCCCTTGCGAGACGGGCGTTGGCAAAGGTGATCCGTCCCCCGAGGTCCTTGCGGAGGATGTTCTGCGGGAGGTGTTCGACGAGCGATTCGAGGGAGGCCTCGGACCGTTTCAGCGCCTGCCACGCGAGGTGCCGTTCGGTGATGTCGCGCGCAACCGTCAGGAGGTGGACCTTGCCTCCCGGATCCCGGCTCGCGGAAATCTTGCATTCAAAGGTCCGCCACGCCCCATCCCGATGCCGGACCCGCACCTCGACCACGGCCGCTTCGTCGGCCTGCAACACGGCCGCACGGGCTTCGGCGAGGCGCGCGAGGTCATCCCCGTCCACATGATCCGTCAGGGACACCTTTGCCGTGGCGGATGCCGGATAACCGAGCACCCGCTCGTGCGACGGACTCGTAAACAGCACCGCCCCCTCGGCGTCGCTGATCACGATGAGGTCATCCACGTTGCGCGTGATCAGCTGAAAGAGCGTGTTGGCCTCCGCCAGTCGGGCGGCGGTCTCGGCGGCCACGTCCTTGGCCCCGGACACCCGCGACATCTGGGCCCGGCCCCAAAAATAGAGCAGCACGCTGGCCGACAGCTCGACGCTGAGCAGCATGCTTGGCAGGGCGCCAATCCGGAGCCCCCGGTCCAGCACGAGCGCGCCGGTCACCACGGTGAGGGCGAGGCCGGCAACCAGGATGTGCCACGGGGAGAACCGGCTCATCCACTGGCGGAGCCGTTCCGAAATCCGTTCCTGCATCTGATTGAGAGCGTCCATTCTCAGCCCCATTTCCCGAGGTCGCGCCACCGCCAACCGTGTTGCTGGCCAGAATACGTTTCCACGAGTGGTCCAAAGAGGTCAGCGGGGGCGGCTCTCCGATAGCTACAAAACTTGGTTAGAGTC
>JAYUSF010000181.1:0-16528 GCA_043755815.1 Verrucomicrobiota bacterium
GAGTCTGTGTTCCGGCTCGGCGGGAGCCTCGCGCCACCACCCACGAGGAAACGATGCGCCCCGTTCCCGTCTTCATACCTTTCAGACGAAGACACAACCAAGAGGTCAGGGCGCGGTGGCATCCACCCGATAGAGACGCAGCCGGCCCGCGGCCTCGCCGTCGCGCAGGGCCCCGGTCAGTCCATCACCAACTAGGGTCTGGGCGGTCAGCCATGCCGGCGCTTCGGAATCCGGCTTGTAGCGCAAGGCATAGGTCACCCCGGGCTGGGTTGGAATCGTCACTTGGAAGGAACCCGCAGCATGACTCATCTGTGCAGCCGTCAGCCACGGTGTCTGCAGTTCGTGCATCCGATAGAGGTCGCCATTGGCCGCCACTAGCCAAGGCTCGCCTTCCGGACCGACCGCCAACCGGATCCCGCTGCCAAGCTGTTGAACCCAGGTTGAACCGTTCCAGCGATACACCGGCCGGTTGTTCAAACCGCCCGCAACGTATCCGGTCAGCCACACGCTTCCGTCCGGCCCACAGGCGATGTCGCTGCCGCGGCCAGGCAACCGGACCCACGCATCACCCGAACGGCGGAAGACGTCCCCTTCCCCGGTGACGATCCACGCGGTCCCATCGGCCTCCACGGAAATCCGGCGCGCCGTGCCGCCAACCTCGGTCCACACCGCTCCATTCCACCGGAAGATTGCGCCGTTGAGCGTTGGAAAATCGGCGGGATCACCGGGCCACCCGATTAACCACACCGAGCCGTCGGCTCCCGCCGCCAGATCAAGTCCCCTGCCGGACACTTTCTGCCAGGCGACCGAGTTTCTCCGGTAGATGGAGCCGTCGGCGGCGACCAGCCACGGCAATCCATCCGAGCCGACCGTGATGCTCATCCCCTTGGCGCCGACATCGATTTTGAAGTTGGAACCATCCCAACGATAGACATCGGTGTTGGACCACATCGCCCCCCGACCGACGATCCAAACCGACCCATTGGCGCCAACCCCCACATCGTTCGCGCCGCCCGGGAGCTTCTCATAGAAGTAAGGCTGCGCTGCGACCATCAACGACCCAAAAACAAGGCTGAAAAGTTGGACGACGCAGTTCATGGCAGGCAGGCAGGCTCAACGGACAATGGACCGACGCACCCTCCGAACGAAAATTCAGCGACCAGCCACACCCGCCTGCTTTTCCCGCAGCACCAGTTTACGATACTGCACCTTCATCGGTTCGCCGGGAATGATCGGCATCGCCAGGACGCCAGACGCCGCGGCTTTGCCAGTTTCACGGTCTTCCAGTTCCGAAACGAGTTCTCCGTTGATACGCAGGGTGATCTTCGGGCCGACCGCGGTCAGGTGATACTCGTTCCACTGCCCCTGCTTGAAGCTGCTCGTCAGCGCCCCAGCCACCGCAAACCGGGTCGCCGTTCGCTTCCCGGATTCGTCGATGACGACGCGTTCGCCGCGCCCGGCGAGCGACTGTCGGGAGCCGTATTCGTCCCAGATGCCGCCGAGGTATTTGCCCGCGCCATCCATGTCGGCCTGGTAGCCGTGGACGAGGCCGAACTCCCCGACCCTGCTGCGAAACTGCATTCCGGAATTGGACTTCTCGCCGAAGATGCGGAACTCGAACTTCAGCTCGAAGTCGCGCACCTCGCCGCCCTGCCAGACGATGAACTGGTTACGCGGCGGGTTGTGCTCCCGGGTGGTTTCGCCGGTGATCGCACCATCCTCAATTCGCCAGTAGCTCATGTCCGGCGCGGACCACCCCTTGAGCGTGACGCCGTCGTGGATGGAATGCCACGGATGGCGCAGGAAGGTGGAGCAACCGCAGAGTGCCAGCAGGCCCACAAGGCCGATTCGCAACGAAAGCAAACGCATGGGTCACTTTTGCGGGAACGGGATTCCCTTGGCGAGCCGACATGCCGGATCACCGGAAAAACTTCGGCCCGAAACCAACCTCCCGGCCGCGCCTCGGAACCCGATGCGCCGTCCGGCTGGGCCGGGAATTGCATCCTCCAGCAACGCCCGCGAATGTCATCCAGGGACCGGATGCCGCGAATCCGGCTTTCATCGGCATGAAGTTTCAGGTAGCACCCGAAGCATGATCGGTCCGCGCTGCTACCGTCCCTTCATCCCGTCCATACTGTTCGCGTTCCTGGCAGCCCTCGGACTCGTCCCCGCCCGCGCCCAGCTCAGCCCGACCATCAGCGACATCCGGCTCGACGCCACCGGCAGAGCATTCGTCCGGGTTCCGTTTTCGGCCAATTCTTACTTCATCCTCTACCGGGGTGACGACGTTGCGTCGATCCGCATTCCGACTGATGCCGCTTCGGCCCCGGCGCTGTTTAGTCCCACCGAAGTGGAACTGGCCGATGACCTCACCGCAGCAATCGCTTCGGCCCGTTTCTTTCGCCTGGAACAAGTTCCGCTCAACGCGCCGCGCGATCTCGATGGCGACGGGCTGGATGACGCCTACGAACTTGGCTTGCAGCCGCGACTGAACCCGCTCAATCCCGCCGATGCCGCCGGGGATCCGGACGCGGACGGCCGCACGACCTTCGCCGAATACATGGGCAACACCGACCCGTTTGTGGCCAATCCGCCGCTGCCACCCGCGAGCCCGCGGGTCACTCCGACGCCCGAGGCCACGGTCGCCACCCTCGTCACTCTCGCGGGCACCGGTCCCTCCAATACCTACATCCGCGTCGAAGGCGGCGCCGCGCTGGCCACGAACAACGTCGCGCCGAACGGCTCGTTTGGCCTCATCGTTCCGCTCACCCCCAACCGGTTGAACCGCCTGTTCGTGACCGCGGTGAACTCCAAGGGGGAAACCAGCGCCGGTCAGCCGCTCGAGATCCTTCAGGATTCCCAGCCCCCCACCCTCTTCATGGATTTTCCGACCAACGGCGTGGTGATGACCGTAGCGCAGACGATGGTTGCCGGCCGGGTCGGCGATGCGCTCAGCGGTTATCGTGGCCTGCGGGTTTGGGTTCATTCGTCACCGGCCGAAGGCGGTCTGCCACCGGGCAATGCCGAGTTTCCGGCGGACAGCCCGTTCAGCGCCGAAGTCGATGTCGGCATCGGCCCCAACGGCACCTACCTGCGCGGCGGCGTGCCCCTGGTGGAAGGCACCAACACGGTCACGGTGATCGCCGCCGACCTCCTCGGCAATCGCACGGTCCGGCGCACCGAAGTCATCCGCCACGCCTTGGCCGGGCCGCGTCTGGTCATCCTGTCCGGCGACATGCAGTCGGCGAAGGTCCTGAGCCGGCCTGCCGAGCCGATCGTCGTGCGCGCCCAGCAGGCCGACGGTTCGCCGCTGGCAAACACGGTGCTGCTGTTCGAGGTCACCCGCAGCAACGGCCGCCTGCTGCCCGAGAACTCCGGCCAACTCGCGGAGAACTGGACCAACCAGCCGACCGCCACGGCCAACGGGGCGATGAAGATCCGGTTGCGCACGGACGCCACGGGAACCGCCCGGGCCTTATGGACGCTGGGCAGCGATGCCGGGTCGTTCAACAACCGGGTGTGCGTCTCCGGCACCGGCGTCAGCAACAGTGTCTTCTTCTGCGCCACGGCCACGCCACTGCAGGCCCGCCAGCTCAACATTGGCAGCGGCAACCACCAGAAGGTCGAGGCCGGCGCCAGGCTGGCCGAGCCGTTGCGCGCCTGGGTCAGCGACGGGCTCAATCCCGTGCCCGGAACCCCGGTGACCTTTCGGGTGGTGAAGGGCGGCGGGAAGCTGACGCCCGGCGGCCGCGACGGCACGACCACGGTGCCCACGGGGACCCGGTCCGACGAACTCACGGTCGACGCCGGCCTCACCGGACACGCGTCGGTCGGGTTCATCGCCGGTCCTGCGGGCGGAGAAAATGCGGTCGAGGCGTCGTTCCCCGACCAGTCGGGCCAGCCCGCCACGTTCATCGCTTACGGCGTCACCCGGGACCTGACGCAGCCCGGGAGCTTCACCGGCCTGGTGCTCGACAACACGAGCCGGCCCATCGGCCACACCTACTGCGAACTCGAAGTCGCCCACTACAAGATGGGGACCTTCAGCGACGCGGAGGGCCGGTTCCGCTTCAACGATGTGCCCGGCGGTATGGGCCACCTGCGCATCAACGGCACCACCGCTACCAGCCTGTTCACCAACACGATTCCCACGAACAGCTTTCCGGCGATCAGCTACGGCGTCATGACGGTCGCCAACGCCGAAAACTCGTTGCCCAACCCGGTGCTCCTGCCCCGGCTCAAGGTCGCCAACACCCAGGCGTATTTCGGCACCAACGACCTGGTGGTCACCTGCGAGGGCATCGCCGGGCTGAAGATGACGATCCAGGCCAACTCGATGCGGCATCCCGACGGCGTCCGCGTGACCCCCGACCGCCCGGCCTTCGTGTCGCTGAACCAGGTCCATCACGACGACATCCCGATGCCCATGCCTGACGGCGTGGCCCCGCCCTTCGCGTGGACCCTGCAACCGGGCGGTTCCAGCTTCGACGCCGACAAGCTGGTGCGGGTCGAATACCCGAACATGAGCGGCCTGGCGCCCGGTTCCATCGCCTATTTCCTGAGTTTCAACCACGACACCGAGCGCTTCGAGATCGTGTCCAGCGGTCAGGTCAACGGCGACGGATCGCTGATCGTCACCGATGACGGCAGCGGCCTCACGCTTGCGGGCTGGGGCTGCAACTGCCCGCCCTATTCGGTGGCGGGAAGCTGTTCCGGCCCGCCGCCATGCGTCCCCCCGACACCGACGGCGAACGGCTGCGGCGCCGCAGCCACCGGCGGAGGCAACCTGCTGACCAACTGCGGACTGCTACCCACGGTCTTGGGCGGACCCGGCCTGATTCCCTACTGCTTCACCACGCCGTGCGACATCCATGACCGCTGCTACGGAACCTGCGACGCAAACAAGGCGCAGTGCGACTTGGACTTCCTCAGCGGCATGGTGGACATCTGCGTGCAGGTCGCGCCCAACGCCTTCAGCCTGCAGTTCTGCCAGGTGCGGGCCTACGCCTATTACAGTGCCGTGGCCATCTTTGGCGGCACGCTTGCCTACGCTCCGGCCCAGGCCGCCGCGTGCGTTTGCAAGGGCGTCCCCGCTCCCGCCCCCGAACCCGCCGCCCGCCGCGCCGCCGCGCAGATCAGTCCCTACGAGGATGCGGACGGCGATCTCCTGCCCGACGAGTGGGAGCGGGAGAACGGACTCAGTCCCACCGACTACAACGACACCTGGGCCGATCCCGACCACGACGGGCTGAGCAACTTCCAGGAATTCTTCCTCGTCCTGAACCCCCTCGCCGCCGACACCGACGGCGACGGCGAAAACGACCTGGTGGAAGCGGAGAAGATTTCCCCGCCGCTGAATCGCCCCGGACGCCTGGACCCGACCTGGCGGGTGCAGGTCGGTGCCCAGAGCAGCTTCGCCGACGTGCTTGGACGGTTCGAGGTGAGGAACATTTCCGCCCCGGACGCGTTGGGATCCAAGCCCGGTGATCCACCCGACTTCGAAAGCGACGACCTGTTCCGCGTGATCGCGGTCAGCTCGGCGGGCGGCCGGACGCGGTATGCCACCAGCGAGTTCTTCCGGTTGCGTCAGGGCCAGTCCGTCACGATCCCCGAGCTCTTCATGTCCGATGAGCCACCGGTGGTGCCGGAGTCGATCCGCGTGATGCCCGGGGCGCCGTTGCTCAACGCGTTGGGAGCGACGACGCAGGTCCGGGCCCTGGCCACCCTGGGCGATGGTTCGACCGCCGAGCTGAATTCTGCCGGGCTCGGAACGACGTTCCGTTCCAGCAACCCGGCCGTCGCCACCGTCGATTCAGCAGGCACGGTCACGGCGATCCGGGCCGGACGCGTCATCATCACGGCCTCAAACCAAGGCGCGACCGGCACCGCGTTCATCGACATCGTGCCCGGTTCGGCGGCCACCACGGTCAGCGGCCTTGTCCTCAACGCCGACGGCAGCCCGGCCGCAGGCGTGACGGTGACTCTCACCGACCTCGCGGCGCCGCCCAGCGTGACCGGCCCCGATGGCCGCTTTGAAATCGCCGGAGCCTCGACCGCCTTGGGCCCGATCAGCGTCATCGCCCATCGGGCCAGTCCCGGCGGCAGGCTTTTTGCGTCAATCAGCGGATTGGCCCCGGTGGATTCCGGGACGACCGACGCCGGCAGTCTCCGACTCGAGCCCGTGCCCGCACCACCACGGTTTCTGGCCGGCGGTTCGACCCACGGGCTCGCCACCCGCCGCGACGGCTCACTCTGGGCGTGGGGCGACAACGATCAGGGCCAGCTCGGCGACGGCACCCGCACCGCCCGGCTGAACCCGACCCGGATCGGGACCGCGACGGACTGGATCGCGCTGTCGTCCGGCGAACTGCACAACCTCGCGCTGAAGGACGACGGGTCGCTGTGGGCCTGGGGCGACGGCCAGTTCGGTCAACTGGGCCTCGGCACGACCACGGACCAGCTCTCACCCGCGCGCGTCGGGATGGACAACAACTGGGCGCAGCTCGCCGCCGGCATCGGCTTCAGTCTGGCGCTGAAGACGGACGGCAGCCTTTGGGTGTGGGGCTTGAACAACTTCTGGCAACTGGGCCTCGGCGACACCGTGAACGCCACCCAGCCCAACGCACTGCTGCCCGGCACAACCTGGCGCTCCGTGTCCGGCGGGCGCAACCACTGCCTAGCGGTGCGCTCGGACGGAACGCTCTGGTCCTGGGGCCTGAACGGCCACTACCAGTTGGGGACCGGCACCCTGGATGAACGCATGGTGCCCGGACAGGTTGGCACGGATTCCGATTGGGAATCCGTCACCGCCGCGGGCGAACTCAGCTTCGCGCTAAAACAGGATGGCTCACTGTGGGGCTGGGGCAGCAATTCCGGCGGCCAGCTCGGGTTGGGCGACACGACGTTGCGGACAAGCCCGGTGCGGCTGGCCGGTGCCGGCGACTGGTGGTTTGTCTCCAGCTCCGCCAACCAGACGGTGGCCATGAAGCTCGACGGCGGCCTCTGGGCGTGGGGCTTCAACAACGCCGGCGAAGTGGCCGACGTCCCGGACACCAAGATCCTGCTTCCGCGCCGGATGACCGGAGCGGCCACCTGGCAGGGCGCCATCGCCCCGACGTTCAGCGCGGTCACGTTGGCGGTGGACGCCGGTGGCGCGCTGCATTCGTGGGGTTACAACTACTACGGCGGGCTCGGCATCGGCCGGGCCGGTGACCAGCAACCCACACCCGAACCGGTCCTCGGAGGCCCCTGGACCAGCCAGGCCGCAGGAGACCGCCGATCACTTGCCCCCGGTGCCGACGGCCAGCTCCGGGCGTGGGGTCGCAGTCCGACGGGCGACGGAACGTTGGAGACCCGTATCTTTCCGGTGCCAGTCCCCGGCATGAGCAACCTGCTGGCGTTCGCCAGCGGCAGGCATTCGCTCGCGGTAAAGGCCGATGGTTCGCTGTGGGGTTGGGATGAAAACTTCAACGGCCAGGTCGGCAACGGCACCAGCGGCAACTATGTCAATGAACCGGTCCGGATCGGCCAGCGCACCGATTGGCGCCAGGTCAGCGCCGCCTCAGCGTTGTCCCTCGCCTTGGCGGCCGACGACACAGTTTGGGCGTGGGGAAACAACACTTCGGGAGAATTGGGCACCGGCACCACTGAACCGTCGTTCACGCCAACCAAAGTGTCCGGCCTGCCCGCCGGCGTGGTCAGCATCTCCGCCGGCGAAGGCTTCGCGCTTGCGCTGCTCGCCAATGGCTCGCTCTGGGGTTGGGGCAACAACGACGATGGCCAACTCGGCGACAACACTACGACCGGGCGCCTGAGCCCGGCCCAGATCGGCAACGACCGGGACTGGCGTGCGATCTCCGCGGGCGCCTACCACGTCCTGGCGGTCAAGACGAACGGCTCGCTCTGGGGTTGGGGCCGGAATCGCGAATATCAGTTGGGTGATAACACGCGCACCTCCCGTTTGGTGCCCACCTTGAATCCCCGCGTGACGGACGTCCGCTCCTTCGCGGCCGGTTACGTGCACGGGCTCGCGATCCGGGGCGACGGCATGCTCTGGGCGTGGGGACGGAACACCTATGGCGAGGTTGGTGATGGCACGACCGTCACCCGTGCCCAGCCGGTCCGGATCGGCACGGCCACCGACTGGGCCTCCGTCTCCGCCGGCATCTCCCACACGCTGGCCCGCAAGGCCGACGGCTCCCTCTGGGCTTGGGGCGACAGCGAGCACGGCGCGCTTGGCACCAGCCGCCGCTACCGCGTCGGCGCCGACACCGACTGGGGCGCCCGGCAGCCGTGATGAGAAAACCGACCTCGGCCTGCATGACCCGACGCGCGGCCATGCGCAGCATCCCGGCACCCATTCGTGGCTGGCTGGTGGCACTGGCGCTTGGCCTTGCCACCGTCACCATGCGCGCGGTTGAACCAAGAAAATGGGCCAACCCCATCATCGCCTGGAATGCCGTCGCGCTCGACACCATCCGCTTCGACAATACCCCGCCGCCGGCCGCCGCCCGCCAGCTCGCCATGCTGCATGTGGCCATGTTCGACGCCCTGAACGAATTGGGCGGAACCTTCGTGAGCTACCGGGCCCATACGAACGCTCCGCGGGGCGTTTCCGCCGAAGCCGCCCTCGCCGCCGCGGCCAACCGCGTGCTGCGTTACGGCTGGCCGCAGTTCACCACGAAATTCGACGCCGAGTTGCAGTCCCATCTGCTTGCCCTGCCCGATGACGCCGCCCGCGAAGCCGGCCTGAACTGGGGCCGGCAGGTGGCGCAGGAAATTCTCTCCGAACGGCTCTTCGACGGGGCCGGCTACGGGGTGGACTACCGGTCCTCGCCAGGCCCCGGCCGATGGCAGTCCACCGCGCCGCTCTTCGCCAGCGCCCTCCTGCCCCAGTGGGCCAAGGTCAAACCCTTCACGCTCACCCGCGCCGACCAGTTTCGGCCGCCGCCGCCGCCGCTGCTCGCGAGCGCGGAGTGGGCGAAGCAGTTGAACGAGGTCAAGATGATCGGCCGCACCAACAGCGCGACGCGCAAGCGGGAGCAGGGCGAAATTGCGTGGTTCTGGGCCGATGGCGTCGGCACGCAGTCACCTCCCGGCCGCTGGAACGACGTGGCCCAGCAACTGGTTCGAACCCGGAAACTCTCCGTGCTGGAATCAGCTCGCGTGTTCGCTTTGCTAAACTTGGCTCTCGCCGACGCCGGCATCGCCTGCTGGGACGCAAAATTTGCCCACGACTGGTGGCGGCCCATCACGGCCGTTCGCGCCGCGGATACGGACGGGAATCCCGCCACCGAAGCGGACCCGACCTGGACGCCCCTGATTGTCACGCCGCCCTTCCCCGAACATACGTCCGGACATGCCACTTTCAGCACCGCGGCCGCGACCGTGCTTGCCACAGTGAACGGCAGCGACCGGTTCCGTTTCACTCTGCGCTCCGATGGCCTGTTCGGAACCGAGCGGACGTATCGGCGCTTCTCCGAGGCGTCCGCAGAGGCTGGCCTGAGCCGCATCTACGGCGGCATTCACTTCATGTCCGCCAACCTCGACGGGCAGAAGTGTGGGCAGCAAGTGGGTAACCACGTCGTCCATAACTTCCTGGGACCACGGAAGCCGCGCTAGCTCACGCTGGCAGGACTGGAGTGGTCACGCGGCGGTCCGTTCCTTGTCGGACTCGCCCAGGCCGCAAGTCCAGCGCTGACCAACCGGTGAGACCGGGGCGACGGTTCTCGGAAGCGACGCGGTGCGGACCGACGTTCAGACGAAGAACAGCACGCCGAGAGCGGCGGCCAAGACCAGCACTAGCACGCCCACACAGCCCGTCCGCTTCGTCCTCGGAGTCGCCCCCGCCCGGTCCTCCAGCGAATCCACGTAATCCTTGGCCTCTTTCAGGGCCATTCGCGGGTTGAGTTCCCGGTAACGTTTGATCGCGGCGATCTTCCCGTCCCGGGCCAGGATGCCCGGGATTTCCGCTTCGGACGCCGCGGCCGGTTGCCTTTGTCGCTGCCGCACCGGATATCCGCACTGCGGACACACCTCGGCCAGGTCGGAAACTTCTCGTCGGCATTCAGGACAAGGAATCAGCGGCATACCTCACTCCTCACCGCTCATCAGCTTGGCGATGACGCTGAGGTCTTCCAGGGTGGTGGTGTCGCCCTTGATCTCCATGCCGCTCGCAATCTGCTTGAGCAGGCGGCGCATGATCTTTCCGGAACGCGTCTTGGGCAGTGCTTCGGCGAAGCGGACCTCGTCCGGCTTCGCCACCGGTCCGATCTCCTTGCCGATGTGGTTGCGGAGTTCGTGCTTCAGTTCGGGCGTCGCCTTGATGCCGGTCTTGAGCGTGACGAAACACACCAGCGCCTGGCCCTTGAGCTCGTCGGGACGGCCGACGACCGCCGCCTCCGCCACGCCCGGATGGCTGACCATGGCGCTCTCGACCTCGGCGGTGCCGATGCGGTGCCCGGCCACGTTGAGCACGTCGTCAATGCGGCCGACGATCCAGAAGTATCCGTCCTTGTCCTGCCGGCAGCCGTCGCCGGTGAAATAGCTGCCTTTCACCTCGCTCCAGTAGGTCTGCTTGAAGCGTTCGTTGTCGCCCCAGATGCCACGCAGCATGGAAGGCCACGGCTTGCGGATGACCAGCTTGCCGCCGGAATTCTTCGGCACGGGATTCCCCTGATCGTCCACCACTTCGGATTGGATGCCGAAGAACGGCAACGTCGCCGTGCCAGGCTTGGTCGGGGTCGCGCCGGGCAGCGGCGTGATCATGATGCTGCCGGTCTCGGTCTGCCACCAGGTGTCCACGATCGGGCAGCGCCCGCCACCGATGACGGCGTGATACCACATCCACGCTTCAGGATTGATCGGTTCGCCCACGCTGCCCAGCAGGCGGAGCGAGGACAGATCATGTTTTTTTGGCCATTCGTCACCCCATTTCATGAAGGCGCGGATCGCGGTCGGCGCGGTGTAGAGGATCGTCACGCCATATTTCTGGATGATGCGCCAAAAACGATCCGGCTCGGGCCAGTTCGGCGCGCCCTCATACATCAGCGCGGTCGCGCCGTTGGCCAGCGGGCCATAGACGATGTAGCTGTGACCGGTGACCCAGCCGACGTCGGCGGTGCACCAGTAAACGTCCTCGTCGCGCAGGTCGAAGACGTATCTGGAAGTCAGCTTGGTGCCGAGCAGGTAACCCGCCGTGGAGTGCAGGATGCCCTTCGGTTTGCCGGTCGAACCGCTGGTGTAGAGGATGAAGAGCGGCGCTTCGGAATCCATCTTCTCGGCCGGACAGAGGTCGCTGACGTAATCCAGCTCGCGATGCCACCACACGTCCCGGTGTTCCGCCATGTGCACCTCGTTCGCACAACGGCGCAGCACGATGACCTTCTCGATGGTCTTGGTCAGCGACTGCCCGTTGGCGTCGTTCAGCTTGAACGACTCGTCCACGTTCTTTTTCAGCGGCACCACCGCACCACGGCGATAACCGCCGTCGGCCGTGATCACCATCTTGGCGCCGGAATCCTGGATGCGGTCGGCCACCGACTGGGCGCTGAAGCCCCCGAACACGACGCTGTGCACCGCGCCGATGCGGGTGCAGGCCAGCATGGCGATGGCGGCTTCGGGCACCATCGGCAGGTAGATGATGATGCGGTCCCCCTTCTGGATGCCATTTCGCTTGAGCACGTTCGCAAACCGGCAGACTTCACGGTGAAGCTGCTTGTAGGTCAGCACGCGTTCTTCACCCGGCTTGCCGTCGGTGGCCGGTTCTCCCTCCCAGATCAGCGCGGCCTTGTTGGCGATGCCGGTTTCCAGCCAGCGGTCGAGACAGTTGGCCGAGACGTTCAGCTTGCCGCCGGTGAACCATTTGGCGAACGGCTCCTTCCACTGGAGCACTTTGGTGAACGGTTTCTGCCAGACCAACTCGGTCTCGGCCTGCTTCTTCCAGAATCTCTCCGGATTCTTCACCGACTCGGCCCAGAGTTTTTTGTATTGGGCCATGCTCTTGATGTGGGCCTTGGCGGCGAACTCCTTCGCCGGCTTGAAGACGCGGTTTTCCTTGAGGAGCGAATCGATGTTCACAGCGGGCAGGTTGCTCATAATTCGGAGGTGCGCGAAGCTTGGGAGGCGGGCAAAGCCACGTCAATGCGCGGCGCAATTGGGGAGTCAGTCCGGGGGCCAGCGCGCCGGCGCGAACCGTTCGATCCCCGGCGGCGCCTAGAGCAACTCACCTCGCCAGACCGTCACCGCGTTGCCTTCCAGCCACACGCGGTCACCGTCCAGTTTCAGTCGCACTTCGCCGCCCCGGGCGCTCGCCTGCCACGCCCGCAGGGTCGAGCGGCCGAGTTTCGCCGCCCAAAACGGGGCCAGGGTGCAATGGGCGGAACCGGTCACCGGATCTTCCGCCACCCCCGAGCCCGGGGCGAAGAAGCGGGAAACCAGGTCGTAGCCATCGCTCCCCGGTGCCGTGACGATGACGCCGCGCACCGGCAGGCGGGTGAGCGCCGCATGGTCAGGCCTCAAGCCGCGCACGGCCGCTTCATCCGGCAGTTCGCACAGGTAGTCGTAGGCGGAACGGCCTACCCAGACGGGCACGCAACCGAGTGCCCCGTCGAGGCCAGCCGGTGCCGGTGCGGCGGTCGCGATCCGGGTGGGGAAGTCCATCGAAATGCCGGTGGACCGCCGAACGCAGGTCAGCACGCCGCTCTGTTCAGTGTGAAAGTATGCGGGCTCGTGCGCCGCCAGCCGACCGGATTCCCAGAGCGTGTGGGCGCCTGCAAGAGTCGCATGGCCGCAAAGGGCAACCTCGACGGTCGGGGTAAACCAGCGCAGGCCCCAGCCGTCCGGGCGCGGCGCAAGGAAGGCCGTCTCGGAAAGGTTCATTTCGGCCGCGACCCGCTGCATCCAAGACGGCTCCGCCGGTTCCCGCAGCATACAGACGGCGGCGGGGTTTCCCCGGAATTTCTCGGTCGCAAAGGCATCGACCACACTGATGGGCACTTTCATCGCGACCGGTTGATAGCGAGCCAGCTGGACCGAGAATACTCGAAAAGGCCCGGGCGCCCGTCCAGTCAGGCGCGAGTGCAACCCCGGGTTTCTGGGCGACGCGGCGCTTCCGCTCGCCTCACGGGTAAATTCCTCCCATCCTGAAACCCACTTCGCTGCATGAAAGTCCTTCACGTTCACGCCCACTATGACGACTTCGAATTCGTCGCCGCCGGCACCTTTGAACTCTGGCGCCGCCAACGTGGCGCCGAGTTTCAGGGTAAGATCGTTGTCTGCACCGACGGGTGCTCGGGACATCAGTTTCGCACCCGCGAGGAAACGGCCCGGGTCCGCCTCGCCGAACAGGGGGCCAGCGCCAAGCTGGGGGGATACGAATTCGAACTCCTGCGCAAGCCGGACGGAAGACCCTTCGAGGAAGCGTGCCGGGTGCTGAGCACGGACCTGCTGGCGGCACTTTGGCAAAGCATCCGCGAATTCGAACCCGACTACCTCATCTGCCCGCCGCTGCCCACCGATCCGCAGGCCGGCGTGCATCCCGACCACATCACCGTCGCCGAGGCGGTCCGACGCGTGGCCTACATGATCAACGTGCCGCACGCGTTCCTGGGCGAGTATCCCGTGGCCGACGAAACGCAGTCCCGCTGGGTCAAAACCCCGGTGATCCTCAACGCCTACGATGCCTACATGGCGGGGGCCAACACCGCCGACCTGGTGGTGGACGTCGACGACGCCTTTGATCTCATTGCCGAGGAAGCGTGGTGTCACCAAAGCCAGATCAACGAATGGCTCCCCTGGGTCGCCCGCCACGACCTCGAACCGACCGCAACTCTTGAGGCGTGGAAGCAGAAACTGCGCGCGCGGTTTGAACGCCAGGCACGGGAGCTGGGCCTGCCCGCCGGCCGCGCCAGCGAAGCGTTCGCCGTGACCGCGTGGGGAATCGTCCCGACGTTCGAGCAGCTACACGGCGACTTCCCGAACTTGGTCTGTGAGTCCGGTCGCGAAGAGCGGCTGCGGGCGAAGCTGGCCCGCTGGGGCGCAAGATAGGGCTTCAGCTTACTCGCCCGTCGACCAGTTCGATGACGCGCTCGGCACGGGAAGCGACCCGGGAATCGTGCGTGCAAACGATGAGGGTGGTGCCGCGTTCGGCGCGCAGGGTGAGCAGCAGTTCCAGGATTTCGTCGCCCGTCTTCGAGTCGAGATTTCCGGTCGGCTCGTCAGCCAAGATAAGCTGGGGCTGGTTGATCAGGCAGCGGGCGATGGCGACGCGCTGCTGTTCGCCGCCGGAGAGTTCGGCCGGACGATGGTCAAGGCGTTCCCCCAGGCCGACGCGGCGGAGCAGCTCCTGCGCGCAGGCAGACGATTCGGCCAACGGACGCCGCGCCATGCGGGCCGGCAGCAGGACGTTTTCCGTGGCGTCGAGTTCCGGCAGGAGATGGTAGGCTTGGAAGATGAAACCCACCCGGCGGTTGCGGAATTCCGTGAGTTCGCCCGTGCCGAGGCGGTCGAGTTGCTGTCCACAGGCCTCAATGGTGCCGGCGTCGGGACGGTCGAGTCCCCCCAGCAGGTGGAGCAGCGTGCTCTTGCCCGCACCGGAGGCACCCCGCAAGGCCAGGAATTCACCGGCGCGCACGTTCAGGTCCACACCACGGAGCACTTCGAGCCGGCGGCGACCGAGCACGTAGGCCTTGGTCAGGCCGCGGGCGTTCACGATGGGATCACTCATTGCGCAGGGCCTCCACGGGTTGCAGCAGCGCGGCGCGCAGGGCCGGCAACACGCCGGAAAAGAGGCAGATGATCAGGGAACCGCCGCAGATGATCACCACGTCCCGGGTCACGATCTCGGCGGGAAGTTCGCGGAACTGGTAAATCGACGCTGGAAAAAGGTCGAAGCCAACCTGCTCGCTCATGAAGTGGAGGAACTCGTTGCGGTAGCGCAGGGCGAGCGTGCCGAAGGCGAGTCCGCTGAGGACTCCGAGCACCCCGACGACCAGGCTTTGACCGAGGAACAGGGTGGCGACCGACATCGGCGAGGCCCCGATGGCCTTGAGCACGCCGATTTCACGCGTCTTTTGCACCACGAAGGTGATGAGGGCGCTCATGATCCCGAACGCCGCGACAATCACGATAAAGAACAGGATGTAGAACATCATTGCCCGCTCGGTCTGAAGCGCATTCAGGATCGTGGAGTTGTCGATCAGCCAGGTCGTGACGCGGTATTGGGCGCCATATTTTGCAACCAACGCCTTGCGCACCCGCTCGGTGGTAAATTCGTCCGGCGAATTCAGCATGATCTTCAGGCCTTGCACTCCGTCTTCCTGTCCGCCGAGTTGCTGGGCATCGTTGAGCGAAGTAACGATGAGGCTGGTGTTCAGGTCGTTCAGGCCCAGGTCGAGGATGCCGCGCACGATGTAGTCGGCGGCCAGCGAGGCTTCCTCCCGTTTCTGTTTGTAGGCCTCATGCATCCGGTGCAGCGCCGGCAGCGAATAGACCGCGAGCCGGTCGCCGGGCTTGAGGCCGTAGTCGCGGGCGAGTTCGTAGCCGACCAGCAGGCTTTTGGGCGTGAGCCGGAACTCACCGGCCGCGATGGAGTTGGTGAGGTTCCCGACCTTGGCCTCGAGCAGCGGATCGATGCCCCGAACCATCGCGCCAAACGGAACCGGGCTTCCAGTTTCGGGCTGGGTCTCGAACAACACCTGGGTGTTGATGAAGGGAGCGACGCCACTGATGTCGGGTAGGGCGGTGATTTCGTCGGCCACCCGGCGCCAGTCGGTGATCGGTTCGCCAACCCCGAGGACCTGCACGTGGGCCTGGAAGCCGACCA
Organism: Verrucomicrobiota bacterium; assembly: GCA_043755815.1. Taxonomy (GTDB): domain Bacteria; phylum Verrucomicrobiota; class Verrucomicrobiia; order Limisphaerales; family UBA9464; genus CAIWAH01. The sequence continues at coordinate 15,824 of JAYUSF010000181.1, forward strand.
GCTTGGCGCGGAGCTGCCGGTCGAAGCCGGTCATCACCGAGATCACGATGATGAGCACCGCCACGCCCAGCGTGACGCCGAGGATGCAGATCAGCGTGATGATGGAGAAGAACGTGCGCTTGGGGCGCAGATACCGCAGCGCGAGGGCAAACTCAAAGGGCAACGGCGACATGCGTGGGGCGGACGTTAGGGGTGCTCCGTTTGATTACAAGAGCGCGGCGATGCGCTCGCTTGCGGACGAAAGCAGCGGTTGACCGTGGGCAAAGACGGCCCGTTCAAACTGGGGAAGTGCCATCATCGAGTTCCGCAGTTGGTCAATGTCTTCGCAGTATCTCGCGGGCAGCAGTTCCAGTTGGCGTTCCGGCAAATTCACAACGGCATCCCCAAAAACCATCAGCGACGAGTTCGGATGGAAAAACGCCGCCTCACCGGGTGCGCCGCCTATTAGCGGAACGACCGTCCAGCCGGAAACCGGCGGCGTAATCTTAGGTCTCCAAGAACAGACCGAAACGGAGTGCGGGAAGGCTCCTGCCAAAGACCAAATCGGGGCGGCGAACTCCAGGCTCCAGCGGTGCGAATCGCGTTCGTGGTTGCTATTGGTCAGCACGACGACCCGCTTGCCAGCCGACGCCAGCAACCCGGCGCAAAGCTCCGGCGCGAGCGGGATCGGATCGAAGACGAGCATCCCGCCGTCCGCACAAACGG
>JAYUSF010000182.1:0-16524 GCA_043755815.1 Verrucomicrobiota bacterium
CAGTTCCAAAGGCACCGAAGCATTCTCGCCGGTGCAGGAAAAGCGCCGTCATGCCGGCGCAGTCCAAATCACGGCCGCACACGGTATGTGGATGCGCCCGGCGCCGAATCCCAGCGCTTTCCGCATTGGCGTGCCGCGGGCAATTTTGCCACGCTCGCCCGCATGTTCGATCTCCTCGCCGAATCTCCCGACGATCGCGCGCGCCTGTGTGGGCCGGGTCACAGCCGGCGCGAGTTCCTCCAGGTCGGCGCGCTGGCGGCCATCGGGCTGTCGCTGCCGCAGTATCTGTCGGCGCGCGAAGCCGGCCTGGTGCAGCCCGGCAACGACAACAAGGCGTGCATCATGATCTTCAACCTCGGCGGGCCGAGCCACATTGACCTGTGGGACATGAAGCCCGACGCGCCGAGCGAGATCCGCGGGCCGTTCAAACCGATCCGCACCCGGTCGGACGCGTTCGAACTGTCCGAACTGCTGCCGTTGCACGCAAAGCTGGCGGACAAGTTCTCGCTCGTCCGCTCGTGCCACCACGACGGCGCGGCGGTGCATGACGCCGGCTGGCAGATGATGCAGACGGGCCGGCGCTTCACCGGTGGCATCTCGACGCCCCACGTGGGGTCGGTGGTGTCGTATTTGCGGGGGCGGAAGACCGACCTGCCGCCGTTCGTCGTCTTGCCCCAGCTCATGGGCCGCGGCGGCGGCAACCTGCCCAACGGCCAGGCCGGCGGCTTCCTCGGCAAGGCACACGATCCGTTCGCGCTGATGGCCGATCCGTCGCAGAAGGACTTCAAGGTGCCGGACCTGCTGCCGCCCGACCAGATCGGCGCCCACCGGCTCGAACGGCGACGGAAGCTGCGCGACATCGTGGACCAGTCGGTCGCCGCCTTCGAAGCCAGCGAGGACGCCCGGCTGATGGACGAGAACTTCCACGCGGCCTTCCGCATGATGACGAGCGAGCAGGCCCGCGCGGCGTTTGACCTCGGCAAGGAGCCGCAAAAGGTGCGGGAACGTTACGGCATGAACCGCTTCGGCCAGTGCTGCCTGCTGGCGCGCCGGCTCGTGGAAAGCGGGGTTCGGTTCATCACGATCAACACCTTCCTCACGGTCTTCGACGAGATCACCTGGGACATCCACGGCTCGAAGCCCTTCACGTCCATCGAGGGCATGAAGGACAACGTGTGCCCCATGTATGACCAGGCCTACAGCGCGCTGATCGAGGATCTGTTTCAGCGCGGACTGCTCGACGACACGCTGGTGGCCTGCCTGTCGGAGTTCGGCCGCACGCCCAAGGTGAACCCGGCCGGCGGGCGCGACCATTGGCCGCAGTGTTTCACCACCTACTTTGCCGGTGGCGGCGTGAAGGGCGGCCGCGTCGTGGGTGCGAGCGATCCGGTGGGCGGCTTCCCGGCGGAACGGCCCGCCAAACCCGGCGACGTCGTGGCGACGATCTTCCACAGCCTCGGCTTCGACCATGCGTCGCATCTGCCGGGCCCCGGAGGACGGCCGTTTTCCCTCACCGACCTCGGCACGGAGCCGATCAAGGAGCTGTTTGCCTGAGGAAGCAAATGACACTGAGAGGGAAGACGCGGAGACTGATGTATGGGCAACATCCGATCATTTCGGGAACTGAAGGTTTGGCAGAAGGCAATGGACGTCGCGATGCAAGTGTTTGAACTGAGCAAAAGGTTTCCGTCGGAAGAGCGCTACTCGCTGACTGATCAAATGCGCCGCTCGTCGCGTTCCGTTCCGGCGAACATTGCGGAGGCATGGCGCAAACGACGCTACCCCGCCGCCTTTGTCAGCAAGCTCAACGACGCGGAAGGCGAAGCCGCGGAAACCCAGACTCACCTGGAGATCGCCCAGCGCTGCCACTACCTGCCCGAAGATCAGTCCAAGACATTGGACCATGAATGCGAAGAAGTCCTCGCCATGCTGACCGAAATGGCCGCCCACCCTGAGCAATGGACCATCCGCCGGTGAAAACGTCTTCTCCCATGTCCTCTCCGCGTCTCCCCGTCTCCCCTCTCCGCGTCTTTCTGGGCCCGCTCCTGGCCCTCTCCACACTGACTGCCGCCGCCGCTCCCGCCGAGCAAACCGTCTCCTTCCGCAACGACGTCCTGCCCATCCTCTCGAAGGCCAACTGCAACGGCGGCGGCTGTCACGGGGCGCTGGCGGGCAAGGGGGGATTTCGCCTGTCGCTATTCGGCTATAATCCCGAGGCCGATCATCTTGCCATCACGCGCGAGGCGCACGGCCGGCGCGTCGAACTTTCCGATCCCGGCGCCAGCCTGCTGCTGACCAAGCCGGCCACGCTCGTGAAGCACAAGGGCGGCAAACGCCTCGAGGTGGACTCGGAGGATTACGGCATTATCGCCCGCTGGATTGCCCAAGGCGCGCCCGGTCCGCGGACGAACGACGCCACCTTGGTCACGCTGTCCGTTTCACCCGCCGAGCAGACCGTGAGGGCGGGCGAAGCGATCCGGCTCTCCGTCCGCGCCAAGTTCAGCGACGGCGTGGAGCGCGACGTGACGCGCTGGGCCAAGTTCACCTCGACCGACGAAACGGTCGCGTCCGTGGACGGCTCCGGCAACGTCGCCGTCATCGGTTCCGGCGAGGGCGCGGTGACCGCGTGGTATTCGTCGCGCATCGTCACCGCCCGCCTCACGTCGCCCTATTCAAACTCGATCCCGGCCGAGGTCTTTGCGCAGGCGCCGCGGGCGAACCTGATCGATGACCTCGTGCTCGCCCAGCTCCAGCGCCTCAATCTCAGGCCCTCGCCGCCGGCCGACGACGCGACGTTCGTGCGCCGCGCCTACCTGGACACCATCGGCCGCCTGCCCACGCCGGCGGAAACCGTCGCGTTCGTCGGCGACGCTTCCAGCGACAAACGCACGAAGCTGGTAGACCGCCTCTTCGCCGAACCCGGTTTCGTGGACTACTGGACCTACCGGTGGTCCGACGTGCTGCTGGTGAACGGCGGCCGGCTGCGTCCGAACGCGGTGGAGGCCTACTACAAGTGGATCCGCACGCGCGTGGCGAACAACACGCCGTGGGACCAGTTCGTCCGCGAACTCGTCACCGCCCGGGGTTCCGCGGTCGAGGACGGGGCGTCGAACTTCTACGCCGTGCACCAGGACCCTGAAGCCATGGCGGAAAACGTCAGCCAGGCGTTCCTGTCGCTGTCGATCAACTGCGCGCGCTGCCACAACCATCCGCTCGAGAAGTGGACCAACGACCAGTATTACCAGTTTGCCAACCTGTTCGCCCGCGTCCGGGCGAAGGGCTGGGGCGGCGATCCGCGCAGCGGTGACGGCCGGCGCACGCTCTACGTGGAACCGCGCGGCGACCTGATCCAGCCGCGCACCGGGAAACCCCAGCCGCCCGCGCCGCTGGATGCCCCGGCGATCCCCACCGACGACCCGCATGACCGCCGGGAGGTCCTCGCCGACTGGCTCACCTCGAAGGACAACGGCTATTTCACGCGGGCGATCGTGAACCGGGTCTGGGCCAACTTCCTCGGCCTCGGCCTCGTTGAATCGGTGGACGACCTGCGGGCCTCGAACCCGGCCAGCAACGAGAAGCTGTTCGCCGCGCTGGCCGATTTCACAAGGGAGAAGCACTTCGACCTGCGCGAACTGATGCGGCTCATCCTGACCTCGCAGACCTACCGGCGTTCGAGCGACGTCCTGCCGGAAAACCGCGACGACCGGCGCCACTATTCGCGCCACTTCCCGCGCCGGCTCAGCGCCGAGGTGCTCAGCGACGCGATCGCCGACATCACGGGCGTGCCTGACACGTTCACCGAGATTGCGCTCAACGACGGCTCCTCCGAAAAGACGACGCAATACACCAACGTGGTGCGGTCCCTCCAGCTCTACGACTCCGCGGTGAAGTCGTATTTCCTGAAGACGTTTGGCCGCAACCAGCGAGAGATCACCTGCGAATGCGAGCGATCGAACCAGCCCAGCCTGGTGCAGGTGCTGCACCTTTCGAACGGCGGCACGATCAACGACAAGCTGGTGGCGAAGGAAGGGCGCCTCAGCCGGTTGCTGGCGGCGAACACGCCCGCCGAAACCCTCGTGAACGACGCCTGGCTGCTCTGCCTGAGCCGGCCGCCGAACGACCGCGAGCGGGACGCGGTGCTGGCCGCCCTCAAGGAAGCCCCGCCGGAACAAAAACGCGAGGTCGCGGAGGATCTGTTCTGGTCCCTGCTCTCCAGCCGCGAATTCCTCTTCCAGCACTGAGCCATGAAAAACCCATCTGAAATGCGGAATGCGGACCGCAGAGTGCGGAGTGTCAGCCCGGCCCCACGCAGTCCTCGCCAGTCCGATGTGTGGATGAGAACCGTGTCGGCGGACGATTCCTTCTCCCCGGAGGGGGTCAGGGTGAGGGCGGGCCAATTCCATTTTCCCGTCACCCTAGGGTTCTCTCCATTGGCCAACCTTGCGTTAAAACGGATGCAGACAGATGGATCACGCCCGCCCTCACCCCGGCCCTCACCCCCGCGGAGAGGGAGAATGTTGCTACGCGCGGCAGACATATTTGCGTGGTGCGCTTCGATTCAGGGCAAGGTCGTGTGGTCCCCGCCAGTCTGGCTCACCAACACCGTCCGCGCTGGCGGGCAACTCCCTCTCCCAAAGGGAGAGGGCCGGGGTGAGGGGGAAGCGCGCTTTACGCCAAACCGCCGCGTCCTCCGCACTCCCTTTAAACTCTTCACCCTTCAACTGCTCCCCCTCCTCACCTCAGTCAGCTTCGCCCGCGCCGAGGTCACCTACGAGCGCGACATCGCACCGATCTTCCGAACCTACTGCGCCGGCTGCCACAACCAGGCGGATTTGGAGGGCGACTTTTCGGTCGAGACGTTTGCCTCGTTACGAAAAGGCGGTGACAAGGGAGACCCGATCAAGCCCGGGCAGGCCGATGAGTCATTGCTCATCAAGGTGCTCGAAGGCCGCGCCAAACCGGCCATGCCGCCCAAGGACGAACCGAAGCCACCGGCCGCGGAACTGGCCCGCCTCAAGGAGTGGATCGCCGCCGGCGGGCCTGGACCGAAGGAGGACCGCTCCATCCTTGAGCAGATGGTCGTCCCGCACGTCGCCCCCGCCACCAGGCAGCCGGCACCGGTCACAGCCTTGGCGTATGCGCCCGATGGCCGGCAAGTCGCGGTGGCCACCAGCGGGCGCGTGGAGATCCGGGGCGCCGTGGGCGGTCGGGCCCGCCAGAAGCTGGCCGGCCTGCCCGGCAAGGTGAATGCCGTCCACTTCTCGCCCGATGGCCGGCTGTTGGTCACGGCCGGCGGAATTCCCGGGCTGAGCGGCGTCGCCCTACTGTGGCATTCCGCCAACGGCCAGCGGGTGCGGGAATTCGGCGAGCATCGCGACAGCCTGTTTGACGCGGAGTTTTCGCCCGACGGCAAGCTGCTCGCGACCGCCGGCTACGACCGCACCCTCCGGATCTGGCAGGTCGGCGACGGCAAGCTGCTGCGTTCGATTTCCGGCCACAACGGCGCCGTCCTTGACCTCGCGTTCGATCCGTCCGGCACCGTGCTCGCCTCGGCCAGCGCCGACCAGACCGTGAAGCTCTGGCGCGTCGCCGACGGCGTTCGCCTCGACACGCTGAACCAACCGCAGGGCGAGTTGAACGCGGTCACCTTCACGCCCGACGGCCGGCACATCCTCGCGGCGGGCGCCGACCGGCGGATCTATCTCTGGCGGTTCGCCTCCACCAACGCGCCGGCGCTCAACCCCGTCCTCGAATCGCGCTTCGCCCACGAGGCGGCGATCACGGCGTTGACGCTGAGCGCCGACGGCAACCTTCTGCTGACGGCGGCGGCGGACCGGACGCTGAAGCTCTGGGGCTTACCCGACCTCATCGAACGCCACGCCTACGAGGGACAACCCGACCTTGTGACCGCGATGGCCGCCTCGACGCGGCGGGGGCAGTTCATCGTCGCGCGCATGGATGGTTCCCTCGGTGCCTACGGACCGGTTCAGACCCGACCGGGCAAGGCCTCCAATCCGGCCTCCGGGGCCGCCAAGGCCGACCGCCCGGTCGCCTCGACAAACCTCATCACCTTTGCCGAGACCGAACCCAATGACGATCCCCTACGGGCCGTGGCTGTTTCCGTTCCCGCCGAGATCAAGGGTGTCATCGGCCGGGCGGGCGACGTGGACTTTTTCCGGTTTCGCGCCGTGGCCGGCGAAGAGCTCCTGTTCGCGATTGCCGCCGCGGCCACCAAGTCGTCGCTCGACAGCCGGCTCGAAGTGCTGACCGCCGAGGGCCAGCCGGTTGAGCAGGTCGTGCTGCAGGCGGTGCGCGATTCCTGGTTCACGTTCCGCGGCAAGGATTCCGACACTTCGGACGATTTCCGCCTCCAGAACTGGCGGGAGATGGAGCTGAACGAGTTCTTCTACGCCAACGGCGAAGTGGTCCGGCTATGGCTTTATCCCCGCGGACCGGATTCGGGTTTCAAGGTCTATCCGGGTGAGGGGCGTCGGCACACGTTCTTTGGCACGACCGCGCTCTCACACGCGCTGAACGAGCCCGGCTACATCGTGGTGCCGCATCCGGCCGGCTCGCGGCCGGTGCCAAACGGGCTGCCCGTGTTTCGGCTAAACTACGAGAACGACGACGACCCGACCCGCGAAGCCGGCGCCGATTCACGGCTGCTCTTCACCGCCCCGAAAACCGGCGATTACCTCGTGCGCGTGACCGACACCCGGGGGTTTGGCGGCGCGACGAACTTCCACTACACGCTCACGCTGCGGCCCAGCCAGCCGGACTTCAGCGTCACGGTCGAGGGCCTGAACCCGAAGGTCAGTCCCGGCAGCGCACGCGAGCTGCGCTTTGCCGCCAAACGCCGCGAGGGCTTCACCGGCCCCATCCGCATCGATGTCTCCAACCTGCCCGCCGGCTTCACCGCCGGCACACCCGTCGAGATCGAGGCCGGTCAACTGGGCGCCGTGACTGCGCTGTTCGCCGAAGCGGACGCGAAGGCACCTGACGAAGCGGCGGACAAGGCGGTGAAAGTGATGGCCACCGCGCAGATCCGCGGGCACGAGGTGGTGCACGAGTTGGGGACGCTCGGCGACCTGCAGCTCGGCAAACCGCCCCGCGTGACCGTCGAGATCCTGGCGGGCAGCGACCGGGCTCACGTAAAGGAAACGCCCGGGCAACCGCTGGAGTTCACAATCCGACCGGGCGAAACCATCACCGCGCGCGTTCGGGCGGTCCGGCACGACTTCAAGGATCGCATCGAACTCGGGGGCGAAGATTCCGGCCGAAACCTTCCGCACGGTCTCTTCGTGGACAACATCGGCCTCAACGGTCTGCTGATCGTCGAGGGCCAGACCGAGCGCGACTTCTTCATCACCGCCGCACCGATGGCGCAACCCGCCACGCGGCGGTTCCATCTGCGCGCCCGGGCCGATGATGGACAGGCCTCGCGTCCGGCGATCATCCATGTGCTGCCGGCCGCGAACGCAAAACCCCAGACCTCGAAACGCTGAACCAAGCCAGAAGGCTGCCCGCTTGACCTTTCTTCCGCCGGCAAGTTCAACCACCGGGACATGACCCCGACCGCTCCACTGCTCATCTCGCGGCGGGCTGCCCTGCGACGGATCGTCGCCCTCGGGGGCGGCGCGATGCTCGTGGGCTCCGGCTGCGTCACACCCACCGGCCAAGCGGCCACGGGCTATCCGCTGGACCGCTTTCAGCTCTCGGCCCGCGACCGAAAGCTGCTCGATGAACTGGAGCGGACCGCGACGGCTTTCTTTCGCGAGTCCGCCCATCCGGAGACCGGTCTCGTCATGGACCGTCGGCTGGCCGATGGCAAAGCGGACCCGCGCACCATCGGCAGCATTGCCGCGACGGGCTTCGGGCTTTCGGTGCTTTGCCTGGCTCACGAGCGCAACCACGCACCGCGCGCGGAACTGAAGGCCCAGGTTCTCCGAACGCTCCGCTGGCTGCATGACCGGCAGCCGCACGAGCACGGGTTCTTCTATCACTTCTTCCACTGGGGAACAGGTGAACGCATCTGGAAATGCGAGGTGTCGTCGGTGGATACGGCGATCCTCCTCTGCGGCGCCCTGCACGCGCGCACCTACTTTGCCGATGACGCCGAAATCCACCGCCTGGCGACCGGGCTGTTCGAGCGGGCCGACTGGCCTTGGTTCCTGAACGGAAAGCAGACCCTCTCGATGGGCTGGAAGCCGGAGAGCGGCTTCCTGAAGTCCCACTGGGATCATTACTGTGAACTGATGCTGATCAACCTGCTCGGCCTCGGTTCGCCCACCCACCCGCTCCTGCCGGAGACGTGGAAGGCGTGGAGCCGGCCCGTGCGCGAATTCGAAGGCGAACGCTACGTGTGGTCACCCGCCCCGCTGTTCGTGCACCAGTTCTCGCACGCCTGGTTCGACTTCCGGCACCGCTCCGACGCCGGCACGGACTGGTTCGCCAATTCCGTTTCGGCCACCCGCGCGCATCTGAAATGGAGCGTGGGCAGGCAGGCCAGGTTTCCAAAGTGGTCGGAGGACCTGTGGGGGGTGACCTCCAGCGATTCCGCGAAGGGCTACGTCGGCTGGGGCGGGCCGCCGGACAGCGGTCCGCTGGATGGAACGGTCGTGCCCTGCGCCGCGGCGGGCTCGCTGCCGTTCCTGCCGGGCGAATGCCTGCACACCCTGCGTCATCAGCGCGAGGTTCATGGCGCCAAGGTCTGGAAACGTTACGGCTTCGTGGACGCCTGGAACCCGCACACCGGCTGGGTAAACCCCGACGTGATCGGGATCGACGTGGGCATCACCGCGCTGATGGCGGCCAACCTACGCGACGGGTTCGTGTGGCGGAGCATGATGCGCGACGAGGCGGTCCAACGCGGGATGAAGCGCGCGGGAATGTGATACCAAGTCCTGATGGCTCCCGGCCGATCTGTGGGCGGGTTGCCCCCGCAACCCGCCTGGCTTGCAGGGCAAGCCGCCCACCCGCCGGATCGGAGACCGGGGCTCCGGCTTAAGCCTTCAGCTTCTGCTCCAGCAGCTCGCCCACGACGGCCGGGTTGGCCTTGCCCTTGGACAGTTTCATCACCTGTCCCTTGAGCGAATTCAGCGCCGCCACCTTGCCTCCACGGTAGTCGGCGACCGCCGCCGGGTTCGCGGCGATGGCCTGGTCACAGAGGGCCTCGATGGCGACCGTGTCGCTGACCTGCGCGAGGCCGCGCTGCTCGACAATGGCCCCGGGCTTCTCACCGCTGGCGAACATCTCGGTGAAGACGGCCTGCGCGATCTGGTTGCTGATCTTGCCTCTGTCCACAAGTTCGACGAGTTCGCGCAGAGCTTCCGGAGTGAACTTGAGTTCAGCCAGCCCGGACGACGATTCGGCCAGCTTCGCCGCAAGGTTGTTGATGACCCAGTTGGCGATGGCTTTCGGGTTCCTGAAGCCGGCGGCGGCGCGTTCGAAGAAGTGGCCGAGCGGAAGATTGTCGCTGAGCACCTGGGCGTCGCCCGCGGGCAACCCAAATTCCCGGATAAGCCGCAGCTTGCGCTGGAGCGGCAGCTCCGGCACCGACGCCTTGATTTCGGCCAGCCACTCGTCGGTCGGACAAAACGGCATCAGGTCCGGCTCCGGCAGGTAGCGGTAGTCGTGGGCGTCCTCCTTGGAACGCATCGGTTCGGTGATGCCGGCGACATCGTCCCAACGGCGCGTTTCCTGGCGCAGTTTTTCCCCGCGCTGGACCGCTTCGATCTGGCGCGGAATCTCGTATTCCAGCGCGCGGCGGATGCCGGAGAACGAGTTCATGTTCTTGATCTCGATCTTGGCGCCCAACTCCGGGCGCCCTTGGGGGCGCACGGACACGTTCACGTCGCAACGGACCATGCCCTTTTCCAGGTCACAGTCGCTGATGCCGCCGCGCACCAGGATGTCGGTGAGCGCCTTCAGGTAGGTGTAGGCGTGCTCCGGTCCGCGCAGGTCGGGTTCGGAAACGATCTCCAGCAGGGGCACGCCACCGCGGTTGAAGTCCACGCCGCTGTGCCGGTCGAAGTGGTTGTTCTTGCCGACGTCCTCTTCGAGGTGGGCGCGGGTGATGCGGACGCGGGCAAGCCCCTCGGGTCCGTTGCCGGCGCCCAGGCCGCTGAACTCGAAGTCCAGCCAGCCGTTGGCGGTGCTCGGCTGGTCGTATTGGGTGACCTGGTAGTTCTTGGCGGAGTCGGGGTAGAAGTAGTTCTTCCGGTCAAACTTGGCGAAGCGCGGAATCTCGCAGTTCAACAGGTAACCGGTCAGCACGGTCAGCCGCAGCGCCTCGGCATTCGCGACGGGCAACACGCCGGGCATGCCGAGGCAGATGGGGCAGACATTGGTGTTCGGATCGGAGCCGAACGCGTTGGCGCACCCGCACCACATCTTGGACTTCGTCTTGAGCTGGACGTGCGTTTCGAGGCCGATGACCGCTTCGTATTCCATGTCGGGCGGAGGTTCTGCCACGGGGAAGCGCGGAAGCCAAACCAAGTTCGCACGGCCCCACGAATACCCAATTGATGGTCGAAAATGAGTCTTGCACCCACCGGCTTCCTCGCCATGTTGGCTCCGTAGCACGTCCGGGAACCTCACCCAGAACACGCCGATCATTTTCCCCAGGTGTTTTCTGATGCGCATAGGCGCTTTCCACTCGCAGGAGCACGGGTCTTTCCGGCGTGTCGTTTTTCCAATTTTGTTTATGGCACGCGCACCGAAAGACTCAGCGGTTTCCAAGAAGAAGGTGGCCAAGAAAAAGGCCGCCAAAACCGCGCCCGAGATGGACGAATCCGTCGTCGAGGCGGCCGAGGAACTCCAGCCGACCACAGTTTCTCCGGAGTCGGCTTCCTCCGACGCGGAACCGTCCGAAACCTCGCTCGTCGTTTCCGCCGCACCAGAACCGGTTGCGGAGCCCGAGCCTGAGCCCGAACCCAAGCCGGTCGAACGGCGGCAGCGCGAGCCCGATCCGGAACCCGTCGCCGAGGACATCGATTACGGCCCGCCCCAGCCCGAGTTCATCGTGACGCCGCGGTCACTCAACCTGCACGAGCTGCAGCCCATGCCGATCATCCAGCTCGCCGAAGTGGCGAGGGAATTCGGCATCGAGAATTACGGCACGCTCAAGCGGCAGGAGATCATCTTCCAGATCGTCCAGCGTAACCTCAAGGCCGGCGGCACGATCTTCGTCCGCGGCACCCTTGAGGTCATGAGCGAGGGTTTTGGTTTCCTGCGTTCCCCCGCCTTCAACTACCTGCCCTGCCCCGAGGACATCTACGTCTCGCCCTCGCAGATCCGCCGCTTCGACCTGCAGACGGGGGACGACGTCGAGGGGCAGGTTCGTCCGCCCAAGGACAAGGAGAAGTTCTACGCGCTCCTCCGCGTTGAAAAGGTGGCCGGGATCGATCCCGACCTCGCGAAGGAGAAGGCGCATTTCGAGAACCTCACGCCGCTGTTTCCCAACCGGCGTTTCCTGCTCGAAACCACCCCGGACGAGCTCAGCACCCGGGTGGTGGACATCGTCTGCCCCATCGGCAAGGGCACCCGCGGCCTGATCGTGGCGCCACCGCGCACCGGCAAGACGGTGCTCATGCAGAAGCTGGCCAACGCAATCCTGAAGAACAGTCCCGACTGCCACCTGATCATCCTGCTGATCGACGAGCGGCCCGAGGAAGTCACCGACATGGAACGCTCCTGCAAGGGCGCCGAAGTGGTGAGTTCGACCTTTGACGAGCCGCCCGAGCGCCACGTGCAGGTGGCCGAAATGGTCATCGAAAAGGCCCGCCGCATGGTCGAGCACAAGAAGGACGTCGTCATCCTGCTCGACTCGATCACCCGTCTGGCCCGCGCCTACAACACGGTCCAGCCCCATTCCGGCAAGATCCTGTCGGGCGGCGTGGACGCGAACGCGCTGCACAAGCCGAAGCGCTTTTTCGGTGCCGCCCGCAACATTGAGGAGGGCGGTTCGCTCACCATCATGGCCACGGCCCTCGTCGATACGGGCAGCCGGATGGACGAGGTCATCTTCGAGGAGTTCAAGGGCACCGGTAACATGGAAATCCACCTCGACCGCGCGCTGGTGGACCGCCGCATCTTCCCGTCAATCAACATCGAACGTTCCGGCACCCGCAAAGAAGAGCTTCTCTACCACCCCGACGAGTATCCGCGCATCTCGATGCTGCGCCGGGCGCTGGTCGGCGTGCCGCCGGTCGAAGCGATGGAACTGCTGCTCGGCAAACTCAAGAAGACGCCGAACAACATCATGTTCCTGCTCGCGATGGGCGCCGGCGTCCGCTGAGCCCGGCTTCACCCTTTCAGGGCCGCGCCGACGGAATTCCGCGGCGCGGCTTTTCTTTGATCCGATCCGGTAGGCCGGCCGGCTGAGCTGGCGGCTTCCCATCCGGCCAAGCCCGCGGCACGCTCTCGCCCATGAAGCTCTGCCGGTTCCGTTCCGCCCATCGTCCCTGGCCCTGCGTCGGCCTGCTCACCGAAGGGGACATCGTCGTTGATCTTTCGTCGGTCGGCGTGGACTGCCTGACATCGCTGCTGGATTCGCCCGACCTCTTGTCGCGGCTGCAGGCGCTGGTCGAGGCACCGGCCCGCCGGCTCAAGGTCTCCGACGTCACGCTGCTCACGCCCGTCGAGCAGCAGGAAGTCTGGGCGGCCGGCGTGACCTATCTGCGCAGCAAGGCGGCGCGCATGGAGGAATCGGACTTCAGTGCCACCGCCTACGACCGCGTGTATGACGCGCCCCGGCCGGAAATCTTCTTCAAGGCGCTCGGCGAAAAGACCGTCGCCACCGGCGGCGACGTCGGTATCCGCGCGGACGCCAAATGGAACGTGCCGGAACCGGAACTCGCGCTGGTCTTCAACGCGCGCCGCGAACTCGTCGGCTACACGATCGGCAACGACATGAGCTCGCGCGACATCGAGGGCGAAAACCTGCTCTACCTGCCGCAGGCGAAGACCTACCGGGCGTCGTGCGCGCTGGGCCCGTTCATCACCGTCGGCGCGACCGAGGCCGAGGCGCGTGAATGGACCATCGGCGTAAAGATCGAGCGGGACGGCGCGGAGGTGTTCGCGGGCGAAACCGGCGTGGGCAAGATCAAGCGCAGCTTCGAGGAACTCGCCGGCTGGCTGCACCGGTCGCAGGAATTCCCGCGCGGCGCCGTGCTGCTGACCGGCACCGGCGTGGTGCCGGCCAACGAGTTCACGCTGGCTGTGGGCGACGTGGTGCGCATCCGCATCTCCGGCATCGGGGAACTGGTGAACCGCGTCGCGGTGGTGTGAACAGGCAAGAAAGCTAAACGTTCGTCGAACAGAACTGACCGGACTCATAGCGCGGCATGAGCGATCCGACGGTCAGAACTAACGCGAAACCCAAATTGGTCTTCGCTTTGGTTGCTGTCGCAACGGTGGCGGTCGCTGCCTGGTGCGTGTGGTCCCTTACGGGGTGGCGGGAAGTTACCGTTCTGCTGGACACTGAGTTCGCTCTGCGACTTAGCCGCAAGCAGAGCCATCCGTTTCTCGCCGAATTTCAGCGCAAGGTTTCGATCCTTCGATCGGGACGCCGTGCGGCGACGCTGGAGTATCCGCAAGACACCGGCGGTGGTTTCCCCATGCAGGTGCGCTTGTATGCCGACCAACAGCGGCGACTAGTCCGCCTCACGAACCACCTCTACGACCGCTTGATTGATCTGGATACGGGACGCTTCGTTGAAGACGCGACTCCTCCCGAGGGCAAAGACTTTTCGTCCCTTGTCGCGGAAGCCAACCTCCCGCCGCTGAGGCGGACCTTTGAGATAGGCCGTAGCCTAGAGGCGCTTCAGCGGTAAGGAGCGGGTTCCTTCGCGATGCAATCCTGTCCATTGACGCCCACCGCGCCGCCGATAGTTTCCTGCCGTCCGATGAACTCCGTGTCCTACGTCAGCTTTTATTTTGGTTACTGGTTTTTTAGCCAGGCCGGCTGGCGTCGGGATGCGTAATCACACTCATCACCGAAAAAGCCGCCGGCCCGATGCCGGCGGCTTTTTTGTTCATCATCAGCCGTCGGTCCCGCGCCGGCCCACACTGCAAACCTCATGATCATCGTCCTCAAACCGAAGCACACGCCCAAGGAACTCACCGCCTTGCTCAAGGAGATCAAGCGCCTGGGCTACAAGCCGCACGTCATGCGCGGCGTCGCCCGCACCGTCATCGGTGCCATTGGCGACGAACGCAGCCACCAGTCCCTCGACGTCCTGCGCGCCTGGAGCCAGGTGGAAAGCGTCACGCCCATTCAGAAGCGCCACAAGCTCGTCAGCCGCGAGGCGCACCCGCAGAACTCCACCATCAACGTCCGCAACGTCGTCATCGGCGGCCCGGAACTGGTCGTCATGGCCGGCCCCTGTTCCGTGGAGAGCGAGAAGCAGATCATTGAGACCGCCCACGGCGTGAAGTCCGCCGGCGCGAAAATCCTCCGTGGCGGCGCCTTCAAGCCGCGGACTTCGCCCTACGAGTTTCAGGGCCTGGGTGAAAAGGGCCTCAAGCTGCTGGCCAAGGCGCGCAAGGAAACCGGTTTGCCGGTCATCACCGAGCTGCTTTCGGAAGACCACGCCGAGTTGGTCGCCGAATACGCCGACATCCTCCAGATCGGCGCCCGCAACGCGCAGAATTTCCAGCTCCTGATCGCCGCCGCCAAGACCGGCCGGCCGGTGCTGCTGAAGCGCGGGCTGTCCATGCGGATCGACGAATGGCTCAGCGCCGGCGAATACATCCTCTCGAACGACAACGCCGGACTGATGTTCTGCGAGCGCGGCATCCGGACCTTCGAGACCTACACCCGCAACACGCTCGATCTCTCGGCCGTGCCGATCCTGAAGAACGAGACGCATTGCCCAGTGGTGATCGATCCCAGCCAGGGCACCGGCCGGGCCGACCTCGTGGTCGCGATGTGCAACGGCGCCGTGGCGATGGGAGCCGACGCGTTGTTGGTCGAAGTGCATCCGGACCCGAAGACCGCGAAGAGCGACAGCGCCCAGCAACTTTCGCTGGAGGCGTTCAGCCGCATGATGGAAGACCTGCAACCTTTCGTGCTCGCGGCGGGACGGCTTTGAATGAGCAATGACCCGTTGCCAATGAACAGAACCGGTCAGCGCAAGACGGTCTTCCCGGGACATTGGCACTTGGGAAATGGCTCATTCGCCTTTGGTCATCGGACAATTCCCGCCGCCTTTCCCATCGCCCAGTCGCGGTGGAGTTGCTAGACCCCACCGCGATGGCCCTCCCTCATCTCCGATCAGCATTTGTGACGCAGAGCAAGAATCCATCAGCCGCACTTGGCGTGCTCCGAGGATGTTCCTCATGGGCGGACCTCCTACGCAGTCTGCGCGACTTGTCTGAAAAGCAGAAGGGCGACCTCTTCGAGGAACTGGTCAAAGCCTACCTTCAGCTTGAGCCGGAATATGCGAGCAAGCTCAAGCACGTCTGGCTCTATCGCGAAGTGCCGCAGGCCATCGCCCGGAAACTCAAGCTGCCCGCCACCGATCAAGGCATTGACCTTGTCGCTGAGACCAACGACGGGGAGTTCTGGGCCGTGCAGTGCAAGTATCGGCAGGACACAGATCACTCGCTGACTTGGCGCGGCATTTCCACCTTCACGGGCCTGGCCTTCGGCGTCTGTCGTGGTTTTGCTTTTGGCATCATCTGCTCCACCACCGAGCGCATCACCCATGTCCTGAAAGATCAGGAGCGCATTGGGTTCTGTGCGCTGGATGTCTGGCAGGGACTCGATGCCGGTTTCTTCGCCCGGTTACGCGCGCACCTCGCACACAAACCTGCGGTGTTGGTGCCATTGAAACCACGCCCGCATCAGCGGGAAGCCGTCAAAGACGGGCACCGGCACTACGTCATCAAGAAGGCGAAGCGCGGCAAACTCATCATGCCGTGCGGCAGCGGCAAAAGCCTCACCGCCTATTGGATCACTGACAAACTGGATGCGCGCCGCATCGTCATCGCCGTGCCGAGCCTTGCCCTGATCCGGCAGACGCTCAAGGTGTGGCTGCGCGAGACGATGGCCAACCGTCAGGCCGTGGAATGGATTTGTGTGTGCAGCGATGAATCCGCCGGCCGTGTCGAGCGCGATGACGTGGCAGTGCTGCGGCAGGATCTCGGCGTGCCGTGCCTCACCGCTCCCGAAGAAATCGCCGCGTGGCTGAAACGGAAGCATCACGGACTCACCGTCGTCTTCACCACCTACCAAAGCGGCGAAGCCTTGGCCAAGGCCGCCCGTTCCGCCCGATTCCGATTCGACCTCGGGATCATGGACGAGGCGCACAAGACCGTCGGTGACAGCGAGAAGCTGTTCTCCCATCTGTTGCACGATGCGAATCTGCCCATCCGCTGCCGCCTCTTCATGACCGCCACCGAGCGGCGTTACGCGGGCCAGAGCGACACCGTGTTGAGCATGGAGAACCCCGCCATCTACGGCGAAACCTTCCACCTGCTCTCGTTCAAGCGGGCGATGGAATACGACCCGCCCATCCT
>JAYUSF010000183.1:0-16438 GCA_043755815.1 Verrucomicrobiota bacterium
CGCAGGAAAACCGGGGCCAGCGGCGCGTGCTCCTCAAGCATGAGAAGGTCTGGAAGAATGACGGTTTGATCCTCGATCGCCCCGACAAAGACGACATATTGGATGATTGGCGACTGACACAAACGCATCTCGAGCAAATTGCCTCCAACCTGAAGTTTCGCCCGGTAGCGGAGGCATTTCAACGCACGCTGTATTTCCATCTCGTGCCTCAACTCTTGAAGCACCCCTCCTTGGCCAACCGCGAGACTGCAGTCGAAGACCCATTCGGACTGAAGTTTTTGGATCGGATAATGGGAACTCCCGAGAAGACTCGCCGGTCCCGACTAAAGAAGATCGAAGAAGCCTTGAAGTTGGCAGTTCCGGAACTTGAAAAACTCACTCATACCCAAGACGAGCACGGTCAGCCGCACCTGGAGGCGCGCTACAAACATTGGCGCCCTAACGGAGGACGCCAAAGGGAAGATCAGTTCTCCGACGGCACTCTGCGTTTGATCGCCTTGCTCTGGTCGTTGTTGGAGGGGGATTCGTTGCTGCTGCTGGAGGAGCCGGAGTTGTCGCTGCACACAAAGATTGTTTCGAAGCTTCCAGCTCTCATCTGGAAGCTTCAGCGAGCAAGGAAACGTCAGGTGATTTTGTCGTCGCATAGTGCGGAGCTGTTCAATGATCCAGGCATCCGCCCCGAAGAAGTGGCCCTGCTTCTGCCCCAAGGCAGTGAAGGCACCGGGGTTCAATTGGCCTCGGAGAAGGAAGAAGTTCGTCTGTTGCTTGAGGAGGGAATGACCATCGCCGAAGCCGCGCTTCCTATGACCGTGCCCGCCAAAATTGACCAACTGGCCCTGTTCGAGTGAGGCGATGCCGGTGATTCCGATCAATTTGGCGGTTGAAGATCAGTTGAGCGGCGAGGTCGCTCGAAAGGTGCTAGCGTTTAGGCCGGCTACCTATTCCGTGAGGACCGTTTACGACAAGGGAGGGTTTGGCTATCT
Source organism: Verrucomicrobiota bacterium (assembly GCA_043755815.1). Classification (GTDB taxonomy): domain Bacteria; phylum Verrucomicrobiota; class Verrucomicrobiia; order Limisphaerales; family UBA9464; genus CAIWAH01. The sequence continues at coordinate 984 of JAYUSF010000183.1, forward strand.
CAAGAAGAAGGCGACCGCCTTCAACAACGCCTGCAAGGCGGTCCCATTTTTACTGCTCACCGACCTAGATGCCCACGAATGTCCGCCAGCACTGATCAAGGCATGGTTGGGAAAACCTAGACATCCTCACTTCCTGTTCCGGGTGGCCGTCCGGGAAGTTGAGGCGTGGCTCTTGGGAGATCCTCAAGGGTTGACGGACTTTCTTGGGGCTAAGGGTCTTGTCAACTGGGGTAACCCTGAGGAATTGGAAGATCCGAAACGGACGCTGCTGAAGCTGGCCCTGACGTGTCCGCGCCGTGATCTTCGGGACGCTATCGTTTTCCAAGACCGCCGGAGTGGGCATCTGCTTCCTGGACCGGACTACAACGGCGCTCTTGGTTCGTTTATCTCTAACCATTGGCGAATTCGAATCGCCCAAACGAACTGTGCCAGCTTGAAACGGCTGTTTGTAGCCCTGGACCGGCTCGAACTGAGCTTTAAAGGTTATTAAGTCGGGCCAGATTTCCTTCCGCGCGGAGCTGCCCGCAGCCGGCGGCGACATCGATTCCCCGGCGCTGGCGGATGGTGCTCGGGAAGCCGGCCGTCTGGAGAACCCGCTGGAATGCCTTCGCCGCGTCGATCTGCGTGGCGGTGCCGGCAAAGCCGCCGGTGGGGTTGAGGGGGATGAGGTTTACGTGGGCGTCCAAACCGATGAGCAACTTCGCCAACCGTTCGGCTTGGGCGACGGAGTCGTTCTGGCCGGCAATCAGGGTCCACTCGAAGAAGATGCGGCGGCCGGTCTGCGCGAAGTAGGTGCGGCAGGCGTCCATGAGCTCGGCCAACGGCCAGCGGCGGCTGGCGGGAACGAGGGCGGAACGTTCCTCTTCCGTTGCGCCGTGCAGGCTGACGGCAAGGTGATACGGACGCCTTTCGGAGGCCATTCGCAGGATGCCGGGAACCACACCCACGGTGCTGATCGTAATCTTGCTGGGACCGAGGTTAAGACCTCGCCGATCGGTGATGATGTCCAGGGCGGTCATCACGTGGTCATAATTGTGGAGCGGCTCGCCCATGCCCATGAGCACGAGGTTGCGCAGGCCTCCGAGGCCGGCGGCGCGCAGGGCGAGCTGGCCATGCCGCACTTGGGCGACGATTTCGCCGGGGCGGAGGTGCCGGACGAAACCCATCTGCCCGGTCGCACAGAAGACGCAGCCCATGGCGCAGCCCGCCTGGGTGCTCAGGCAGGCGGTGTGGCGACCCTTGAAGCCCATGACCACGGTTTCGATGGTCTGGCCGTCGGCGAGGCGCAGCAGGAATTTGCGGGTCAGCCCGTCGCTGCTGGCGATATCGGCGGCCTCAGTCGGGGCGTCGGTGAAGAAACGTTGGCCTTCGCCCACCTGTTCGGCAACCCACCGCTGCAAGGGTGGGAGGAAGTGCGCTTGCCCGGCCAGCTGGTTCGTCAGTTCGTGATGCAGCGTCCGCCACAGTGCTCGCGCGTGAGTCGGCGACAATCCAGACACGATGAGTTCCCGTTCCAGCTCCGCGAAGGTGAGGTCGTGAAGCGAACGGGGCGCGGCGTTGGCAGCGGCGGTGGACGTCATGTCGTCACGGACTGTGAAGCTACTTGGTGGAAAAGATGAACCCGAATTCCGAAGCCGCCGGCAATTCAAGTCCTGCAGCGCAGGCGGGCAGCCTGCTGTTTCGCGGGCTGGAAACCTGCGGACGCCCGCATTTTTCCTGACGTTCTGTGGAGTGCCAGGCTCCGCCGGCTGCCAGCCGGTCGACACGGCAGACTGCCAGTCTGCGCTACTGCTCGGGGCCGGCTTTACTTCGGAATTCGGGATGAATCTGGAAAGCAGGAAGGCAGGAGCCGGGGCGAAAGGGGCGCCGGTTTTTCCGGCTTTCCTGTTTTCCAGCTTCTCGTCATCCAACGCGCCAGCAGTCAGTCCCTGTCGGCGGCCGGTCCCGGAACTGCCGCGAAGGGCAGAGCCGTAAGCAGGCACAATCCCGCGCCGATGGCGGGCGCCCATGGCAGCATCGCTTCGTCCGCCCAAAACAACGCGACAACGGTGAACACCATGCCGGCGACGACCAGCAGCATGACGAGTTCATTGGAACCGACCCGCGCGGCAAATTCCTTCATTGCGACGAACTGCACCAACGTGAGGTTCGCTCCGGCGAGCGCGAGGATCGCAAACGGCCGCCACGTATTCCGGGCTTCCACCGCCGGGCCGCCCGGGGTGGCCAAGGTTCGGTGTTCAGCATCGGTGGACGGCATGCTCGGCGGTCCTGAAGGGCGAGCGGCGGCGGTCAACGGGGCGGGATGACGGATTGGGAATTCACCACAACTTCGCCGCGAAGTCAGCGCTCCCGGAATTTCCCTTGCCAGCGGGAACGATTCTTGGGCGACTCTCGCCAAGAGGTAATTTTCCCGGTTGAAATGAATTCACGTTCCAATAGCGCCCATTCGCGGAAGCCGTTTTCGTGGATGCTGTTGGCCAGGAAGTCAGGGTTTCGCCCCGCAAGCATGGCGGCGAATGCCGGCCTAAGCGTGGCGCACCTCCGGCGGTTGTGCCGCGAGAACTTTGGGGACTCGTTCAGCGTCTGGCTCAAGAACGAGCGGATGGCGGCCGCGCGCCATCTGCTGGCGGAAACGGGCTCCGTAAAGGAAACCTCCGCGACGCTGGGCTACCGCCAGCTGAGCCAGTTTTCCCGGGAGTTTCGGCACGCCCACGGAGTGACCGCCGCGGCTTGGGTGGCACGGTTCCAAAACCACTGAGCGGAAGTGCCGCTCGCCCGGCTCTTCTCAACAACCCAGTTTCCCCAGTTTCCCACTCACGACCCTCAAGTGGGACAGTTTGGCGCAAAAAACTGGAAATTTCTGCCAAATGCTCAGCATAGATAACTGATCGTGCTGGAGTCGGACGGTTTTGCGGGGATACTGGCCGCAGATAAACCAATTTCGCTGAACCTCCCCCCAATACGACCCCCTTTGCCGAAGCTTTCCCCTGAGCGGCTGGTGAAGGGGGTTTTTCTTTCCCGAGCAGCTTGAATGGCCGCTTGCCTCGATTCGGATGGCTCCGTTGAATGGCCCCGTTCACCCGATTCACACATGAAGCTACTACATCGTCTTTCCTTGGCGGCCGTCGCACTTGTTTTTGCAATCTCGCTGCGGGCAGCCGATCTGGGACAGCAACTCGGCATCCAGACTTGGACCCTGCGGAACATGAAGTTCGAGCAAGTGGTCGAGTTTGCCCAAAAACACGGGATCAGGAACCTCCAGATGATCGGGAGCCACATGGATCCCAAGGCGCCAATGGAGGAGACCAAGCGCAAGAAGGCGGTCCTCGAAGCGGCCGGACTCAGGGTTTACACCTTCGGAGTGGCCGGAACGTCGTTGGACAAGGAGGAGAACCGGAAACTGTTCGAGTTCGCCAAAGTCATGGGCATCCAGGTGATCGTGGTTGAACCCGGGGATTTCAAGATCTTCGACAACCTTGAGGAACTGGTGAAGGAATACGACATCAAGATCGCCATCCACAACCACGGCATCCGCTCGCTTTACGGCAATCCGGCGGTCGTCCGGGCGTTGCTCAAGCATCGCGACAAACGCATGGGCGTGTGCATGGATGCGGGATGGATCGCCTCAGCGGGCATGGATCCCACGCGTGTCTTCAAGGAATACGAAGGCCGGGTTTACGATCTTCACCTGAAGGACAAGCGGGTCGAGAAAACCCAAGGAGAAGACGTCTCGTTCGACACGCACATCGGTGAGGGGCAGGGCAAGTTGGGCAACCTTTTGGGCGAACTGAAGAAATCGGGGTGGAATGGCGTGATGGCGATCGAAACGGACAGCGGCGACTTCGCCAAGAGTCCGGACGAGTTTGTGGCCAAGGCCAAGGCGTTCGTTGAGCGGGCGTCCGCCAGCGCCAACTGAGCCGTCCCGCCGGGCTCCCCGGCCCGGTCAGGGCCGAAAACGCGAATTGCCTCTGCCCGCGGAAATTCCTTAGGCTGGCAACTTGCAGCGAACTCGCTGTCACCGGGATGAAGCATTACCTCGATTTCGAGAAGCCGATCGTTGAACTCCAGAAGAAGCTTGAAGACCTCAAGCTCCATCCGGAGCAGCACTCCCTCGGCATCAGCTGGGAAAAGGAGATCAAACTCCTGGAACGGAAAATCGATGACGCCCGGCGCCACGTTTTCAGCAGCCTGACACCTTGGCAGCGAGTCCAGTTGGCGCGGCATCCCAAGCGGCCCTACACGCAGGATTACCTGCAGCAATCCTTTGCCGAATTTGAGGAACTGCACGGCGACCGGATGTATTCGGATGACCGGGCCTTCGTGGGCGGATTCGCCAAGCTGGGAGACGAGCGGGTGGTCGTGATCGGCACGCAAAAGGGACGCGAGACGAAGGAAAACATCCTGCGGAATTTCGGCTCCGGGCACCCCGAAGGCTACCGCAAGGCGCTGCGCCTGATGCGACTGGCCGACAAATTCGGCCTGCCCATCATCACCCTGATCGACACCGCCGGAGCCTATCCGGGCATCGGCTCGGAACAGCGGCACATCGGCGAGGCGATTGCCGTCAATCTGCGCGAGATGATGCTGTTCGAGGTGCCGATCATTGCGGCGGTCATCGGCGAAGGCGGTTCGGGCGGCGCCCTCGGGATCGGGGTCGCCGACCGCGTGCTGATCCTGGAAAATGCCTACTATTCGGTCATCAGTCCGGAAGGGTGCGCCGCGATCCTGTGGAAAGACCGAATGGCCTCCCCCAAGGCCGCCGAAGCGTTGAAGATCACCGCGACGCATCTGCGTGAACTCGGCTTGGTGGATGACGTCGTCGCTGAGCCCTTGGGAGGTGCACACAACGATCCCGCGGCGACGGCCGCCTCGTTGAAATCGGCCCTCCTTAAACACCTGGGTGAACTCAGGGCGCTGCCACCGGCCGAGCGTTTGCGGACCCGTTACGCCAAATTCCGCGCGTTTGGGCACTTCACCGAACCCAGCCCGGCCGTCGCCTGATTTTCGCCGTGCTTTATCCGCTGACGTTTCAACCGATCTTCAAGGAACGGGTCTGGGGGGGGCGCCGTCTGGCTGAACTCTTCGGCAAATTGCTTCCTGCCGGTGTTCCGATCGGTGAATCGTGGGAAATCACGGATCGGCCCGAAGGCGTTTCCGTGATCGCCAACGGACCCTTGGCTGGCCGCGACTTGCGTTGGCTGATGGAACACCACGGGGCGGAACTGCTCGGCCGGCCAGTCGTTTCCGGAGAGCGGTTTCCCTGGCTGATCAAGCTGCTGGACGCGATGGACGATCTGTCGCTGCAAGTGCACCCGCCCGCCCGTCTGGCCGCCGAACTCGGAGGTGAACCGAAGACCGAGCTGTGGTTCATCGCTGCCACCACGGGTGACGCCAAGATTTACGTCGGGTTGAAGCGGGGCGTGACGCGGGCACAATTCGAGGGGTGCTTGGCGGACGGGACGGTCGCGGAATGCTTCCATGTCCATTCCGTGGTGGCGGGCGATGCCATGTTCGTGCCCAGCGGCCGGGTGCATGCGCTCGGAAAGGGCAACGTGGTTTTCGAAATCCAGCAGAATTCCGACACGACCTACCGGGTTTTCGATTGGAACCGCGTCGGACTCGATGGCAAGCCGCGCGACCTGCATTTAGCCCAGTCGCTCGCGTCCATCGATTTCGCGGATATTGAACCGCAGCTTGTCGAAGCGGTCTGGAATCCTGACCGCTCTGGGGCACAGCGAACCCTTGCCGCGAATAAACTGTTCGAAATCACCCAGCAAACGCTCTCGGCCGCCGCCGGCACAGTTGATGAACCGTCGTCCTCCGGCGCGAGGGTGCTGGGGGTAACGCGAGGCCGGCTGGAGGTGCAGGGCAGGGGCGAGACGGTGTCGGTGCCCGCCGGCGGCTTTTGCCTGCTGCCGGCTGCGACGACTGAGGTGCAGGTGCGCGCTGTGCAGGCCGCTGAATTCCTGCGAGTAGCGCTGCCAATAGGATGAACGTTTTCCACGCATGAATGATTCCAAAAAGGGCGGTTCCGGGATGCCGCAGGACGATCCGATTGACCCGAACTTGCCCTCCGAATTCGTTGAAGGATCATCGCTGCTGCGGCAGGTGTTTTTTGAGCGCTATTTTCGGGCAGCGATCGTCCTCCTGGTGCTCTTTCTGGTCTTTCTCGGATTCTTCCTGCCGAAGATTTACACGTCCACCCCGGAGGGCATAACGCCGGTCTACAAGATCAGTGGCTTGGACATGGTGCAGGCGTGGTCGCTGGCTCGGACGGCCAGATCCCTTGCGGCGCGTGGCAGCTATGACGAGGCCGCGCTCGCCTGGCGTTCGGCGGTGCAAAACAACCCTGGAGACCCGCGCTATGTGGAAGGTCTGGTTCGCCTCGTGTTGAATTATCCGGCCAAAAAGAGCGAGTTTCTAAAACTGGGGGCGTCGCATGCGCTCTGGCACCTTCAGCTGACTCAGACGAATGACGTTTCGCTCGAGCTGGCGGCCGGTCTGTTCGCCAAATACTCCTTGGATGACTACGCGACCGGTCTGCTGTCCACCCGGGCAACGAACCTGACTCCGACTCTGGCCGCGATCTATTTGAAGTCGCTCTTTCATCTGAACCGCATGGATCAGTTCGGCGGCGTTTGGGCCACTTACAGCAATGCGCTTTCGGGCGACGTGGAAATGCAGGTCGTCCGGGCCGCCTGGCAGTCCGGCTGGGGACCGCCGGGACAGATTACCCAAGGGCGAAAAGACTTGGAAAATGCCCGAAATACTCCGGCCACCCGCAATCTGGCCAACCAGTTAACCCTGCCGATTGCGGACTCGTTGAGCGATGTCGAAGCCTATGAACGCGCCTTGGCGTCGCTCGTCGACAACCACGCCGACCGGGTGCGCGACCACGTCAAACATTGGCGCCTCTTGCAGATGGCGGGGAAAAGCGCCAAGGCGGCGGAACTGGCCCGCGGCTTTTCCCGCCCCCCGGAAACACCCATCGATGCCAGGGAGATGGCGGAATCCCTGGTTGCGATGGGCGACTCGGAATATGCCGCGAAATTCCTCGACCAATTCCTGCCGGCCTTTGCCTTCCGGCCGGACCTTTGGGAGCAGTTGGGGGACCTGCTCATCAGCCTGAAACAGTGGCCTGAACTGCGCGAACTGGCGGTCCGGATGCGGCAGAATCAGCTTCTGCGTGAGGACCTTGCCGGCTATGCGTGGTTTCTCGAAGGACTCTCGAACCTCCGCCTGGAACGACGCGAAGCCGCGTTGGAGGCCTTCAACCGCGCCGTCCAGTTTCCGACCACCAACCCCCTCCTCAGCTTCAAGGTGGCCCGCCAACTCCCGGCGCTGGGTTATCCCGTGCTGGCGACCCGCCTGCTGGCCGCCGTTGAAAAGAGCTACGGGAATCAGGCGATGTATTGGTTCACCGTCGTGGGTGCCGCCTACGAAGCGCGGCAGTTTGACGTCATGCGCGAGGCCGCGGCCCGCGGTTACCAGCTTAACACCAACGAACCGATCTTCATCAGCAATTACGCCGCCATGCTGCTGATGGAGCGCACCAACGCCTCGCTGGCGGTCGAGCTGACCCTTCGGGCGTTGGCTGGCCGGCCGAAAGACATCGGCATGCAGATCAACCACGCCCAGGCCCTGATCCTGAATAACCGCCTTGAGGACGCCGAGGAATTGCTGGGCAGCATCAAGATCGACGACGTGGATTCCTACCTGATCACGGAGCGCAACATGGCTTACTTTGATCTCTACGCGAAGCGTCGCGACAAACCGAAAGCGTTGGTGGCGTTTCGCGGAATCGAACCGCGGTTCCTGTTCCTGCCGCAGTTGCGCTGGCTGGACCAGGCCTATCTCCAGCTCACTGGCGAGAAGCGTCCCGCGCCGACGGATTGAACCCCGGCCATCGGTCGGCCGGATCGCTGGCCCGCATGGAGTTCACGCCAATCTCGTTGAAACAAAATTCCGGTTCGTGGGGTTCGAAAGGTGGCGCGAACGCGGTCCTCGAATTCACCTGTGCTGCCTTCGCCCGAATTGACCTCCGCATGAAACGACTCATTCCATTGACCATCGCCGCCACCGTTTTCTGTGGCTGCATCCACACTCACGAAACCGTCATCAATGACGTGTCCCGCACGCCGGTCGAGTTCGAGAATGACGCCGCGGCCCGTTCCTTTTACGAGACCCTCAGCCGGATGCCGAACGGGGGACAGCGGCAGGAAAGCAAGACGGAGGTGTCGATCCCGATCGTGTTTGGACACGAACGAAAGGTGGTGCGCGGGCCGAATCAGGCTTTCAACGAGGCGGTCAGCCGCTGCGACACCAATCGCGACGGCAGGATTACGGAATCCGAGTCCCGAATCTTCTCCGCATTGGTTCACTAGGTTCGGTCGGATTCCGAACTGCGGTCCGGGAGCCGCCAAGGGCGGGTGCGAACGAATGCCGTCCCTGGAATTCACCCGGGCGTGCGTCAGCGTCTGGTGGTTGAGGCGACGGACGACCTGACGGGGAGCTCGGAGGTATCGCTGGCTGCCGCAGCTGGGATTGGCCCGTTTCAACCCAGCGACCCGCGAAACGGCGCCGGAGAAGGATCCTTTTCAGCCTTTGACGCTGGTTTCCCCCGAATCTAGCTTCGCCGCCCCGTATTAAAACGGCTCCGCCATGCTAGGTCTGATCATCAAGAAAATCTTTGGCTCCCGCAACGAACGCGAGGTGCGGAAACTTCGGCCCTTCGTGGCGAAGATCAACGAGTTCGAACTGCAGCTCCAATCCCAGCCCGAGGAGGTGCTCCGCCAGAAGACCGCAGCTTGGAAGGAAAGGCTCGCCGGGATCACGGACAACGACCAACTGCGCGGTGAATTGGAAGCGATCCTGCCCGAAGCGTTTGCGGTGGTGAAAAACGCGTGCCGCCGCATGACGGAGGGCAAGGCCGTGATCCATGTCCGGGGCCACGACCTCGTCTGGAACATGATCCCGTTCGACGTGCAGCTCATCGGCGGCATGGCCCTGCACAAGGGGTCGATCGCAGAGATGGCCACTGGCGAAGGCAAGACACTGGTGGGCACGCTCCCCGTTTACCTCAACGCCCTCAGCGGACGAGGTGTCCACGTCGTCACCGTGAACGACTACTTGGCCGCGCGCGACTCCGAGTGGATGGGCTCGCTCTACAAGTATCTTGGACTGAGCGTCGGCTGCATCCTGCACGACCAGCCGCCGTCGGTCCGGCGGCAGATGTATGGCTGCGACATCACTTACGGCACCAACGCCGAGTTCGGTTTCGACTACCTCCGCGACAACGGCATGGCCACCACCAAGGAAGAGCAGGTCCAGCGCGGACACTTCTTTGCCATCGTCGATGAAGTGGACTCGATCCTGATCGACGAGGCGCGGACACCGCTCATCATTTCCGGTCCCGCCGTGGTGTCGGTTGAGCAAAAATATAACGAGTGGAAGCCCACGGTGGAGCGAATCGTCCGCAAGCAGCAGTCGCACGTCGCGGAGCTGCTCAAGGAGGCGTCGGAAGTCCTTGGCCGGCTCAACGGCTCGCCAAAGGACGCCCTGGAACTCGAGCGCAAGCTCGCCGCCTTGCTCTACCGGGCCAAGCTGGGGCAGCCGCGTTCGGAGGAGCTGCTGCGCCTGTTCGAGGATCCGGCGAACCAGAAGCGGGTTCAGGCCTATGAGGCGGAACTTCACACCGACCAGTCCAAGAAGCAGCTTTACGCGGAGAAGGAGGAGCTCTACTTCGCGATTGAGGAGAAATCCCACGAGGCGGACCTGACCGAGCGGGGGCGGAGCTTCATCTCGCCGGAAGATCCTGACGCGTTCGTTTTGCCGGACTTGGCGACGAGTTTCAGCGTGATCGACGGCGACCCGACCCTCGAACTCCGAACCCGGCTGGAAAAGAAGCAGGCTTTGCAGGCTGCCTTCGAGGAACGGGCCCAGGTCATTCACGCCATCTCGCAGCTGCTCAAGGCCTACAGCATCTACCAGCGCGACGTCCAATACGTCGTCCAGGACAACAAAGTCATCATCGTCGACGAACACACCGGCCGCCTGATGACTGGCCGCCGCTGGAGCGATGGCCTCCATCAGGCGGTCGAGGCCAAGGAGGCGGTCGAGATCGAGCGCGAGACTCAGACGCTCGCGACGATCACGATTCAGAACTATTTCCGTCTCTACTCGAAGCTGGCGGGCATGACCGGCACGGCCGAGACCGAGGCGCAGGAATTCTTCGACATCTACAAACTCGGGGTGATGACCGTCCCGACCAACCGGCCGAACATCCGCAAGGATCGCAACGACTCCGTCTACAAGACCCGCCGGGAAAAATTTCAGGCCGTCATTGCCGAGATCCGCGATATGCACGGCAAGGGCCGGCCCGTGCTGGTCGGCACCGTTTCGGTGGAAAGCAGCGAAATGCTCAGCCGCGCCCTGAAGAAGGAGGGGCTTGTCCACGCGGTGTTGAACGCGAAGTTCCACGAACAGGAGGCCGAGATCATCACCCGCGCCGGACTGAAGGGTTCCGTCACCATCGCCACCAACATGGCAGGCCGCGGCACCGACATTAAGCTCGGGGAGGGAGTGGCGGAGGTCGGCGGACTCCATGTGCTCGGCACGGAGCGCCACGAATCACGCCGCATCGACCGTCAGCTCCGCGGCCGTTGCTCCCGTCAGGGCGACCCGGGATCGTCCCACTTCTTTATCTCGCTTGAGGATGACCTCATGCGTCTTTTCGGCTCCGACCGCATCACCCGGATCATGGAGCGAATGGGCCTTGAAGAAGGTCAGGAGCTCGAACACCCGCTGTTGAACCGTTCGATCGAGCAGGCCCAGAAGCGGGTCGAGCAGCACAACTTCCAGCAGCGCAAACGGACGCTCGAATACGACGACGTGATGAACAAGCAGCGCGAGGTCATCTATGGCTTCCGCAATGAGATCATCCAGTCCGCTGACGTGCGCGACCGCCTCATGGATGTCATGGAAGAGGTGGTCCTGCTCAAGACCCAGGAGTTTTCCAATGACGATACCGATGCGTCCGAATGGAACCTCCGTGGCCTGTCGGATTGGGTGAACCTCACGTTTCCGATCGGCCTTCCCGAAGAGGAGCTGATCAAGGTCGCCCATGGTGGAAAACAGGCGCCGGTGCAGGGCTCGGCCTTCGACGGGCTCAGTGAACAGCAGTTCGCTGTCGTGACCTTCCTCATCAAGTCCGTCCGCGACGCCTACGACCTCAAGGTCAGCCTCGAACGCCCCGAGGCGCTGGCGAGCCTGGAACGCTATACGGTCCTCAGCGCCATCGACCGCCTCTGGCAGGAGCATCTTTACGGGATGGACTCGCTTCGCAGCCACATTGGCCTGCGCGCCTACGGCCAGCGCGATCCGCTGCTCGAATACAAGGCCGAGGCCTTCAAGCTCTTCGACGAGCTCATGGTCAACATCAAGAGCGAGGTCTGCTCCAACATCTTCCGGAGCGCGTCCAGCCTGATGGCCTTCGAGCAGTTCCTGCATAACCTGCCCAAGGTCACCGTCCACCAGACGGCCAGCGCGTTCAGCGAGGCCTCGCAGGCGCAGAGCCAGCCGGCCGCAGCCGGCCCGGGCAGCGAAATGGTCACCGAAGCCAACGAGGTCCTCGCCAAGGCTCAACCCGTGCGCAACAACACTCCGCGGGTCGGCCGGAACGACGCCTGCCCCTGCGGCAGCGGCAAGAAGTTCAAGAACTGCTGCGGCCGCTGAACGGCGGCGCTGGCGGCGGTTCCCCAGAATCATGCGCGGCCCGATCCGGTTCGGCTCCCTGGAGCTGAAGTCCAACCTCTTTCTCTCGCCGCTGGCGGGTTACACCAACCTGCCGTTCCGCATCGTCGCGCGCGAGATCGGGGGGCTTGACCTGGCCACGACTGACCTCGTCAACGCCCGGTCGTTGCTGGAGAAGAACCGCAAGGCCTTCAAGCTCATTGAGACCGACCATCGCGACCGGCCGCTCGCGGTGCAGCTTTTCGGCAGCGTGCCGGAGGAGATGCGGGACGCGGCGCTCTACCTCGAATCCCTCGGCACCAGCTCCATAGACATCAACATGGGCTGCCCGGTGAAGAAGGTCTGCCGGGTCGGCGGCGGCTCGGCGATGATGACCGAACTCGACCGCACCGCGCACCTCGTCCGGACCATGGTGGACGCGCTGAAAATCCCGGTGACCGCCAAGATGCGGCTCGGCTGGGACGACGCCAACCTCACCGCCCCGGATCTGGCCCGCACGCTGGAAGACGCCGGGATCGCCGCCGTGTTTGTGCATGGCCGCACGCGCGAACAGGGCTTCAGCGGTTCCATCAACCTCGCCGGCATCCGCTCCGTGGTGCGGGCCGTGAAGTCCATTCCCGTCATTGGCAATGGTGACGTTACGACGCCGGAGGCGGCGCTGAAGATGTTTAACGACACGGGCTGTGCGGGCGTGAGCGTTGGGCGAGGTGCCTTCTACGATCCGTGGATCTTTGTCCGGACACGCCACTACCTCGACACGGGCGAACTCCGGCCCGAGGCCAGTTTTGCCGAACGCGTGACGGTGATGTGCCGGCACCTCGACCTGATGATCGAGGTTTTCGGGGAGGAACTCGGCTGCGTCATGTTCCGTAAGGTGGCGCCGTGGTATGCCCGGCGCTTCGGACCGGTCGCGGAGTTCAACAAGAAGGTCGTGCAGTTGAAGTCGCCCGCCGAATTTCAAGAAATCCTCGCCACCTACCGGCAGTGGCGGGCGCAGTTCTGCGACGACCAGGGCGAACTCCTGCCGCGCTTCCGCCCGGCCGCGATGGTCGCCAGCTTTATGCGCGACGACGGTCCACCGAGCACGACGCGCACGGCAATCCCGGTGCCCAAGGGTCCGGTTGAGGTCTGGTGAACCCCGGATCCGGCCGGCGGAAGGCGTGACCGTGATGGCCGCGGCGCGCTACCTGCGTTCCTTCGAACGAAGATCGGTTTCCTCCTCGCCGAGCAGGATTTCCAGCATCCGTTCGGGGCGGTTCAGGAAGTCGCGGGTGATGCGGAAGTGTTCCGTCTCCTCGTAGCGGATCTCGCGGAGGCCGTGCTCACCGAACTCGTAGATGCGGGCGTGCGGATACGACAGCAGGATGGGCGAATGCGTCGCGATCACGAGCTGGCTGCGGTGGTAGACCAGCCGGTGCAGCAGCGTGAGCACGCTCAACTGCCGCTGAGGCGAGAGCGCGGCCTCCGGTTCGTCGAACAGGTAAACGCCGTCGCCCTTCAGGCGGTTGGTAAGCAGCGCCAGAAAAGACTCGCCGTGCGATTGGGCGTGGAGGGATTTGCCGCCGTAGGAGCCGATGACACCGAGGTCGTCGATGTGTGTCGCCACGTTGTAGAAACTCTCGGCCCTTAGGAACCAGCCGTCGGTAAAGTGCCCGCGTCGTTCCAAGGTCAGGAATCGACTCAAGACCGACTCAGGTTCGTCTCCGGCAACAAAATTGCGGCTCCCTCCCTCTTCGTTGAACCGGAGATTCACCGCAATCGCCTCCAGCAAGGTGGATTTCCCGGCGCCGTTCTCGCCGATGAAAAACGTCACCGCCGGATGCAATTCCAACCGGTCGAGCGCGCGGATGGCCGGGATGTGGAACGGATACCGTTCGAAGCCCGGCACATCTTCCTGACGGAGCCGCACCGCGGAGATGAATCCGCCGCCTGTAAACTTCGGTTTCGCTTCCGCGCCTAATGGGAGGCCTTGCTGTCGGGTGGGAAGCGCTTTCACGGGAGGTAAACTCGGATGCGAGCGCGCAGCCGTCACGCTCGAATCCGGAAGCGGGCCCTGCGGCCAGGCCAGGATGACCAGGACCCGAATGGACCCCGTTCAGGCCGCCCGCCCGAACCACCTCGCCGGGCTGGAGCCGTGCGTTCGCCCCAGTTCACACAGTGGCGGCCGTTGGGTGCGTCCACGGTGCGCGATAGGGGCGGGTCAGCAGGGCGTTGGCCTCCGCGTCGCCGATGACCTGGTGTTTGATCGGATCCCACTTGAGCGTGCGGCCAAGCTTCATCGACAGGTTGGCGAGGATGCAGGAGGCGCTGGAGATGTGTCCCTGCTCGATGTCGGCGACCGGCTTCGCGCGGGTCTCGACGCATTCGAGCAGGTTTTTCATGTGGCCGCGGATCGCCGGGGCGACGTGCTTTTCCAGATCCTTCTCCACGTTGTCCTCGGGATACTTGTCGAGCTCCATGACCTGGTCCTTGCGGACCACCGGGCCACCGTCCCGCGGGATGAAGTCGTAGCGGAAGACGCTGCATTTCAGCGTGCCCTTCTCACCGTGGATGATGGCGGCCCAGGGATAATCGGGGTCGGGCATCTGGCCCCAGGTGCGGTGGTTCCAGGTGACCTGGAACTGGTCGAAGTCGAAGGTCGCGGTCTGCGTGTCGGTGATGTTCGCGCGGGCCTGCTTGTCATTCAGGATGCCGCCCCACGAGGTGATGCTTTTGGGCCAGCCGAGGCCGAGCAGCCAGCGGGTCAGGTCGAGCATGTGGACGCACATGTCGCCGACGATGCCGTTGCCGTATTCCATGTAGGCGCGCCAACCGCGGGGATGGACGATCTTGTTGTAGGGCATCATCGGCGCGGGGCCGACCCAGCTCTCGTAGTCGAGCCACTCAGGCGGCGGGGCGTCCGGTGCGGTCGCCAGCGTGTCGCGGTTGCGCATGTGCCAGTAGCAGGACACGTCCACGCTGATGATTTTGCCGAGGCGACCCGAGTCAATGAACTCACGCTTGGCTTCGATGAGGTGCGGCGTGCTGCGGCGCTGCGTGCCGATCTGGACTACGCGGTTGTATTTGCGGGCGGCGGCGAGCATGGCGTGACTTTCGGTCACGTCCACGCCGGTGGGCTTCTGGCAGTAGAGGTCCGCACCGGCCTTGCAGGCCTCGATCATCGGCAGCGCGTGCCAGTGGTCCGGCGTGGCGATCAGGACGACTTCGAGGTCCTTTTCCGCGAGCATCTTCCGGTAGTCTCCATAGGTGCGCGGGCGCTTGCCGGACTTGTTCTTCTGCTGGGAGGTGTTCGCGCAGTCCTCGAGGAGGTGCTTGTCCACGTCGCACAGCGAGACGATCTCGACCGGCGCGACCTGCACGAGGCGGAACAGGTCGCTCTTGCCATACCAGCCGGTGCCGATGAGGCCGACGCGCTTGGGTTTCGGTTCGGCGGCAAAGGTGGTGGGGACGTAGGTTGCGGCGGCGCTGAGCGCGAGCGCGGCGGAGCCTTGGCGGAGAAAGTCGCGGCGAGTCATGCCGAGCAGTTAGACTGAGTTCGCTCCGGATTCAAGCTCCGGGGTGGATTTGTCCGGCCCATCCGCAAGAAGCCGTTGACTGCCCTCCATTACTCTCTATTCCAACGGGCCCATGGCGAATCCGTCTTTGTGGGTATGCACTTTACTCAAGTGACCGCAATGGATAGTGGTCGGCCCCGATGGCCGAAG
>JAYUSF010000184.1:0-16392 GCA_043755815.1 Verrucomicrobiota bacterium
GCGCTCGGCTCGCTCCGCTCGCCTCCGCTCCACCTCCCCCTCTGGGGTTGGGTGGAAACACAAGGAAAGCAAATTACAGAAAGCTTCTTACACCGGCAGACGCTGTTCCGGGGCAGTCATTGGAGTTATCTCTTCCATTACGGCTTCGCTGTCAAACTTCCATCACGGCTGCCGCAGCAGGGGTGACGGAAGGACGGGCGCCGCATTGGTCGCGGGCACGCCAAAATCAGCCGGCAAACCCAAGCGGGCCCGCAACGCGGCCTGAAACTCTTCACTCACCTCCGGGTTCGGATGCAGCATTTCCAGGAGCACGTTGCGCTTGAGTTCGCTCAGCGCGGGCAACGCGACGCGCTCGACGCTGGCCTTGTGATCGGTGCGGCTCGCGTAGTTCGCGTGGATCTTCTGGGCCATCCGTTCCAGCCCCTGCGCCTGATCCTCTTCACCCACCGCATAGTTGTAGAAGGCCTGCGAGATCATGCCCTGCAGGATGGCCGTCTGGCGGTCCCGCGAGGTCTCGTTGATGTCCTCCTGCACCCGGCTCAGCGCGTATTCCTCCATGGTGGCGTTGGTCAGGCCGACCTGCGGTCCGAAGCCGTAAAGCTCCTGCACGCGGCGGAACCAGTATTCCGCCTCCTTGGTCCGGTTGTTCGTGTAGAGGAAGTAGACGGCGTCCTTGATGAAGTTGCGGTGAGCCCGCGCGATGTGGTCGGTCTGTTCGGGCGATTCCGCCCGGATCGAGTCCTCGTAGGCGCGCGAGGCGTTGGTGACCATGTTCAGGTTGGGCACGACCTCGATGCGCTTGGCGAACCGGTTGGTGATGATCTTGCCGCGGTGGAAGGCGGTGAGCATCGGCTGGAAGATGGTCCGCCGGAGCGGCATTTTGTCCTGCGCCGGGGAATTCTCGACGCCCATCATGCCCCAGTAGATTGCGTGGGTCTCCGGCAGCCGCCATTCCAGGGGGCCGTAGGTGTCATCCACCTTCTTCATCATGGCGGGCAGCAGCTTGTATTTGGAAACCAGCCGTTCGACCCGGGCCTTGGATTCCGGCGTGGTGGGATTGAAGAGTTCGGCGTAGTCGGGCTTGCCGCCCGGGATGACCGACTCCATCGCCTTCGCCCATTCGGTTTTGTAGAGCCAGTGGGCGTCGTCGAGATTGGCCCCCATCTTGTGCTGAAAGAGCCAGGCCAGCTCGCGATACATGAGGGCCTGGTTGGGATTGTAGACCAGGCCCTGGTCACGGAGCAGCTCGATGCCACGCTGCACCCAGAGCCAGCGGTCCTCGGCATTGGGGAACTTGACCGAGATGTTGTAGGCCATGTTCCACGCCTGATAGAGCCAGACCTGGTTGAAGTGCGGCTGCAACGTGGTGATCCAGTCGGCGAGCTGGACGGCCTCGAAGTATTTCCCCTCCTCCTGCAACTGCGTCGTCCGGATCCACAGCGCATTGGCGATGAGCCCGCGGAAGCCGCCGAGGGCGACCGTCGTGAAGGCGAGCACCGGCGGCGCATTGCTGATGACCGCAGTGCGGGTGAGCCCCAGCGTCTCGCGCTGGTGCGTGAGCGAACCCTGGATGAAGCTGCTCGCCACCAGTGTGACCACCAGCACCAACGCGTAGATGGCCTTGCTGCCGTTCATTGCGGGGCCGCCAGTTCGCGGCGGGTAAAGATCCACATGCCCAGGCCGGCGAAGGTCCCGCCGGTGACCATGACCACCAGCACGAAGGCGGTCGCCAGTTGCGCCCAGGTTATGCTCCGGCCGGTGCTCAGCGCATCCACCGGATTGTAGCCGGTGACCAGGTCCAACGCCTGTTTGAGTGTGCCGTAGATCTTCACCGCGACGTTGTTGATGAAGGTCTGCTGCGCCACGAAACCCGTGTCGTGGTCGATGCCCATGATGCCGCCCTGCTCGACCACCTGCCCCAGCGTGCCGCTGGACAGCCCGACGAACAGGATGCTCATCGAGACAAACGCCGCGACCGCGAACTGGAGCTTGGCCGCCGCAAAAAGGCCGATGGCCGCGAGCAGTCCCAGCCAGCAGATGATGATCGCCAGGCCGCGCACAAAGTTGATCCCGAAACTGCCCTCCCGGTAGAGCACCTCAAACCCATCCTCGAGCGGGAAGAGCACCGCCTTGTCGGCGAGGTTGAAGCCATCGATGGTGATCGTTCCGTCCTCCGCGATGTGGTTCGCCTCAATGGCGAAGGTTGTGAACGATTCCGGCGCGAAGCTGTTTTCCAACACCTGCCGCCTGTGGCGCTCCGGCGGTCCGATTTCCCAGCCGAACGGAAAGGGCGTGCCTTCGCTGCTGTATTCGGGACTGATGAACTTCACGCGCAGGTGCAGGGCCACATCCTTGAGCCGCGCCGCCGCATCGCCGCCGAGGTTCACCGTCCAGCGCCGACCCTTGCCCGGCGGCAGATACTGCTGCACCGCCTTGAGCTGTTCCCGGATCTGCTTGCGGACGAAATCCTTGTCCATGCTGGAAACTGCGGCGGCCCGGATCCGCTCCTGATACAGGCGCTCGACCTCCGGTTCGAGGTCGGGGACCGCTTCCTTGGCGCCGGCCCGGGCCACAAAGATCTCTTCGCGGAGGACACGTTGCTGGGCTTCGCTGAGCCCCGACGCCTTCCACTTCAGCAGCCCGAAAACGGTCGCGCCCGAAACGGCGACCATGACCACGTTGATCGTCATCAGGCCCAGCCATTTTCCGAGCCAGATCTGCCAGCGCGGAATGGGCTTGGTGCAGATGAGCTGGAGGGAGAAGTCCTCGACCTCGCGCGCCAGCGATCCGCAGGCCAGCCAGAGCGTCGAAATGCCCAACAACGCGACGATCGCCGACAGGGTGTAGGTGATGAGGATCTGCGTGAAGCCCTGCGCCGAACCGTCATGCTTGATGATGATCGGCAGCACGACGACCGCGGTCATCAACAGGCCCAGCAGCACGATCACCAACCGGAAGCGGACCGCCGCTTTCAGGGTGATCCGCGTGATGGCCAGCAGGCCCTGAAGCGGTTCCGGCGCGAGGTCGGGCAGGGTGAACCCGTGTTTGCGGCGCCACTCCGGCGGCACGGTGCCCAGGGCCGCCAGCTTGGCGAGGACGTTGGGGCCGTCGGTCCCCTCGGCGGTGCAGAGATAGGCATAGCCATGCCGCTCGGCGGACATGGCCCGCAGCCTGTGCGCGCCAAATCCGACCGCGATTCCCTGGGCGATTTGCACGACCGCGTAGGTCAGCGCATCCGCTTGGTTGACCGCGAGCAGGAACGTCGTGAGGACATTGATCAGCAGCAGCACCCCGGCCTCGATCCAGAGGTGCAACCAGAGTGCCCAGATCCAGTCGAACAACGCGGCCGTGAACGAAAAGCCGCACTTCACGGCGATGCGCTGGCGTTCGGCGTTCTCGTAGATTTCAAACCTGCGGGACATGGCGGCGAAAGGGACGGTTACGGTTTCTTCCCGCCGAGCAGGCCGGAGAGTTTCTCGTTCACCTTGCTCAGGTCGGCGGGCTTCGGGGCCGGCGGCGCACTCGGAGTCGCAACCGCTGCCGGGGCCGGATCGGAGTTGGTCAGTGCGGCGAGCTTGGCGTTGTCCACGGTGGGTTCCGGCGCCAGGGCGACAACGTCCTGCGGCACGACCGGGGCGGCCTTCGTGAGGCGTTCCAGCACGCGGTCGGACTGCGAGGTGTTCGCGTTGGCTCCGCCGCGGATGAATTCGGCCACCAGGTTCCCGCTCGTGGCGCCGCTGGTCTCCGCCTGGGAGCGGGCACGCTCCACGACCCCGAGAAAGTAGGATTCGAGATTCTGCGTCGGGTGATCGACCCGAACCTTGTCCCCGGCCTCGGCGCGGAGAATCTGGAGCACCTTGTCCATCGTCTCGCGGCTCAACGCCGGGGTGGTGAACCGGACCTGGTCGCGCTCGGAAAGCAGTTCCTGGAGCGTGCCCTGCGCCTGGATGCGGCCGCCGTAGTATATGACCGCGCGGTCGCAGACGTCCTCCACATCGGAGAGCAGGTGGCTGCTGAGGATCACCGTCTTGCCACGCTTCGCGAGGGCCAGGATCAGATCCTTCACCTCACGGCAGCCAATGGGATCCAGGCCGGCGGTCGGTTCGTCGAGAATGACAAGGTCGGGATCATTGATCAGCGCCTGCGCCAGCCCGATGCGGCGCTGCATGCCCTTGGAAAACTCGCCGACGGTCCGGGTCCGGGCCTGATTCAGACCCACCATTTCGATGAGCTGTTCGGTGCGTTTGTGCCGGTCACCCGCGTCGAGGGCGAACAAGTTGCCAAAGAAATCCAGGGTCTCGCCCGGATTGAGATAGCGGTAGAGGTAGCTCTCTTCGGGCAGGTAGCCGATCTTCGCCTTGGTCTTCACATCGCGTGGCGACGCGCCGAAGACGGTCAGGTGGCCCTTGGTCGGATAGAGCAGGCCGAGGATCATCTTGATCGTCGTGCTCTTGCCGGAACCGTTGGGCCCGAGCAGGCCGAAGACCTCGCCGCGCCGGACCTCGAAGTCCACGTTGTCCACCGCGCGCGCCTTGGGCCGGCCCCAGAAGTCCTTGAATACCTTCGTGAGCCCGGTGGCCTTGATGATGACCTCGTCCGACGAAGGTGTTGGGCGAAGGGCAGATTGGGGTGCGATGAGCGAGGCCATGATTCAATTTCCTTCGGCGGCCATCGCCCGCAGCAATTGCGCGAGGCCGTCTTTGTCCATTTGTCTGTTGGCGATGGCAATCATGGCGGCGTAAATCCGGCCGTCATCAGTCAAGGCAACGGCCGTGTTGCCTTCAATGAAGGTGAGCGCGGCCGCGGCCGCGGTTCGCTTGTTGCCATCAAGAAACGCCTGCGCCTCAGCCAGGTGAAAGGCGTAGGCCGCAGCGATGTCGAAAACGTCCCCATGCCGGTAAGAGAACACGTTCTGCGCGCTGGCCAGCGCGGATTCCACCAGTCCGGGTTCGCGGATGCCGTCCGAACCTCCGAAACGAGCCAAGGAATCGGCGTGAAGCTGCAGGACAACCTCCAGTGAGATGAATTCAGGATCGCCCATTCCTCACTGCGCTAGTTTTCGGAACAGCGTGTCGTTACGGTCGAAAACGCCTTCGCTGATCGCCTTAGCCTTGGCCAGACCCATGAACTTCGGCCCGGATCGAAACGGCGCTCCCCTCTCTTGCGAAACCAGCGGGCGAGCATTGGCGGAATGGCTACGGACAAAGTCGGCCACCTTGCTGAATTCCGACCCGGACAGTTTTCCGATTTCGACGATGAGCATTTCAGCGTTCATGGCGGTGGCGAATGTAGCGGAGCGCGGCCGGTAACGTAAAGGATCACGCCACCTGCGGCGTCAACGTCACGGGCGCGTCGGGCGAACCCGTTTCGGCCGGCTGGGCTTCGGTCTGGAACGGTTCCAGTTCCTCGCCTTGGCGGACGAGGCGGGCACTGTTGAACACGACGATGAGCGAACCGACATTGTGCAGGATCGCGGCGACGATCGGGTTGAGATTTCCGGAGGCCGCGGCCGCCAGACCGCCGACGATGAAGACGACGCCGAACAGGAAGTTCTGGTTGATGACCGACCGGGTGAGCCGCGACAGCTTCACCAGGAACGGCAGCCGCCGGAGATCGTTGTTCATCAGCGCAATGGTCGCCGAATGGATCGCCACTTCGCTGCCCGCCGCGCCCATCGCGATGCTGATGTCACCGGCGGCCAGCGCGGGGGCGTCGTTCACGCCGTCGCCAATCACGGCGACGCGGTATCCCTTGGCCTTGCACGCCTTCACGAACTCGACCTTGTCCTGCGGCAGGCACTCGGCGACGACCTCATGCACTCCGATCTCCGCGGCAACGCGTTCGGCCACGGGCTTGCGGTCGCCGCTGACCATGGCGATGCGGCGGATGCCCGCGTCCTGGAGCTGTTTGATCGCCTGACCGGCCTCGCCGCGGACCTGATCCTGGAGGCCGACCCAGCCGACGCACTGGCCGTCCTTGGCAATGAACAGCAGGCTGAAGCCTGCGGTTTCATCCAGATCCACGGACTTCATCAGGTCGCCCGGAATGCCCTGGTCCCGCAGGAAGACCGCCCGGCCGACGGTGATCCGGGCGCCTTCGACGCTCGCCGTCACGCCTTTGCCGGCGACTTCCTTGAACTCACTGACCTCGGCGTAAGGAACCCCCGCCTCGTCGGCGAGCTGAACCAGGGCTTTGGCCGTCGGGTGATTGGAAAAGCGTTCGGCGCTGGCCGCTAGCCGCAGCAACTCGGCCGGCGCAATCTCACCCAGTGGGTTGAGCCGGCTGACCACCAGCTTGCCGGTCGTGAGCGTGCCTGTCTTGTCGAAGACGAAGGCGGTGATGCGGGCCGCGGCCTCGAGGTCGGCGATGTTCTTGATGAGGATTCCAAGGCGGGCGGCGGCGGCGATGGCGGCGACCATGGCGCTCGGGGTGGCGAGGATGAAGGCGCAGGGACAGGCCACGACGAGCGTTGCAATGACGCGGTTGAGATCCTTGGTCAGCGCCCAGACGATCGCCGCGATGACCAGCACGAGCGGCGTGTAGAAGTTCATGTATTGGTCGATGATCCGCATGAACGGCAGCTTGGTCTTCTCCGCCGCGAGGATCAGGTCGCGCACGCGCCCAAGCGTCGTGTCCTGTCCGGCCTTGGTCACCTTCACTTCAAGCGCGCCGTTCAGGTTGATCGTGCCCGCGAAGACCTGTTCACCGGGTCCCTTGTCCACCGGGAGGGATTCACCGGTGATGTTGGCCTGGTTGATCGAGCCCTGACCCGACGCGATCACGCCGTCGGCGGCGATGTTGTCGCCCGGACGGATGCGGATCGTGTCCCCGACCCTGAGTTCGCTCGCGGGCACTTCCTCCTCCTTGCCATTCATCAGGCGGCGGGCCTTGGTCGGGGTCAGCTTGATGAGCGACTCGATCGAGGCCCGGGCGCCGGCGGCGGTGCGGGTCTCGATGATTTCACCGAGCAGCATGAAGAAGGCGACGATTCCCGCCGTTTTGAAGTCACCGGTGGCCGCGGAGGCCAGCACGCCGAGCGCAACGAGTTCGTTGATGCTCAGCAGGCCTTTCCGGAGATCCTTGATGGCCACGATGATGATCGGATAGCCGAGGAGAATCGCGCCGAGCATGGCGCTGATGCCCGCCACGGTCTTGCCGTTGGGAGTCACCGCCTCGATGACGAAGGCGTTCAGCACCAGGATCAGGCCGATGAGCGTCTGGGTCAGCTTGGTGTTGGTGTGCGAATGCTGCAGCCCGCCGTGGTCGTGACCGCAATCGCAGTCGGCAGGATGCTCTTGCTGGGTAAGGAGCGAGGTGACTTGCATGGTCGAAGGTTTCCGGATCCGGGGTTACTGCGCGGGCTGGCCGCCGGGTCCGAAGGCTCCGGGGGCTTTTGGGGTGAGGGGTTCGCGGTTGAGCAGGATGCGGACTTCACGCGCCTTCGCGTCGGCGCGTTCCGGCAGGAAGAACTTGTCGGTCGCGTTGGTGAGCACTTCCGTGCTCGCGGCGGTGAGCAGCCGCTGGCGGAAAAGTTCCGGCGCCCGGTTGTAGGAGACGAGTTGGTCGGTGAAGAACTTCGCCTCGGCGGAAACCGCCTGCACCAACAGGTTGCTGGCGACCATGCCGCCGGAGCGGATGGCGGCGGCTTCGCCCGCCGCCTTGCGGACCGTTTCGTCCGCGTAGCCCTGCGCCTCGCTGATCCTCTTGGAACGGTCCTGTTCCGCGGCGATCACGGCGTCGAAGGCGCTCTTCACAAAGAGCGGCGCCGAACGTTCCACCTCGAGCGAATCAAGGGTGACGCCGAGATTTTCCTTCACGATCCACTGGTCCATCCGTTGGCGGACGGCATCGTTGAAGGCGGTCACGTCCTTGTAGAGGGCCGCCTCGGCGCTGAAGTGCGCGCTGGCGTGGTAGACGGCATTGTCCAACGCATTCGCCAACAGGTTGGTCGCGCTGGAAAACTTGAACGCATACGTCACCGGGTCGGCGATGCGATACTTCATCGTCGCCCGGACGTGCAGGATGTTGCCGTCGCCCGTCAGCGTGTGGCCCTCGACCGCCGGCGAGATGGTGGGATTGCCCTGCGGCAGTGTCCCGGTGGCCTCCTCCTCGGCGCTGACCGCATACCAAGCCTGGGTGGCCCGGATCGTCTTCGTTTCGCCGACCCTCAGGCGGACGATCTCGTCGATGGGATAGGGGAACGCCCAATGCAGGCCCTGCTTCTTCAGCATCTCGGCGCCGGTTCCCTGCGGTTTGCCAAAGCGAAGCACGACGGCCACTTCGTTGGGGTTCACCGTGAAGACGCACGAGGCGACAAACGCCACGATCAGGACGACAGCAAGGATGCGGACGAGCAGGAAACTGCTCCCCAAGGCCTCGTTCAGCGCCTGGCTCGACGAATCGTCCGTGCTGGTCACCGGCGTGGGTGTCAGCCTGAGCTGGCCGGATTTTTTCGGGGGTTGGTCGCTCATGACGGGGTTACTTGGCGGTGCCCGGGGCCACGGCCGGGCCCGTCGGCGTCTTGTCGCCGGTCAGCAGGTTGAACGGCGTGGTGCGCTGATCGAGGATGACCGTGGCGCGGTCCTTGAGCGATTCCTTCAGCGACTTCAGTTGGAGGAGGAAGATGGCGAGGTTCGGGTTCTGCTCAAACACGGCATAGTCCTTGGAGGCCTGCGCCTCGGCCTCGCCGACGATGCGGAGGGCGTCGGCATCCGCCTTGGCGAGCAGCTCGTCCCGTTTTCGGTTGGCGTCGCTGCGGATCTCGATGGCCCTCGCTTCGCCTTCGCCGGTGAACTGCTTCACCAGGCGTTCGCGCTCGGTGCGCATGCGTTCGAACACCTTGCCGGTGATCGCCTCGGGCAGGCCGAGCTGCTTGATGCCGACCACCTCGACGTTGAGGCCGTAGGTGTCCTTGGCGGAGGCCCGGATCTCCTTCAACACCTCGGCCTCAAACTGCTCGAACTTCACCTGCTTGGGATCGGGCGAAATGAAGTCGCTGAAGCTGTAGCGGCCGATGACGGCGTTCTTCGCGTTGCGGACCAGGCCTTCGAGCTGTTGCTCGGCCTTGAGCGGGTCACCGTTGAAACGTTCGAGGAAGGTCTTCGGGTCGCTGATCTTCCAGCCGATAAAGAGGCTCACCAGGATGTTCTTGGCGTCCCGGGTCGTGGTCTGCTCGAACTTGCGCTCAAAGTTCTGCAGCCGGTTGTCGAACCGGTAGATGTTCTGGATGGGCCACGGCAGGCGGAATTTCAGGCCGGGTTCAGTATGGCTCGTCGAATATCGGCCGAAGGTGGTGACGACGGCGACCTCGGTGCTGCGCACCTGGAACGCGAACAGCACGGCGAGGAAGATCAACAGCAGGAGGGCACCGATGACGAGGGAGAGGCGGGTCTTTTTCACAGGGCGGACAGTTGATAATTGAAAATTCGGGAATCAGGCGGAGCGGCTTGCGCCCGGCTCACTTTTTCTTGGTCGGATCTTCGAGGTAGAGGTCGGTGACGTCTGACCGCAGCTTGTCTTCGAGGTTGAACTGGAACACGTCCGCCGTGTTGGTCGGACCGATGACCAGCTTGCGCGTGGGCGCCAGCGACTTGCTCAGCGTGTCGAGATAGGTCCGCTGCATGAAGACCTTGGGTGCCGCCTGAAAGGCGACGAGCTGGTGGCCAAACTGGGCGGAACGGCCGGAGGCCTCGGCGTTCAGCTTGGCGGAGCGCACCTTGGCGTCGTTGAGTTTGCGGGTCGCGTTGGCGGCTGCGTTGGGCAGCATGCCCGCCCGGTAGCCTTCGGCGTCGAGGATCTTCGCCTCCTTCTCGGCAATGGCCCCGATCACCTGTTCGTAGGCCGAGGCGACCTGATTTTCCTTCGTGCCCATCGGCGGGTGAATGTCCTGCAAGCCGACAAAGACGATCTCGGCGCCCAGCTTCAACGCATCGGCCTGCTTCTGGATGCCCACCTTCAGCTCCGCGGCGGCCTCGAGCCGGCCAAAGCTCATGATCTTGTCCATGTCCACGCTGGCGAAATGGCGGACCACTTCACGGGTGGCGATGCGCTCCAGCAGCTTGCCCGGCTCGGAATGGCTGTAGGCCCAGGCCTTCACGTCCCGCACGAAGAACTGCACCGGAATGCTGGCGGTGATGAAGTTGACCGGCACCGCCTGCTCCCCCCCCGCCCCGCCGGTTTCCTGTTCCCGGCTGGCGACCAGCATGGGCATCTCCTCCTTGTAGTGCGCCCGGGTCCAGACCAGGACCCTTTCCCGGTCCAGGTTGTCATCCGGCACCACTCCCACGACGAAGCTCTGCATCGCGCGCGCCTTGAAGGTCAGGATGGTGTCCATCGGCCACGGGGCTTTGAAGTGCAGGCCCGGCTCCAGCACCGGACCGTCCATCGGGCGGCCGAAACGCTCCTGCAACCCCTGTTCCTGCGGTTCGATCACGACCAAACATGACGACAGCCAGAGGATGCCGAGCCAGAAGAGCGCGAAGCCGGAGACGGTCTGCTCCAGATAGTGGTAGAACCACGTGTCGCTGACCTTGAAGCCGAACTGGTAGTCGAGCGCCTGCGCCGCCGTGTTGAACAGGCCGCCGCTCTGACCCAGCAACCCCAGGATGCGGCTTTCGTAGAGGACGCGCTGGGCCTGCCCCTTCGAGCGGGGCCGGTAGATTTCGAAGACCAGCGAGAAGAGCGTCTCCAGCGCCACCAATCCAAGCAGGCCGGTCAGGAGCCAACCGAGGTAATGGTCCCACTTGGTAAACCCGGCCCAGTCAAGGCCGGCCGCCACCGCCGCCAAGGCCGCCAGCAAAGCCCCCAGCATCACCGCGGAAGAGCTGGGTCGGAGCAACCGCGAGTTTTCCAACTGCGCAAGCCGGGCCGCGTAGCGGCCGAAGAGGAAGAGGAAAAAGCCCAGCGCGGCCGCGATCGCCAGGGTCAACGGGGTCGCCGATTCGCTGCCGACGACCTCCACACCGGTGGTCAGTTGGCGGTAGAAATAGAACGCTCCGGCCGCCTGAACGACGAACAGCATGAACGTGAAGACCGGCACGAGCCACTTCTCGAACTGTTCCCGGGCACGCCGGGCGGGAAAGGTCTCGGCCGCGGATTCCGTGAAGAGCGCGGAATCGTTCCGGGACCGGCCCAGGGCTTCGAGTTCGAGGCGTTCCGATTCCTCGCGCGCCTCCAGGCGCATCTGGAACCAGCTCACGAGCGAGACGAGGAAGCCGACCAGGAAGAGCGCCGCCCCCACCTCGGCCGTGGCCGAATTGGACTTCAGCGACAGCCACTCCAGCGTGACGCCGGCAACCAGCAGGACGATCCAGTTGGTCGCGCCGCTCTTCGAAAGGTTCTTCTCCATGCAGTGGGGATGGTAACGGAAGGAACTAGTTTAACTCACGATCCTCAAAAAGCGCCAGCGCGACCGCCAGGGCCGCCCCAACGTAGGCCACCACATAAGCCGTTGCCTTGCCAACGTAGCTCCACGGGATGGTCTTTTTGTCTTCGAGCGCGTCGGCGAGCCAGAATTGCTGCCAGTTGGGCGTGACGGCGTAGGCGACCTTCGCCCACCAGGAACCGGTATCCGCCGCGCCTTTGAACAGGTAGTCCGCCATCAGCCCGAGCAGAAAGAGCGCGGAGCAGATCGCCAGCGTCGGAATGGTGTCCAGCCGGGTCGAGCAGGCGAGCGCCAGCGCCGCGAGCATGAACAGGGCGAACAGGATCAGCACCCCGGCCGGAATCAGCCGCCAGTCCACCACCGCCTCCCCGTCGAAGGCGCGTTCGAGGTGCGTGAATCGCGCGACCACAAACAGGGCCGCCGTCGTGCAGATGACGAAGGCCCAGACCGCATCGGACGTGAAGGTGCGGCGGAGAAAGAAGTTGGTAAAACCGCCGATGGCGAACGCGAGGAGGACAAAGCCGAAGTAGATGGCGAGCGACGGGAGATCGGTTTCGCCGTAGGCATCAAACGCCATGCGGCTCGCGAGCAGCGCCGCCACCATGTTGGTAAAGGTGATCAACGTCAGCGTGCCGGCCAGGCCGACGAACTTTGCGAGCAGGAACGTCGCCCGGCTGACCGGTTTGGACAGCACCGTCAGGGCCGTGCCTGAGCGGATTTCCTGCGCCACTGAGGCCGAAGCGCACAGGACTGCGGTCAGCAGCCCCGACAGCAGGGTCGTCGCCAGCGACATGTCCTTCACCAGCTTGGGATCGTCGCCAAAGCCGAAATAGGGCACGGCCGCCAAGAACACGGAGAACCCCGCGGAGACGGTCATCAGGATCAGATAGATCGGCTGACGAACCAACTCCATGAACGCGTTCACGGCGATGGAGACAAATTGACGCATCTATGGTTGGTGACTGTGTGGCGCGGAGAATACAGTTGGAAAGGGGTCGGTCAAATGGTTCCCGAATTCAGTCGGTTCAGACCGATTCGGCGATCAGGTCATAGTCCGTGTGGCCGACGATTTTCACCTGGGCGAACTTCCCAACCGGCAGTTCGCCCCGCAGATAAACCCGGCCGTCGATGTCGGGCGCGTCCGCTTCGCCGCGGGCGACGAGGTAACGCACCTTGGCCTTGAGCTTGGAGCCCTTCCCGCTGTCGGCCTGGCGGATCAGGCCGTGCTCCCAGGAGCTGACCCGGGCGGCTTCGATCTGTTTCGGCGTGGCTTCGCCCTCGACCAGCACCTTGAGCGTCCGCCCGACGAACGTCTCGGCGACGTTGATGGCCACCTCGTGTTGGGCGGCCATGGCCTGCTCGCGGCGCTTCTGTCGCTGCTTCGGCGTGAGCTGCTGGGCCATCTTGCCGGCAACCGTGCCGTCTTCCTGCGAGTAGGCGAAGATGCCCAGGCGTTCGAACTTCGCCTCGCGGATGAAGTCGAGCAGCGTGCGGAAGTGCGTTTCCGTTTCGCCCGGAAAGCCGACGATGAAGGTCGTGCGCAGCGCGATGCCCGGAATGCCGGCACGGATCCGCCCGATCAGGTCACGGATGTATTGGCCGGTCGTTTCCCGCCGCATGCGGGTGAGCATGTCGTCGTGGATGTGCTGGAGCGGCATGTCCACGTAGCGGGCCACCTTGCGGCAGTCGGCGATGGTCTGGATCAGTTCGTCGGTCCAGTGCGCCGGGTGCGTGTAGAGCAGGCGGATCCAGAAATCACCCTTCAGCGCGTTGAGTTCACGCAGCAGTGAACCCAGCGTCGTGGCGTCCGCCGCGAGCGTCTTGGTTGCGGCGGTGAACTTCTCGGGCGACGAAATCGCCCGGCTGTGGTTCGCGCGCAGGTCGAGTCCGTAATAGGTCGAATCTTGGGAAATCAGGTTCAGCTCCTTCACGCCGTCCCTGATCAGCGCCTTGGCCTCCGTCACGATGTCGGTCTGCTGGCGGCTGCGGTGCGAACCGCGCATCCGCGGGATGATGCAGAAGCTGCAAGGATGGTTGCAGCCCTCCGCGATCTTCACGTAGGCGAAATGCTTCGGCGTCAGCCGGAACCGCGGCGTGTCGAAGTGCGGGATGTAGTTCGGCCGGGCCGTCACCTGGGTCGCCGGCGGCTCGGCCTTCAGGGCGATGACCTGTTTGGTCTTCCCGAACTTCGCCGAACCGCGGAGCGACTCCTCGTGGTCGTGGTCATGCTTGCCTTTGGCCGCTTCCAGTTCCGCCAGTTTCGCCTTCAGCGCCCCCTTGGGCTTGGCTCCCTTGGCCGGAGCGGCGCTGAGCTTGGTCGCGCGGGCCGCAATCGCCTGTTCGACGAGCTGGCCGACCTGCTCGACCTGGTCGATGCCCATGAACACGTCCACCTCGGGCATGAGCTTGGGCAGTTCCTCGCGGAACCGCTGCGGCATGCAGCCGGAGACGATCACCGCCTGGCCCGGCCGCGTCTGCTCCCGGAACGCGGTGGATTCAAAGATCGTGTCCACGCTCTCTTCCTGCGCCGCGTCGATGAACGAGCAGGTGTTCACGATCACCGCATCGGCCTGCGCGGGGTCGTTGACGATCTCGACGCCGCTCTTCAGCAACGAGCCGAGCATGATCTCGGCGTCGACCAGATTCTTGGCGCAGCCCAGCGAAATCAGACCCACCCGACGGGGTGAAGGAGTTGAAGCCACCACGGACTTCGGCGAATTCATGGACGCGCAGGATAGCGGGCCGACACCCGGGCTAGCAATGCCGGTTTGGGAAACGCCCAGATCCTCAGGCAGCCGGGCTCCCGCCGTCGTGCAACCAGTGCCAAGGCTCGTAAATCACGCCGTGCGGATTCCCCCGGGGGAAGCTCAGGCCAAAACCGAAACCCGCCGCCCGCCGCGCCAACCAGGCAAACGCCGGGGTCGCTTCAAACTCTTCCGAAAGCGGCGGGCAATCCGGCGTGCCGATGTCCACGGTGCGGCCGGTGTGGTGTTCGCTGAAGCCCGGCGCGGCGTTGACGCTGAGGATCTGCGCCAACGTCTGCCCCTCGCCCAGTTTCCGCTCCAGAATGCTGCGCTGGTAGGCCACGCTCCGAAATCCGGAGATCAACAGCAGCGTGATCCCCTCGGCCGCCGCCGCCGCCGCCATGGTTTGCCACGCGGCCGCCGTCATGGGAACCAGCTTCAGCTCCCGGCCGTCCTTCAAGGTGCGGGCGGTGACCAGCTCGGTCGCCTCCGGTTGCACCGTCAAGCGCCGCTCCGCGCCATAACTTGGCGCAATGCCCAGTGAGGCCAGTTCGGCGGCGATGCGTTCGGCGTAGGAGGCGGGCTCAGACACGATTGGTGCGCGCAGCCTAAGCCGCTCCGCCCCGCGGTCGAAGCTCATTTCCCGGCCGGCCTCCGGTCAATTCGCCGTGGCCGACTTCGGGCCCCAATTCCAAGCGCTCAGGCCGCTGAGCTCGCGGATGAACAGTTGGTTGCCCACGACCGCCAGATGCGCCCAAGTGTCCGCTTCACTGACCTTGCGCCGATCCGCGAGGTCGAACTGGTCCGGATTCGCCCGCAGCAGCAGCAGTTCACCGCGCTCATCCAGGGCCAGGATCCGGTTGCCGTTGGCGACCAGGCTCCAGTATTTGCCGAAGCCATCCGCGGTCGTCCACTTTTCGGCCCCCGTCTTCAGGTCGAGGCAGAGCGCCCGCTGGTTGCGGAGGTGCAGGTAGGCATGGCCGTCCACGATGACCGGCGTGCTCATGTAACCCTGCGCCTTGAACTGCCACGCCTCCCTCAGCGCGAAGCCCTTGCCGGTGTCGCCCGTCAGGTCGAACGCGTGCGTCTTGCCGCCATAGGCCGAGGTGATCACCCGGTCGCCCACCACCGTCGGCGTCAGGATGTTCATGCCGCGAAACGCCTCGATCGTCTGCCGCCAGAGCACCGCGCCCGTGTCGGGGTCGAGACCCGCCAGTTCGGTGCGGGTTTGCGCCACGAGTTGACGTTTTCCGGCCAGGGTGGCGAGCACGGGCGACGCGAAGGGGCTGCCGTTCATGGCGTCCGCACTTTCCAGAGCGCGCCACACCACTTCGCCCGACTGCTTCTTCAGGCGCGCGACCGCCCCGCCCGACTGCACGTAGAGCGCGTCACCGTCCACCAGCGGCGAGGACACGTTGCCGAAGGCCGGCAGCGGCGTCTTCAGCTCGGCAACGAAGTCCTTCCGCCATCGGATCGCCCCCGTCTGCGCATCGAGCGCCACCAGAACGTCACGCATGCCGGCGACGAACAGCGACTCGCCGTCGAACGCCGGCGTCGCCCGGATCCAGTCGCCGTTCGACTTCGCAAAGAACGGCACGGTCATCGCGCCCTCCCATTCCTGCCGCCAGAGTTCCTTGCCGGTGCTGCGGTCCAGTGCGTGGACGACCTCGGTCTTCTTCTCCTTGGTCTCGGTCGTGAAGACCCGGTCCCCGGTCACGATCGGCCCGGAATAACTCGGGCCCAGCGGCACCCGCCATTGGCGATCCAGTTGGCCCGGCTTCAGGTCCGCCGGCCATTCGCTGCCGGTGATCTGGCCGTCCCGGGAAGGGCCGCGCCACTGAGGCCAGTTGGCGGGCAACGCGACCATGGTCAGGAAGCAGAGGAAACTAAAACGAACGAACATCCCGAACGGGAGCACGGAAAGGCCAGTCGGCAACTGGGACCGACTGCGGACGGCCATCCTGCCTTCAAATCTGGATTCGACCGGAATCCACCACCGCCCCAAAGGCAACAGTCGGAAGCGCGACATGCTCGACTCGACGGTGGCCAAGCCTCCGGTTTGCAGCGCCGAGGCGTTCAGCTCGTGGCTGGGCCTGTGCCCGGACAACCGGATCAGCGGCGGCCGCGTCCTCAAGGCCGGCACGAGGAAGGTCACCAACCGCATCGCCGACGTCCTCCGCCTGGCGGCCAACGCCCTGAGCCGGGCCGACGGCCCCATGGGCGACTTCGTCCGCCGCATGAAGGGACGGCTCGGCAAGGCCGAGG
>JAYUSF010000185.1:0-4943 GCA_043755815.1 Verrucomicrobiota bacterium
CGCGAAAACACTGTGCCTTTGCAGCCACAGTGATGAAGGCAGTGAGGAGTGAAATCTTAAGAGAAGCGTTCATGATCATTTCGGTTCCATGGGTGCGACGGGGACGTAACTGGAACCGGCCTCCAGGCCCACATAGGCTGTTTCCCGTCGGAACCGGTCGTCGGGCCGGGCGGCCCGGTCCGCCAACACCCGGGTTTCGCTTACGGAAAACATGATTACGCCCGATGTGAGCGCGAGGGCGGACCGGCGGAGTCGGAGGTCTGGTGGCAGTCGGGTCATCGACTTCTGAGGGGAACGTTCGAAGTGGAACAGCAAACCCCGGAGCCACCGCAAGCTAAACCTTGGAACAGTGCGAATCTTTTTCGCGGCACCGCCAAAAGATCGGGTTGTCACGGTTGCTGCGGACAACAGCGGTGCCTCGGCCTCGTTTCGCCACCCCGTGACCCTAGCCAACCGGCGAGTGGCTGGAACGGCTCGACCTCTTGGGAAGACGCGCTCGGCTTTTCTCGCCCAACCCGCAGCGGTGGCTCGACGATCGCGACGCGGGTTGAGGCAGCACTGCGCTCGTTCCGAGGCGCCTCCGGCATTGTTCATTGACCCCCGGCTTGTCCGCTTCAAACATCGCCCCAATGAATTGGCGCTCGCTGACACCCTTGGTCTTGGCCACCACCCCGGCGCTGGCCGGCCTGCTTTATGATCCGGCTTCCGGTCAGGTGCCTGACGCCTACACCCCGAATCCGTGGAGCTACGGCCAAATCGTGCTCAGCGGTTCCGCCAGTCGGACGGTAACCGGTGGATTGCTGCAGTTCGACACCACCAGCGGCTCCCTCCGTTCCGGCTGGAGCAGCACGGGCGGCACGATGGATCACACATCCGGCTATGCGCTCAGTTTCGGGCTTCAGGTGGTGTCCGAAACGCACGCTTCAAACGACCGCGCGGGGTTCAGCGTCATTGCCCTGTCGTCCGACTTGCAGGGGGTCGAACTTGGCTTTTGGGGCACCGAGGTCTGGGCGCAGAACGTGGGTTTCACGCATGGCGAAGGCACTTCCGGCTTCAACCCCAGCAGCGCGCTCATCAGCTATGAGCTCACGATCCAGGGCTCCAGCTATACGCTGGCGGCCAACAGCACCCCAATCCTCACCGGCAGCCTGCGCGATTACTCGACCGCCGGCTTTCCTTACACCACGCCGAATTTCGTCTTCATCGGCGACAACACCTTTTCCGCCGCGGCCAACAGCGCCGTTGGAGCCATTACCTTCAGCGCCGTGCCGGAGCCAAACATGGCGACGGTGATGTCGGGACTCGGGGCGATCGGATTTGCCGCCCTTCGCCGGTGGAAGCAGGCTCGCGCCGCATGAACGCTCTACTGCGATTACTCTGCGCCGGGACTCTCGCGGCCGCGCTGGCTCCCGGGACTTTCGCGCAGGCCTTCAAACTCGACGGCAACCAGCTCGTGCTGCCCCAGCCCATCGTCTTCAAGGCCGGCACGGCCGAACTGGATGAGGCGGCAAGCCTTGAAGCGCTGCGGCACATTCAGGAATACCTCACCGCCAAGAGTTACATCAGCAAACTGCGGATCGAAGCCCACACCGCCAACGAGGGTGAGCCGGAGGCCAACCAGAAACTGACGGAACAACGCGCGCTGGCCGTGGCAAAATGGCTGACGGCCAAGGGCGTTGACTGCCAGCGGCTGCTGCCCGTCGGGTTCGGCGACACCAAACCGGTGGCCGCCAATTCCAGCCCGGAGGGCAAGGCCCAGAACCGTCGCCTCACCGTCGTGAATGCGGAGCTGCGCAACCGGGCCATTGGCGGCATGCCCGTGGATGGTGGAGGCAAGGTCGCAGGCGATCCCTGCAAGTGAGCCGGCTCAAGCCGATTCGAACCGGTCGCCGACGCGGATAACCTGTCCGGCCCCGCGGGCCAGGATGACATTCTGACCAAACACCGGGGCATTGAAGCGGGGATCCCGGCGGTAGGTCGCCAAAGTCGGCAGCGGCTCATCCCCACGAAGGCCCGTCTGCTGATCGGTCGTTGTCATCACGCAACGCGTGCAGGGCTTCACGATCCGGAATTCCGCCACCTCGTTTCGCAGGACCACGGCCGAATCCTCGCCGGCAACCCCGAACCCGGTGAGGAGCAGGTTGGTCCGGAAGCGATCCAGGGGCATGGGTGGCCCGGGTCGCAGCCGATCGTTGAGGTCCGCGAGCGTTTCCTCGCCGAGGACCAGGTAGGGAAATGCGTCGCCGAAATACGCTTCGGCCGGCAACTCGCCGGTCCATTTCGGATCGGTGGCGCGGCGTTGGGCCGGATCCCAGCGCACGAGCCGAAAGGAGCCTTCGAGGAATTCACCCAACCACGCGGCCGCGCGCTCCCCTTCGTCCCAAGCCGTCGTCGTGTCGTTCCAAATGGTCGCCGGATGTGGCTTCCGCCCGGCCATCGCCAAAGGAATTTCCAGAGCCTCCAGCCCGGGCGCCCGCAACCCGAGCCGGTCCGGGTGAAGTTCGGTTTCGATCCGGGCAAGCCGTGGTTCCTCCCGCTGGGTGACGAACCGGCCGTCCGGCTTCACGATCATCCACTCGCGATCATGGGCGAGACCGTGCGGCGTTAGTTGTGCCGACGGGAGCGGAATTCCGCGGCAGGACTTCACGGGATAAATCCAAAGACCCGTCAGGGTGGCGGTCGGCATGGCGCTCAGCGGCTGAGGTCAGGTTGGAACAGGACCGTGAACTGGTGCGCCCGCAGTGCGTCTCCCGCCACTTCGGCCTCCTCGATGCTGATCACGAGCGCGGACTTGCCGCCGGGCCGCGTCAGGAAGGGATAGACGTAATGGATGTTCAGTTCCGCTTCGAGCAACGCCGCCAACACGTCCTTGAGTCGGCGCTCACCCTCCACTTCGACCGCGAGCACGACCACCTCGGTGAACGGAAACCCATGCGCTTCCAGCAGGGCGCGGGCGCCCTCGGGATCATCGGAGATAAAGCGAAGGATCGTGCTGTCGGTGGTGTCGAGCACGGTGAGCGCAAGGATGTGAACCTCCCGGTCCGCGAGGCGCCGGGTGAGTTCATGAAGGCGCCCGAGGCGGTTCGGCATGAAGACACTGAACTGGATGACCGGTTCCGGATCGCGGCCGCGCAGGGTTGCCACAGGCATGGCGCGAGTATCGGCAGCCACCCGGTCGCGGCAAGCGGAACGCTGGCCTGGAACTGGCGTTCCAGCTATTCTTTGGGGCGTGATCACCGTCGTTGGCAGCCTCAACATGGATCTCGTGCTGGACGTCGCCCATTTCCCGCAGCCCGGCGAAACCGTTCCCGGCCGCAACTTCCGCAGCGCGCATGGCGGCAAGGGCGCAAATCAGGCCTACGCGGTGGCGCGCATGGGCTTTCCCGTGACGATGATCGGCGCCGTGGGTGACGATTCCTTCGGCAACGAGATGGTGGAGGGACTGGCCGAAGTTGGGGTCGATGTGTCGTCCATCCTGCGTCGGGCCGAAGCCGCCAGCGGCACCGCGCTGATCACAGTCGACAGTTTGGGGCAGAACCAGATCGTGCTGGCCAGCGGAGCCAACGAGACCCTGAGCGAGGACGATATCGCGGCGGCCCTGGGCGATTGGGGCGAATGCCGGGCGCTCTTGCTGCAACTCGAGATTCCGCTGGCCACCGTGGGCGCGGCGATTCACCGGGCACGGTCCGCCGGGGTGCCCGTGTTTCTCAACACCGCGCCGTGCCTCGACCTGCCGGAGGGGCTGCTGCGGCAGTGCGACTGGATCATCGCCAACGAACAGGAAGCCACCCGGCTCACCGGACTGGCGGTCACCGCTCCCGCGGAAGCGGGCTTTGCCGCCACCGCCTTGCGACAGCAGGCGCCGGATTCCGGGATTGTCATTACCCTCGGACCGGCGGGCGCCTGGATTGATTCGCCGGCCTACACCGGCCATGTGCCCGGGTTTGAAGTGGAAACGGTGGATTCGGTGGGCGCAGGCGATACCTGGATCGGCGCGTTTGTGACGCAGCTCCTGGAAGGCAACCCGGTGTTCAAAGCCGCCCGCTTCGCCCACTTGGCGGCCGCCCTGGCCGTGACGCGCCAAGGCGCACAGAACAGCATCCCATCGCGGGCGGAAGTCGAGTCCGACCCGCGCGCGGACTTTCTCAGCGAACCTTGAGCGTTTTCAGGCAGGCGTCCGCGGCGGCGGCGATCTTCTTGGCTTGCGTCTGCGGCGCAGAAACCGTCACGACGAGCTTATCCTCAATCGGACCGGGAAACAGGTAGTGGGCGTGCCAGATGCGCTCACCACCCTGGACGGTGTGGACGATCCAGCGACGCCCTTTCAGCCCCTCGGAAGTGACGAAGGGCGAATCCTCCTCAATGCTGCCCCCCTGGACCTGCCGCTCAAGTTCCTTCCGCGCTTCGCCGAGATACAGGTCGAAGTTCAGCGGCGCCGGATGGCGGCTGACCCGGATGTTCGGGACGTAGCCGCTCTCGGCGCTTCCCACCGCCGCCCGATATGGGCTGTCGGCGAGCTTCTGCGCCGACCATCCCCGGGGCATCCGGTAGGAAAACTTGCCGCCGAATTCTTCCAGCGCATCCCCCAGCAGGGCTTTTTCGTCCGGCCGCAAGGCCGGTCCCGCCACGGGCGGCGCCGGCTTGGGCTCACAGCCCACGAAGCCTGACAACAGGCCAAGCACCAACACGCAGACCGTGCACAAGAACGGAGGCATCCGAAACACGCGGAAAGGGTGCGCGAGTCGTGGCAGATGTCACGGAACTGTTTCTCCTTCAAGCAGTCGTGCGCCAATTGCCTAGTCGCCGGCCGGCAGCGGGAAACTTTTTCCCATCGCGTGCGGTGGCCATTCACCGGGCGCGCGGAAACTCCCGTGAATCGGCGGATTTCATCCCGTGGCATACCGGGTGCTTTGCCCGGCCTGTCGACTCGGGAATTCGGGAGC
>JAYUSF010000186.1:0-16292 GCA_043755815.1 Verrucomicrobiota bacterium
GGCTTGAGTGTCATTCGACCATAGGAATCCCGTCTTGGGAATTTCTACCCGGCCTTGGCGCAGGAATTCGTAGCAGTAATGGGCGGCGAAGGGTTCGCTGTCGGCAGCGTTCCAAACCCGGATTTCGCAGCCGGAAGCCACCGGAAAGCGAGCTGCCAACGAGTAGTCGGTCAACCACACTCGCAGGCCGAAGACGATGGCGCCGAAGAGGGCCACTGCCGCCAATGAATAGATGGCCAAGGTGATTCTTCCGGCTGCCAAGGACATGGCCGGATTTGGCCGACGGAATGGCTTTCGAGCAAGTTTCTCTCTCAAACGAAATTAGCCCCGCTTCCACCCTGCTTCAGCGAAACCGCTTACCCGAAACAAGCGGCTTGCACCGGGGACGTTCGCCCCTAACGTCGCGCTCCTGTTTCGCGCCCCGGCGCCTTCACCTGATGAGCAATTCCGCGTCCGTTCCGTTCACCGATTCCTTCGTCCGCCGCCACATTGGTCCCCGTCCGGCCGAAATCGCCGAGATGGCCCAGGCCTGCGGCCACAAGTCCCTCGAAGCCCTCGTGGCTGCGGCCGTGCCGCCGGTGATCCGCGCCAGCCGGCCCATGGACCTGCCGCCTGCCCTCGGCGAAACCGAGGCGCTCGCGCGGCTGAAGTCCATCGCGGCCAAGAACCAGGTGTTCCGCTCGTTCATCGGGATGGGCTACCACGACACCATCACGCCGCCCGTGATCCAGCGGAACATCCTCGAGAACCCCGGCTGGTATACGCAATACACGCCCTACCAGGCCGAAATCTCGCAGGGCCGCCTCGAAGGGTTGCTGAATTTTCAGACGCTCGTCTGCGACCTTGCCAAGCTGGACATCGCCAATGCGTCCATGCTCGACGAGGCGACCGCCTGCGCCGAGGCGATGATGATGTGTCACCGCGTCAAAGAGGCCGAAACCCACGCCGGCGCCGCGAAGCGCGACGTATTCTTCGTCGCGAACCACTGCCACCCGCAGAACATCGATCTGGTTCAGACCCGTGCCAAGGCGCTCGGCCTCGAGGTCATCGTGGGCGACTGGAAGACGTTCCAGTTCTCCGACGACTTCTGCGGTGCCCTGATCCAATACCCGGCGACCGACGGTTCGATCCATGACTACGCCGAGTTCGTGCAGTCGGCCCACGCGGCCGGCGCGCTGGTGGTCGTCGCGACCGACCTGCTGGCGCTCACGTTGCTCAAGGCCCCGGGTGAATTCGGCGCCGACGTGGCGGTGGGCAGCGCGCAGCGCTTCGGCGTGCCGCTCGGCTACGGCGGACCGCATGCGGCGTTCTTTGCCACCCGCGACGCCTTCAAGCGCCAGATGCCGGGCCGCCTCGTCGGCGTGTCCAAGGATGCCCGCGGCAAGCCCGCGCTGCGCCTCTCGCTCGGCACGCGCGAGCAACACATCCGCCGCGACAAGGCCACGTCCAACATCTGCACCGCGCAGGCCCTCCTGGCCAACATGGCCATGGCCTACGCCTGCTACCACGGGCCGCAGGGCCTCAAGGCGATCGCCGGCCGCGTGGCCAGCCTCACCGCCTTGCTGGCGGACCGCCTGAAGGAAATCGGGATGCCCGTGGAGAACACGTCGTCGTTCGACACGCTGACCATCCACGTGGGCAAGGAAGACGTCGCCGACATCGCCAAGATTGCGGGCAGCCATCAGGTCAACCTGCGCCTCCATTCCGCCGGGAACATCGGCATCGCTCTGGACGAGACGACCACGGTCGAGGAAGTCGAGCTGCTGGTCCGCATCTTTAACAACGACCGGCCGTCCGTGGCGAAGTCGGCAAAGGTTCCCGGTCCGCACACGCGCATCCCGGCCGCGCTGCAACGCACCAGCGGCTACCTCGCGCACCCCGTCTTCAATCGCCACCACAGCGAGACCGAACTTTTGCGTTACCTGCGTAAGCTTGAGGCCAAGGACCTGTCGCTCTGCCACAGCATGATCCCGCTGGGTTCCTGCACCATGAAGCTGAACTCCACCGCGGAGATGTTCCCGGTGAGCTGGCCCGAATTCGCGAAGATCCATCCCTTCGCGCCGCTCGGCCAGACCCGCGGTTACCAGCAGATGTTCGAGGAACTGGAACAGTGGCTCTGCGAATGCACCGGGTTCGCCGGCGTGTCGCTCCAGCCCAACGCCGGTTCGCAGGGCGAATACGCCGGTCTGCTCATCATCCGCGCCTGGCATGATTCCCGGAACGAAGGCCACCGGAACATCTGCCTCATCCCGACCTCCGCGCACGGCACGAACCCCGCGTCGGCCGTCATGTGCGGCCTCACCGTGGTGCCCGTGGCCTGCGACGGCGACGGCAACATCGATGTCGCGGACCTCGAGGCGAAGATCGCCGCCCACCGCGCCAACCTCGCGTGTCTGATGGTGACCTACCCGAGCACGCATGGCGTCTTCGAGACTTCCATCCGCGACATCTGCGAGGCGGTCCACGAGGCCGGCGGGCAGGTTTACATGGACGGCGCGAACATGAACGCCCAGGTCGGTCTCACGTCGCCCGGCGAGATCGGCGCCGACGTCTGCCACCTGAACCTGCACAAGACCTTCTGCATCCCGCACGGCGGCGGCGGCCCCGGCGTGGGCCCCGTCTGCGTGGCGGAACACCTGATGGACTTCCTTCCCGGCCACGCGGTCGTGAACCTCGGCGGCGAGAACCCAATCGGTGCCGTCAGCGCCGCGCCGTGGGGCAGCGCGAGCATCTGCACAATCTCCTGGATGTATTGCCAGATGATGGGTGCGGAAGGGCTGACCGAGGCGACCAAGGTCGCGATCCTCAACGCGAACTACATTTCCAAGCGGCTGGAGAACCACTTCCCGACGCTCTACCGCGCCAACGGCCTCGTCGCCCACGAGTGCATCCTCGACCTGCGCCCGTTCAAGTCCGTCACCGCCGAGGATGTTGCCAAGCGGCTCATGGATTACGGCTTCCACGCCCCGACGCTGAGCTGGCCGGTCGCCGGCACGCTCATGGTCGAGCCTACCGAATCCGAGCCCAAGCACGAGCTTGACCGCTTCTGCGACGCCATGATCGCCATCCACGGCGAGATCGCGGCTATCGAGTCCGGCGCGGCCGACGCGAAGAACAACGTCCTAAAAAATGCCCCGCACCCGGCCGACGTGGTGACGGCCGACTCGTGGGACCGCCCCTACGGCCGCGAACAGGCGGCGTATCCCGTGGCGAGCCTGCGCGACTTCAAGTTCTGGCCCGCGGTCGGCCGCGTGGACAACGTCTATGGTGACCGCAACCTCGTGTGCTCCTGCGTGGGCATGGAGGCGTATTCGGCGTAGCCTGGCAGGCGAGCGACTCACGTCTTGTTGGTTTCAGCCGCCACGCTAACTTTCACGGCATGAAGGCCGCGTTGCCCGAGAATACCGTCGAAGTGCCGGCGTCAGGCTATTGGCCGTTTGGCCTGCACATTGAGCCGACCCCCAAGGGACTGCTCCTCCGGCCGGCGCGAAAGCCGCGGGCCGGCTGGGCCAAGGCGTTCCGGGCTTGCGTCAGTGACGCTGACTCGGAACTGGCCGAGCTGCGGAATGCCGCCAACGAGTTCGACGGCAAAGACTGGCAATGGTGATGGAACGGTTCGCCATCCATCTGGTCCGGCTGGACCCGGCCACGGGTGCCGAGACGGCCAAGACCCGCCCCTGCGTCATCGTCTCCCCGAACGAACTGAACCGGGCCGTCGCCACCGTCATCATCGCGCCGATGACCACTGTCCAACGTGGCTGGCCGACGCGCGTGCCGGTCGAATTCCAAGGTAAGCACGGCGAGATTGCCTTGGACCAGCTCCGGGCGGTGGACCGGGCGCGCCTCGTGAAGCGGCTGGGCAAACTGGATGCCACCACTGCCACCGCCGTGATTGATGTGCTGGCAGAAATGTTTGCCCGATGAACTCCTTTCGCCGCCGCCAAACCCCCGTTGTGTTCGGCGACCGCAACCTCGTGTGCTCCTGCGTGGGCATGGAGGCGTATCAGGCTTAGACGTGACGAACCGCAGTCATTCCTCCCGTTCCCAGCGGAACTTCCGTTCCGCCTCTTGGATCGGCAGGTCGTTGATGCTGGCGAAGCGGGACCGCATGTAGCCGAGTTCGTCGAACTCCCAGTTTTCGTTGCCGTAGGAGCGATACCAGTGGCCGGAGTCGTCGTGCCATTCGTATTCGAAGCGCACGGCGATGCGGTTGCCGGTGAAGGCCCATAGCTCCTTCTTCAGCCGGTAGTCCAGTTCGCGCGCCCACTTGCGGCGCAGGAACTCCACGACCGCGGCGTGGCCGTCGATGAACTCGGCGCGGTTCCGCCAGTGCGTGTCGGGGGTGTGGGCGAGCGACACGCGCTCCGGGTCGCGGCTGTTCCAGGCGTCCTCGGCGGCCTGGACCTTCTGGCGGGCGGTTTCCTCGGTGAACGGCGGCTGGGGCGGGCGGGGATTCATGTCAGTGCTGAGCCTTGAGTTTGGCTTCCAGTTCGGCAATGCGCGCCTTGAGCGGCGCGACCGCGCGTTCGACCTCGTCGGCGGTGTAACGGGGCGTGATGAACTTCGGGCAGTTCCAGTCGAAGGCCACCACGTCGATCAGGAATACCCGTTCCGCTCGCGCGGCGCCGGTGCCGGCCGGCTGCACGCGTTCGGCCTCCCCGGGATGCTCGCGGGCATCCAGCACGCGGGCGTGGCCGAGGATCTTCAGGCGCTCGCGGTTTGGGTAATCCATCAGGAACAGCGTCACGCGGTCGTCCACTGCGAGGTTGCCGGTCGAGAGCATCTGGCGGTTCCCGCCGTAGTCGGCGAAGCCCAGCGTGTGGTCATCGAGCACGCGCAGGAAACCGCGCGGCCCGCCGCGGTGCTGCGCATACGGCCAGCCGGTCTCGGTGACGGTGGCGAGGTAGAACGAGTCGCGTGCCGCGATGAACGCCCGCTCTTCGTCGGTGAGCAGGTCGCGCTCGGGCGCGTCAAATGCCCCGGCGGCGCGACCGTAGTAGTGCCGTTGGGCGTCGAGCACGGACGGCGTGAGCATTGTCTGGAGAAAACGGGCGGCCACGGGATGACGGGTTGAAGTTTGGGGAAGCATCTCAGCGGCTGCCGCCGAAGGACAGGTGATCATCGAGGTCGAGGTAGGCGAAGACGGTGTCGATGTCCTCGCGTCGTGCGTCGAGCCGGGCGATGCCTTCGCCGAGCCATTGGTGGCCGTCCACGCTGTGGTCGGTGTAGGTCTCCGTCCACGCCGACCAAGCGGCGGTCTCGTGCGGCGATTTGCGTGCCCGACCGTTCAGCCATTGGAGCACTTCGAAGTCACCCGAGCCGGTGCGGACCTGCGCGAGCAGCTCGTCTGCCGTCACCCCGGTGATGCCGAACAGCAGCGTGTCGAGCGGGTTGTTGAACCTGTAGTCGCCCAACCGACCGGCAAGCAAGGCGCGGGCCTTGTCGAGCACGCGCGGCAGGATGGTGTAGCCGCCGAGGCGGACGCGGGGGCTGCGGGGCGGTCGTAGGGTGAGGTCGGGTGCCGGGTTGGTGTTCATGGTCAGTTTCTTGTCGTTCTCTGTTTCAGCGCCGGACAAGCTTCCGTCCGGACGCCCTTTCCCTTCGCACGAACCGGCGGATTCCGTAAGGAGCCACAAGCGCGTGGGGTGGGCACTTTTCGGTGTATCTTTATGAGCGCCAGCGAGGAGAAACTTCTGAAAAAGCTGCCGAAACTGAAACCCGGCCGTGCCGATCGCCTGCTGGAGGACGTCATCGGCTGCCGCTGGACGATCAGCGTGCTGCGCGCGGTCGCGGGCGGGGTGCGACGGCCCGGCGCGCTGGAGCGCCACATCGAGGGCATCAGCCCCAAGGTGCTGAACGACCGGCTGAAACACTTCACCACCGCGGGCGTGTTCGAGCGCGTCTCGTTCCCGGAGATCCCGCCGCGCGTGGAATATCGCCTCACACCGTGGGGCCGGAAGTTCACCCGCCTGCTCCGCGAACTCGAGAAGCTGCAAACGGAACTGGACAACGGAACCCTTGGGCAGGGACTCTGACCTCCTCCCTCTTGTTGTCGGCCGTGCGTTGATCTATTGACGGCTCATCACTTCCGACCGCCGGGATGCCCTCACGCCATGAGCACCAAGCGCCTCGACCTCATCCTCCTCGTCTTCGCCGCCCTGCTCGCAGGCTGCGCCTCGCGGCGCGAGGAATCCGGTCCGCCTTCCACCGGGCGACTTTACCATCTCGGCAATCACACGTTCAAGGTGACGACCCGTTCGGTGGAGGCGCAGCGCGCCTTCGACCGCGGGCTGACGCTGGCCTACGCCTTCAGCCACCGCGCCGCCGAGGATGAGTTCCGCCGCGCCGCGCAGGCCGACCCGGAGTGCGCGATGGCGTGGTGGGGCGTGGCGTTGGTGAACGGGCCGCACATCAACTTCCCCGCCGTGCCGCCGGACCACGCGCAGGCCGCGTGGGACGCGCTCACCAAGGCGAAGGCGCTCGCGCCAAAGGCCGGCGAACTGGAACGGGCGTTGATCAGCGCGCTGGAGAAGCGCTACGCCGATCCCCAGCCGGAGGACCGCGCCCCGCTGGACAACGCTTACGCGGCGGCGATGCGCGAGGTGTGGCGCACGCATCCGAAGAATTCCGACGTGGGCACGCTGTGCGCCGAGGCATTGATGGACCTGCATCCTTGGGACCTCTGGCAGCCGTCCGGTGAACCGAAGGCGTGGACCACGGAGATTGTCGTCATCCTCGAACGGGCGCTGAAGCTCGACCCTGACAATCCTGGCGCGGCGCACCTTTACATCCATGCGGTCGAAGCTTCGCCGCGCCCGGAACGCGCCCTCGCCGCCGCGGACCGCCTGCGCGACCTCGTGCCCGGCGCGAGCCACCTGGTCCACATGCCGGCGCACATCTACGCGCGGGTCGGCCAGTGGGAGGATTCCGCGCGGGCCAACGAGCGCGCGATGGAGGCCGATGCGGTGTATCGCGCCACGTTCGCCCGGCCCGGCCTCTACGCGATGTATATGGCGCACAACACGCTCTTTCTTGCCTACACGGCGATGATGCGCGGACACAGCACCGAGACCATCCGCCTCGCGCGCCAGATGGTCGCCGCCGTGCCGGAGGACTTCCTCAAGGATTTCGCGCCGGTCGCCGACGGCTACATGATCTTCGTCTCCGAGGCGTTGATGCGCTTCGGGCGCTGGGAGGAGATCCTCGTCGAACCCCGGCCGCGGCCCGGTCTGCCGCTGTCGCTCGCGCTCTGGCATTTCACGCGCGCGGTCGCGCTCACGGCGCTGGACCGCCCCGAGGAGGCGCGGCAAGAACAGGCCGCGTTTCAAGCCACCGCTGCCGACATGCCGAAGGGATGGACCTTCGGCAACAACTCCGCCACCGCGCTGCTTGCCATCGCT
The DNA here is from genome assembly GCA_043755815.1 of Verrucomicrobiota bacterium. Taxonomy (GTDB): domain Bacteria; phylum Verrucomicrobiota; class Verrucomicrobiia; order Limisphaerales; family UBA9464; genus CAIWAH01. The sequence continues at coordinate 7,401 of JAYUSF010000186.1, forward strand.
TCGGACGCGCTCGACGGGGAGATGGCCGCGAAGGCGGGACGCTTCGATGAGGCCATCGCCAAGCTGCGCGCCGCGGTGCAGGTCGAAGACGGCCTGCGCTACGACGAGCCGCCCAACTGGATGCAGCCGGTGCGGCACACGCTGGGCGCGGTGCTGCTCCGAGCAGGCCGGGCCGCCGAGGCGGAGGCCGTCTATCGTGAAGACCTCGCGAAGTATCCGGGCAACGGCTGGTCGCTCTTCGGGCTGGGCCGTGCGCTCGCGAAGCAAGGGAGGGACTCAGAGGCGCGTAAGGTGGAGCGCCGCTTCCAGAAAGCGTGGGCTGGCGCGGACCTGAAGCTGAGTTCCACCTGCCTTTGCCAGCCGGGGAATTGAAGCCGGGCGGCGGCTCCAAAATGCGGGCGTCGCGTTCTTGTCTGAGGGGTGGGGCGGCGTTTTACCCACTTGCCGGGGCTGACAGTGGGCGCTTTGGCCAGCCGACCGTTGCTCCGCCTCTGCCTTGTATCGCGGCGCCAGTTGGCCGGACGTTTCGCACATGGCCAAGCCCGTTCCCCAGCCAGTTGATCCGGCGCGATTGCCCGAACTCGCCCGCGTCACCATGGCCGCGGGACGCTTTCCGATGCTCGCGTCCATGGATGGCGACCAGCCACGGTTTCACCGGTGCGGACGGACGGATTCGTGGTCTATGTCGCCAACTTGCGGAACTATCACAAGACGGTGGAGATCGCGGCCAATCCCAAGGTGGAGCTCGGCTACATGGACGGGGAACACAACCAGGTCCGGATCACCGGCGTAGCCGAAGTGGTGACGGATCGGGCGTTGCTGGACGAAATCTAGGCGGGAAATCCGCTGCCGCACCAATACCTCGGCACGCCCGAAAACCCGGTGCTGATCGTTTACCGGATCGTGCCGAACCGAGTGCGCTTCATGCGCGAGTGGGCTCTGGAATACCACGACGTGCCCGTCGGCTGAACTTGAGCCAATGAAAACGGGCTGTTCCGAAGAACAGCCCGTTGGCGAAAAGGATTGGAACGTGACTCAGGCCTTGGCCAGAGCGGCCGGCGTCTTCGTCTTCAGCGCTTCCTGGGCGACCTTGATGATCTCGGCAAAGGCCGGGCCGTCGGTGGCGGCGAGGTCAGCCAAAATCTTGCGATCGACGGACACCTGGGCGGCCTTGAGGCCTTCGATGAAACGGCTGTAGGTGAGGCCGGCGGCGCGGGTGGCCGCATTGATGCGGGCCTGCCAGAGGTAGCGGAAGGTCCGCTTCTTCACCTTGCGGTCGCGATAGGCGTATTGCAGGCCGTGGTCGACGGCGTCGCTGGCGTAACGGTAGAGTTTGCTGCGCTTCAGGCGGTAGCCCTTGGCGAGCTTGAGCATCCTCTTGCGGCGTTTGCGGGAAGCTGGGGCGTTGGTAACACGCATGGCTTTGGAAAGTTAGAGTTGGAGGCTTGGTTTCAGTGCGAGGTCGGCAGGCACGCCTTGATCTTGTAGACGTCGCGCGGGGAAAGCTCGAACTCCTTGCCGAGACGACGGCGACGCTTGGCGCTTTTGCCGCTCAGCAGGTGGCGCATTCCAGAGTGACGTGCGAACACCTTTCCGTTCGCCGAGATCTTGAAACGCTTGGCGACAGACTTCTTAGTTTTGATTCCCTTCGGACGACGCATAAATGCCCTTAACCTATTCGTTAAAGGCCTCGGAGCTTAGGGGTGGACGACTTCGGTGCAAGGGCAAAGATTTTCCGCCGATCCTCCGGGGCGCATTTTTCATAGTGGCTGACTTAGGGCTTGCGCCGGCCAAGACCGGGTGGCGCGAGGCTCCGGCCGAGCGAGTCCGTGTTCTGGCTCAGCGGGAGCCTCGCGCCACCAGCCACGATGAAAAGATGCGCCTGACCCTCCGCCGGACGCCAAACCGGTCGTCCCGGACCACTTCGGGACTGGTCATTGCCCGCCGGAATGACACGCTGTGGCCGCACCTCCCGCCATGAAAGCACTTCCTGTCCTCTGTCTCGGTCTGGCGTTGCAATTTGCCCGGCCGTTGATCGCCGAATCGTCACTTCCCGACCTGCAGCCGCTTCGAGCCCAGGTCAAGCGCGTGGTCGAAGCGCTGGACTACGTTGGCTCGCCCCTGACGGACGGTCAGCGGGGCACGGTCGAGTCGGCCCTGGCCGAGACCAACGCCGAGCTTGCGGTGACCAAACTTCACGCCGCGCTGGCGGCGCGGACGCTGTTTCGCGTCAACATCAATCCCGAAATGCGGGTGAAGGTCGCCACGGCCGACGCCAAGCCCGAACTGGTCGAGGGCGGCTGGACCACGTTTCTTGTGCGGGTGGACAACGAGGCCGGCGCCACGGCGGAGCTGCGCGCCACGAGTGCGCAGGCCCAGCGCGTCGCCAATTTGCCCGCCGACAGGACGGCCGACCTGTGGCTCGACCTTGATCTCTTCAAGGGCCAGCCGCTGCGGAAGGAACTCAGCGGTCTGAGCCTCGAATACCGGCTCCTTCAGCTCTACTCGCGCGACGCCGGGAAGCGGGAGGCCAAGATTTCCTTCAACGTGGGACAGGGGACGCAGGACCTGGGGTTCCGCAGCGAAACCGATGTGCTGTTCACCAGTGCGCCGGCCCACGAGGTGAAGCTCCGCATCCTCGACGAAAATGGCCAGCCGGTGACCGGCCAACTCCTCGTCACGGACGCCCAGGGACACGTCTTCCCGGCGATGTCGAAGCGCCTCGCGCCGGATTTTTTCTTCCACCCGCAAGTTTACCGGGCCGACGGCGAATCGCTGAAACTGCCCGGCGGCAAATACGCGGTGCAATTCGCCCGCGGCCCGGAATCGTTGGTGGAGAAGCGTGATCTGGAAGTGAAAGCCGGGGCCAACGAGTGGCGATTCCAGGTCCGGCGCTGGATCGATCCGGCGAAGTTCGGCTGGATTTCCGGCGACCATCACATCCACGCCGCCGGCTGCGCGCATTACACCAAGCCCACCGAGGGCGTCCACGCGCCCGACATGATGCGGCATGTCCTCGGCGAGGACCTGAAGGTCGGCGCGAACCTGACGTGGGGACCGTGTTTCGATTACCAGAAGCAGTTTTTCACGGGCGTGGACGACAAGGTTTCGCAGTGGCCATGGATACTCCGCTACGACGTCGAGGTCAGCGGCTTCGGCTCCCACGAGTCCGGCCATCTGTGTCTGCTGCGCCTGCGCGACCAGATGTATCCGGGCGGCGATTCCAAGAACCATTGGCCCAAGCTGGGCTTGAACACGCTCAAGTGGGCCAAGAAACAGGGCGCGCTCGTCGGGCCGGCGCACAGCGGCTGGGGACTCGAGCTTGATTCCACCGAGCTGCCGACCTTCGCGATCCCGCCATTCAACGGCATTGGTGCGAACGAATACATCGTGGACGTCACCCACGAGGTTCCCGGCCCCGATGGCAAGCCGGTGCCCGCGGTGGACTTCCTGTCCACGGTGGACACGCCGTATCCGTGGGAGCTGAACATCTGGTATCAGACGCTGAACGCCGGGTTCCGGACGCGCATCAGCGGCGAGACGGATTTCCCCTGCATTTACAGTGAGCGGGTCGGTCTCGGCCGTAGCTACGTGAAGCTGCCGGAAAAGTGGACTTACGAAGACTGGTGCGAAGGCATCCGCGCCGGCCGGAACTACGTGAGCGATGGCCTGAGCCACCTGCTGGACTTCCAAGCCTCAGTAGCAGCCGACGTAAGGAGGCTCACTTCTCCCGCCCAGGCTGCTGGTAGTTCCAAGGAAGGAGGAAATCAGAGCCTCCTCACGTCGGCTGCTACGGTTCGGATGGGCGAGACCGGCAGCGAACTCAAATTGGCGAAGGCCGCTCCTGTCACTTTCACGGTCCGCGTCGCGGCCCGTTTGGACGAGAAGCCAGCGGGCAACATCAAGCAGCGCAAGTTCACCGAACATCCCTACTGGCACCTCGAACGCGCCCGGCTCGACGGCACCCGGACCGTGCCGGTGGAGTTGCTCCAGAACGGTTTCGTCGTGGCGAAGACCGATCTGGTGGCCGACGGCACCTTTCAGGATCTCTCGTTCAACCACGAGGTCACCCGCTCAGGCTGGTATGCCGTGCGGATCCTCCCGAGTTCGCATACCAACCCGATCTTCGTGGAGGTCGGCGGCAAGCCGATCCGGGCGTCTCGGCGGAGTCTGGAGTGGTGCCTGAAGAGCGTGGACCAATGCTGGTCGCAAAAACAGCGGTTCATGAAGGGCGATGAAGTCGCACAGGCCAAGGCAGCCTACGAACACGCCCGCGAGGTTTATCGCAAGCGTCTCGCGGAATGTGCCGTGGATTGAGACGGGGCACTCGCGCTGGATGAAGGCCAGGCCTTTGGGGCTGGCGCGGCGTGGGATGGTAACCGGCCGGGGCCGGAATCCGTTCAAGTTTGGCGGTTGCCCCTGGTTAAGGTCGGCTCAAGCCCGGAGGGTTGGCTCCGATGGGGATTCAATGACTTGTTTGCCCCGGTCCGGTTTCGGTTGGGTTCCCGCTGGCCTCCTTGCGGGTCGCTTGAGTAGCGTCGCCGGCAGCATGAACCGAGCAGTTTTGGTCCTGATTGTGGCCGGGTTTACCACGTTGGCCGACACAATGGAGCCTCAGGCTCCCCCACCGGCGATCACGATCGAGCGCCCCGCGGCGCCGGTCGCAAACGTCGAGGTTGCCCGCCCGGCGCGGACCGCCACGACGACGCTCTATTCCATCGGGGAGCCGACGGATGACGAACAGCTCTACCTCGAACTGATCAACCGGACGCGGGCCGACGCGCTGGCGGAGGCCCTGCGGTTGGCAAACACGACCGATCCGGAACTACTCGCCGCCTACCAGTTTTTCAGCGTGGACCGGCAGGTATTCGTCAACGACACGGCAGGGTATCCCCGCGCGCAGCCCCTTTCGTTTGAGCCGCGAATCACAGCCGCTGCCCGTGGCCACTCGGCGTGGATGCTGGCGAACGGCATTCAGGCCCATGACCAGACCGATCCGCCGGGATCAATGAACGTGGTCAAGAACCTGGGCAATCGGCTGGACGAAGCCGGTTACCCGCTGAGCGCCGCCGGGGAGAGCATCTTCGCCTTCGCCAAGAACCCGGAACACGGCCACGCCGGATTTGAAGTGGACTGGGGTAACGGACCCAGCGGAATGCAAAGCCCTCCGGGGCATCGGATTAACAACCACAACCTGGCTTACCGGGAAGTCGGAATTGGCGTGCTCAACGGATCGGGACCCAACGGCGCCGGGCCGCAGGTGGTGACCATAAATTTTGGCAGCCGACTCCAACTGGCGCCGCTGGTGACCGGTGTGGCCTATTTCGATCTGAATGGAAACCAGTTCTACGACAAGGGCGAGGGGATCGGCGGCCTCACGGTGAATGTCACCGGCTCCGGCTCTCATGCAGTAACCGCTGGCTCCGGGGGCTATACCGTGCCGTCCGGGAATGGCCAACGGACGGTGACCTTCGGCGGCGCCGGTTTGAGCCCGACGAACCTAACGGTGAATCTCGACGGCGAGAACGTGAAGGTGGACCTGCGGTTGGCCTATTCGCCCCCCACCGTTACGGGCGGAGCCAGCCCCAAGGTGGGCAATCCCAACCTTTTTTCGTTTAGCCCCATTCCGGGCGGAACGAGCTATTCGTGGGAGGTCTCCCAGCTTCAGGCGTGGTCGGGCGTCGAGGGGGCGGAAGCGGGGGCCACCAATGTGACCTTCAAGACGACCGGCAACTACACTCCGTTCTCCAACAGCCGGAAGAGCGGCCTCGTTGCGTTTCATCTGGTCAACCAGACCAACACCCCGGCCACCGATCAGTTCTTCACGTTGAAAACGCAGGTGCGACCGAGATCCGGGGCGCAGCTGGTGTTCTGGAAGAAGCTGGGATTTGCCTCTGACACACAGACCGGCGTGGCCCAGGTCTCAGCGGATGGCGGCCTGTCTTGGGAGAAGGTCTGGTCGCAGACGGGTAAAACCCTGGCGACCAACACGACCCTGATCGAGTTGGCGTTCAGCCAGCGGACGGTCGATCTCGGGGCCTACGTCGGGAAGAATATCCAACTGCGCTTTGGTTATCTCTACGGCTCTGGGCCCTACTATCCCGGCAACTCGAAGGACCACGGTCTGTCCGTCGACGACATTTCGCTTACGGCCACCGACATGCTGGTCGGCACGACGACACGGCCGGTTACTGGGGTGAATGAATTCGTCTTCGTGCCGCCCGTGGTCGGCACCTACCTGCTCACCGTTCAGCCCAAGGCGGGTAACAACACGTTTCCCGCGAGTTCGGCGCTTTCGGTCTCCGCCGTCGCCGCGCCGGCCAATGTGGCGCCGGTATTCACGGGCCTGTTGGATCGCACCGTGACCGAACTGACGCCGCTGGCTTTCGCCCTGACCGCGACCGACAGCAACGCGCCCGCGCAGCCGCTGACGTTTTCGCTCGTGAGCGGACCGGCCGGCCTGACCGTCGCGTCCGGCGGCGCCGTGAACTGGACCCCCACGGAGCCCGATGGCCCAGGGACGAACACGGTCACCGTGCAGGTCAGCGATGGTGCGCTGTCCGACGCCAAGTCCTTTAAGGTGGTTGTCACCGAGGCCAATCAGCCTCCCGTCTTGGCTCCGGTGACCGACCAGCAGGTGGATGAATTGGCCACGCTGAGCCTGCAACTCGCGGGTTCGGATCCAGACCTTCCGGCCCAGCCGCTGACCTATTCGCTCGTCAGCGGTCCGGCCGGATTCGGTGTTTCCGCGTCGGGTCTGGCCACCTGGACCCCGGACGCCCTTCAGGGGCCGGCCACACTGCCGGTCGCGGTTCGGGTCTCGGACGGGCAGGCTCAGGCGGAGCGGACCTTTCAAGTCACTGTCAAGGATACGGCGGGCGTTTTGGTTACGCTCTCGGCCTCCAAGCTCACCCTGGGGCCGAGTGGTAAACTCCGCCTCGACTTTTCGCTCACCCAGGGGCTGCCCACCGGCTTCACGCTGGAACGGTCGCCTTCGTTGGCGAGCCTGGCCTGGCAGCCGGTTGCCGGGGCGAAGTTGGCCACCAATTCGCCGGGGAATTTCAGCTTCCGTTTCGACCCTTCCGGCGAAGCCGGCTTCTACCGGGTGAATGCCCAATGAGCGCCGGCGGCTGGCTTGAAGGCATCCGGGCAGTCACGTTTGATGTTGGGGGCACGCTGATCGAACCTTGGCCTTCGGTCGGGCATGTCTATGCGGCGACTGCTGCGACTGGAGGCTTTGGCGAACTCGACCCGGCGGCGCTCAACCAACGTTTCCATGGTGCCTGGCAGCGGCACGCGACGACGTTTGACTTCACCAAAGCGGCCTGGGCCCGGCTGGTGGTCGAGTCGCTGGCAGACTTGGGGCCCAAGGCCCGTTCTCCGGAACTGTTCGAGGCCATCTGGACCGGCTTCACCCAGGCTTCCGCCTGGCGCGTTTTCGGGGATGTCGCGCCGTGCCTGGCCGAACTGAAAGCGCGCGGCCTGCGGTGCGCCGTCATCTCCAATTGGGACGGGCGCCTCACGCCCACTCTCCGCAATCTCGGGCTCGCCGCGGAATTTGAATTCATCCTCGCATCGGCGGAGGTCGGCTTCGCCAAACCGGCCCGGGAGATCTTTGAGCGGGCACAGGGTGAACTCGGCCTGTCCGCGCACGAAATCCTGCATGTCGGCGACGGTCGCCGGGAAGACCGGGACGGCGCGAATGCGGCCGGATTCCGGGGAGTCTGGCTGGATCGCGCCGGGGTTCCGGGAAGCGAGGGCATTGGCTTGCTGACGGAATTGCTGGGCTGACCCCACGGTGGTCCGTCCTTCCTTTGTCCCGCCCCAAAATCCGCCTTCTTGGCGAGCAGCCGGAGAAAGCCTCAGGGGAGATTGGCTGCCGGGAGCGCGCGGTTTCTGACGTCCGCATTCATCTTACCCGACTGGGTAGCGCCCCTTATACCCGCAAGCCGTCGGTTGACGTTGCGGGGCTTCGGCATCTTTCATACTCCAGCTTTGGCGGAGTCCGCTCCGCCGTTTGCCATGAATCTCCTCCAACGCATCTGGGGCTCGTCGCTCGGGAAGAAATACGTGATGGCCTTGACCGGCATCGCGCTGTTCCTCTTCGTCATCGGGCATCTCGTCGGCAACTTGCAGGTCTTCGGTCCGCCCGAAGCGATCAACGCCTACGCGCACTTCCTCAAGAGCAAGCCCGGACTGATCTGGGGCGCCCGGCTGGGCCTGCTGGCCACCGTCGGGCTGCACATTGCGGCCGCGCTCACGTTGACTGCCGCGAACAAGGCCGCCCGCCCGGTCCAGTATGCCAAGGGCGACGGCTACGCCGCCTCGGCCCGCTCCCGCTACATGGTGGTCAGCGGCCTCGTGATCCTCGCCTTCGTCATCTACCACCTCCTGCATTTCACGGCGCTGGTGCCGGCGGTGAACGGCACGGTGGATTTCAACTTCCTTTACACCACGCTGCCTGACGGCACGAAGACCCACGACGTTTACGCGATGATGATCCGCGGCTTCCAAGTCTGGTGGGTCGCGGCGTTCTACCTGGTCGCCCAAGCGCTCCTGTTCATGCATCTCGGCCACGGGCTTTCGGCGATGTTTCAGTCGCTGGGCTTCCGCGACCACGTCTGGTGGCCCCGCATCACCGGCTTTGCGCAGGTGGCGAGCATCCTGATCTTCCTCGGCTACGCCTCGATCCCGCTCGCCGTGCTCGTCGGCGGAATGGGCAAAGATTATGTGAACAAGGCGGCCAAGACGGCGCTCGTCGAGGCTGCGGCAAAGGAGGCCCAATAACATGGCGACGCTCAATTCCAACATCCCCGCCGGCCCGCTCGCCTCGAAGTGGGAGAAGCACAAGTTCAGCTCCAAGCTGATCAACCCGGCCAACAAGCGGAAATA
>JAYUSF010000187.1:0-16219 GCA_043755815.1 Verrucomicrobiota bacterium
GAGCAGTCGACGTAGATCGTGTCGCCACCCCAGTCGTCGGGCGTGAGCCCTTTGTCCTGAAGCTGTTGGCGGACCTTCATCGGGTTGGCGTTTGGATGGTCGCACTTGTTGACGGCCACAATGATCGGAACCTCCGCGGCCTTGGCATGGGCCAGCGCCTCCAGCGTCTGGGGCATAACCCCGTCCGTGGCGGCGACCACGAGCACGACGATGTCCGTAACATTGGCCCCGCGGGCCCGCATGGCCGAGAAGGCCGCGTGGCCGGGCGTATCGAGAAACGTGAGCTGCTGGAGCTCACCGGTGTTCGGGTGCGGGTAGGAAATCGTATAGGCACCAATGTGCTGGGTGATGCCGCCGGCTTCACCGGCGACCACGTTCGCCTTGCGGATGACGTCCAGCAGGGAGGTCTTGCCATGGTCAACGTGCCCCATGATGGTGATCACGGGCGCCCGCGGCTTCAGGTCTTCGATGATGTCGTCCTGATCCAACTCGAGCTTGGGCTCGCGCGGCTGGATGTTGACCTGATGCGCTTCGAGATTCCGCTTTTCCGTGTCAAAGCGGATGTTGTTCTTGGCGCAGAGCTTCTGGGCCAGTTCGGGGTCGATCGTCTGATTTACCGTGACGAACGCGCCCATCGACATGAGGTCGGCGATGATCTGAAACGGTTTCTTGCCCATTCGTTCCGCGAGTTCGCGGACGACGATGGGCGGCTTCATGATGATCGTCAGCGCATCCGCCGCAAACGTCTGCTTTGGGGCCACCGGCCTGGGCGGGGTTGGAGGACCGCCGGAGCCGGGCCGCTGAAATTGACCCGGGCGTTGGAACTGCCCGGGTCGCTGGAATTGACCGGGGCGCTGGAATTGACCGGGACGTTGGAACTGCCCCGGACGTTGGCCTTGAAAGGGGCCTCTTTGTCCCGGACCAGCTGGTCCCGCCGGTCCGGTAGGCCTAGGCGGACCGGAAGGTCCACGGCTGCGATCATCGCGGACCGGTGCCGCCGGAGTTGCCGGGCGCGCGGGCGGCGTCGTAGGTCCGCCTGCCCTGCCTTCGTAGCGGTTGCCAAGATTGACGCGTCCGACCAGTTGGCCCAGCTGCGATTTGGGTGGCGCAACTGGAGTTGCCGCGGCTGCTGCGGAGTTCGGAATCGAAGCCAGCTCCACTGTGCCAGCAGGAGTCCCTGCTGCCGGTGGGCTTGCCGTTGCGTGGGATGGGGGCGTTGAGGCTGAAGCGGTTGTCGGGGCCAATTCCGGATGGCTCGCGAGGTATTCGCTGATGGGCGGTTCCAGACGGGCTTTCGGTTCGTGAGCTGGCTCCGGTGAAGTGGCGGCATCAACTGCCGCCGGTGCGACCTCAGGAACGGGCGCCGGCGGAGGAACGATGATGACCGGACGGTCTTCAACCGGCGGGGCCAAGGCTTCCGCTGGCACCGACGGCGGTCCGCCGGGGCCGGAATGGGGCACCTCCGGGAGCATCTGGTCCCTGAGGTATTCCGCGGTGATCTTGTCGAGCGAACTCGATGGCACCTTGGCGGCGGTAATGCCCAGTTCCTTCGCCTTGGCAAGCACCTGCTTGCTTTCGACGTTCAGTTCCTTGGCGATCTCGTAGATACGAACGGGCATATTTGAAAACTCTGCAAATCCAACCGCCCCGCCCCGGCTTTTTCAGGCCGAAAATGGGCGGGGCGGTTTCTGATGAAACCGTCTTGAAAACTACTTACGCAGTCGGAACGGCTTCGTTTGAACCGTCTCCTCCAGCTTGGCGGCGAACCATTTCGCCGCGGGCCGCTTCCAAAATTGTGCCCGCGTCGTCACCAATTCCAGGCATGGCCGCGATATCCGCGACCTCGGCGTCCACGAGGTCTTCCACGCTGTGGAAGCCCATGTTGACCAGCACCCGGGCGTGGGCTTCAGAAATGCCAGGAACAGCGGCCAGCTCATGGACTGCGTGGACCACCTTGGCTTCGAATCCGGTCACCTCGGCTTCGGCCTCAATGTCGATCTGCCATCCGGTGAGCCGCGAGGCCAGCCGGGCATTCTGGCCCCGTTTCCCGACCGCCAGAGGCAGCTGGTCCGGAGTCGTGGTGACCACGATGCGCTTGATGCTTTCGTCAACGCGGAAGGACTTCACGCGGGCCGGATCCAACGCTTTGGCGACATAGGCCTTGATGTCGGCCGACCAGGGAATGATGTCGACCTTTTCGTTGTTGAGCTCGCGGACGATGTTCTTCACGCGCTGGCCCCGCAGACCGACGCACGCGCCGACTGGATCCACTTTTGGATCGCGCGAAAAGACCGCCAACTTGGTCCGGAAACCGGGTTCGCGGGCGATCGATTTGACCTCAATGGTCCCGTCGTTGAGTTCGGCAACTTCCAGACGAAAGAGCTTCAGCACGAACTGCGGGTCGGCGCGGGTCAGGAGAATCTCCGGGCCATGGATGGTTTGGATCACGTCCTTGACGTAGCAGCGGATCCGCTCGCCGATCTGGTATTCTTCGGTCGGAACCCGCTCCCGGTTGGGCAGCACGGCCTCGAACTTGCCCAGATCGAGCACCACGTCCGATTTTTCAAAGCGACGGACCGTGCCGTTGACGATATCGCCGACCCGATCCTTGAACTCCTCAAAAATCATCGCCTTCTCGGCTCGGCGCAGCTGCGACATGAGGGCCTGCTTGGCGTATTGGGCTGCGATCCGGCCGAATCCAGCCGGGGTCACTTCCACTTCCACTTCGTCGCCTACTTTGGCCTCGGAAAATCCTTTCCGGCGGGCGTCGAACGGGGTGAGCTGATCGTGTTTCGACACGACCCGGTCGGTGACGATGAGTTTCGCCCAAGCACTGATGTCGCCGGACTTGGAGTCAATCGTCACCCGAAGTTCACGCGCGGGACCGACAGCCTTTTTGGCCGCGGCCATCAGGGCGTCCTGAACAGCCGTGAGGAGGACATCTTTGCTGATGCCCTTTTCCTTCTCCCAATACTCGAGTGTAGCCAATAATTCGGCGTTCATAGCGTCAACAACCGCAATCTCACCGGGGCAACAAAAAAGCCGGTTGGGAAACCGACTTCATCGTGGCGCAATTCGCCGACCAGTAAGACGTTTACTGGGTTCACCTTAGGTTTGGCGGTAGAGAAGCGTCAAGTTCCGGTTTCGACTGGGGTAAATCTTGGAGGGGCGGGCGGAGGTGTCCTGTCAGCGGGTGTCAGCGTAACCGGGGAAAAAACGACCGTGCCGTGGCACAGGTGGTGGCGCTCAATTCCTCCAGGGAATCTTTCCGAATAGCGGCGATTGCGGCCGCAAGGTCCGCCACATGGGCAGGCTCACACCGCTTCCCCCGATGCGGGATTGGTGCGAGGAAGGGACAATCTGTCTCGAACATGAAGCTCCCTGGCGGCGCCGCCAAGATGGACTCCCGCACGGTGACCGCGTTCTTGAAGGTGGCGATGCCGGTAAAACTTACGCATGAGCCCAGGGCGAGGATCCGGTTCAACTCGACGGGATTTCCGACAAAGCAGTGAAAGACGCCGCGAACCTGTCCGGAGTGCGGCTCCAGCGCCCGGACGCTGTCCTCGAATGATTCCCGGGTATGGATGACCAAGTTGAGGCCCAACTCTGCCGCGACTTCAATTTGCTGACGGAACACCCGGTCCTGTTTCGCCTTGATCCGTTGGTCTTCATCGGCCGTGCCGCCGCTCTTGGATGGCAGGCGGAAATAGTCCAGGCCACATTCGCCGATCGCGACCACTTTGGGATGCCGGGCCAATTCCCGGAGCGCGGGGCGGAAGTCGTCCGGAGCCTCTTCGGCGTTCCCCGGATGCCAACCCACGGCCGCGTAGACCTCCGGGAAGCGATCGGCCAAGGATACGGCTTGCCGGCTGGAATCCAGGTCGGTGCCGATCGAGATGATTCGTTCAACGCCCGCAGCGTGCGCCCGCCGGATCACCTCGGGGAGGTCCGACGCGAAATCCGGGAAATCAAGGTGGGCGTGCGTATCGAAGAAGACTGCCATCGCCGCGCCAGCGTGGCCGAGGGCTGTGGCAGAGTAAATGGTCGGGATCAAACCGCTTTCCGGCACTCATGGCTTCCCTTCAAACGGCCCGCCCCTACGCTCATCGGCATGTCGTCTCTTCCAAAACCAGAGGTCATTTGCACACATGAGAGTGACCTTGATGGACTCGTTGCCGGCGGTTTGCTTCGGCGGCTTGCCACCGTGCTTTACGGGGTCGAAACGCCGCTCCAGGCCTGGAACTACCAGGGGTGGAAAAACCGGCAGATGAGTGAACGGTCCGCATGGGTCACGGACTTTACCTTTGAAGCCCGGCTCGACCGTCCCGATTGGGTGGTCATCGACCATCACATGACCGCGGTCCCGGCCCAGAAGGCCCGGCTCATCCATGATCCGCGCAAGTCGGCGGCTTTGCTCTGCCATGAGCTCTGCCGCGAGCACGGAGTTCAGTCCGCAGCGATTGATCGGTTGGTGGAGCTGACGAACATCGGCGACCTGTGGTTGCGCGAAAGCGCAGATTTCGAGCTGGCCTGTGACTACGCCAACCTCGTGAAGACCTATGGATTCTGGCCGCTGCACAACCTCCTTGGCGGCGATCTGGAAAAGCTGATTGACCATCCCCTGCTCGAAGTGATGGCGGTGAAACGTCGCATCGAGGACCCGCTGGGATTCGAATGGAGCCGCGCCCATGTCGAGGCGGTAAACGACGAGGTCGGCGTGGTGCAGACCACGATCGGCAACACCAATCTCATCGTGCATCAACTGCTCGATCGCGGCGCCACGCGGTTCAAGGTGCTGGCGACCCTGTTTCCCAAGGCGAATCGAACCTTCGTGGTGAGCTTCCGCAGCCAGAACGGTGAAGCCCTCGGGGTCGCGGCCAAGTTACAGGGTGGCGGACATCCGAATGCGGCGGGAACCACGCTGCCCAAGAGCGTTCAGGACGCCGAATCCGCTGTCGTCTATCTCCGCCAGGTCCTGGCGCCCACCTCGGTCGCCGGCGGCGGTTTCCAGAGCCCGTTCGCCGGACTCAAACTGGGCCGGGACTGATTCCCGCTCGTCAACGGTCGCCTCTTTCCCGCAGATTCACTCCATGGCTTCACCCTATTCGACCCGGTATTATGAAGGCTTGAAGGAGGACTCCGCTGCGTCGGCCCGGGCCACTGTGCCCCTGATCCTCACTCTGATCCCCGCAAAGAGTGTCGTTGATGTGGGCTGCGGTTCCGGGACTTGGGCCAAAGAATACCTCGGCGCGGGCTGTGATGTCTTGGGAATTGACGGTCATGTCGTTGAACCCGACCAACTGCTCATTCCGGTCGGGAAATTCGAGCGCAGAAACCTCGCGGCACCGCTGCGGTTGGAACGCCGCTTCGATCTCGTGAATTGCCTTGAGGTAGCGGAGCATCTCGCGCCGGCCCGGGCGGATGGCTTCGTCGCCGACCTTTGCCGGTTGGGCGATGTGGTGGTGTTTTCCGCTGCGGTTCCGGGGCAAGGCGGCACGCACCATGTCAACGAGCAGTGGCAGAGCTACTGGATTGAACGCTTCCAGTCCCAGGGATTTGTCGCGGTGGATTGTCTCCGGCACCAGGTCTGGGGTGACGACCGGGTGGCTTGGTGGTATCGCCAAAACCTTTTCGTCTTCATCCGGGAAAGCCGGCTCGCGGATTTCCCGGCGGCGCTGGCCGCGCGGAAACCCTGGCCGGCCGATCTGGTGCATCCCCGGGCCTACACGGTGGCGACGGTGCCGCGGGAAATGTCGCCCCGCATGGCCGTTGAAGTCCTGAAGGCGCTGCCGTATTTCCCCGGCAAGGTGGCCGCGCACTTCGGCCGCTGAATTTACTCCGGAGCCGGCGAGCTGATCAGCTCGTGGACGGCTGAGAGCAGTTCCGCGGTCGCGATCGGCTTGCTCAGGACCGGAGGCAATCCCATGCGGCGGAGCTCCTCCACCTTCGGGCCAAGCGAGGCGTCGTTCGACAGCCCGCTAAACGCCAGGACGCGGGTGTGAGGCGCCAGTTTCCGCAGGCTCCGCACGAGGGCGACCCCGTCCATGAAAGGCATCATGACATCGGTCAGCACCAGATCGATCTTGCCGCGGTGCTGGGCGACCAATGCCATCGCCTCGGTTCCGTCGCTGGCGATCAGCACGCGGTAGCCGTTTCGGGAGAGGAGTTCCGAAGTGATGGAGCGAATGCCCGGTTCGTCGTCGACCACGAGCACGGTCTCGCCCCGGCCACGCGGGGTGGCGGGTGGCGCCGGCGGGGCGGCCGCTTCATCCCGGAAACACATCGGGAAATAGACCTGAAATTCCGACCCTTTGCCCACCTCGCTCACCACCCGGATGAATCCGGCGTGGCTCTTCACGATGCCAAGGGCCGTGGGCAGGCCGAGCCCGGTTCCCTTGCTGGCTTCCTTGGTGGAATAGAACGGTTCGAACATCCGGTTGAGGAGCTCCTGACCGATGCCCAAGCCGGTATCCACGACGGACAGCATCACGTAGTCACCGGCGGGAATGGTGCCGTTGATGGCCTCCAGCTTATCGGGCAGCCGGCGGTTGCCGGCACCGAGCGTGAGCCGGCCGCCCTCGGGCATGGCATCGCGCCCGTTGACCGCCAAGTTCAGCAGCACCTGATGAATCTGGGTCGGGTCTCCCTCGATGTTGGCGACGTCCGTGTCGATGCGGATGTGGACCTCGATGTCCTTGGGAAAGGTTTCCTTCGCGACCCGGGCGATGTCCTTCACGAGGTGTTTGCTTTGTAGCGGAATGCGTTCGCCCTTCACGCCGCGGGCAAAGGTCAGGACCTGGCGCACGATATCCGCGCCGCGGCGGGCCGAACTTTCCACCGTGTGCAGGATGTCCGTCGTGTCGGCATCCGGGTGCATCGATTTGAGCAGGTCGATCGAGAGGAGCACCGGTGCGAGCACGTTGTTAAGGTCGTGCGCGATGCCGCTCGCCAACAGGCCGATGCCTTCCATCCTTTGGGCCCGCAGATACTGCATTTCGAGCTCCTTGCGCGCCGAAATGTCCTGCTTGATGGCGATGAAGTTGGCGACCGCACCCTCTGCGTCACGGACCGGAGTGATGGTCATCTCTTCGTGGTAAAGGGTGCCGTCCTGGCGTCGGTTGATGAGTTCACCCCGCCAGACATGGCCGGAGAGGACCGTCTCCCAAAGGTTGCGATGGAACTCCTCGTCCTGCTCGCCCGACTTCAGCAATCGCAGGCCCTGGCCCGTGATGTCTTCCGCCGAATACCCGGTCAGTTGGCTGAACGCCGGATTGGCCCAGAGAATGATCCCGCCACGGTCAGTGATGACCATCCCGTTGGCCGCCGCATTGAGGGCGGATTCCTGCAGGCGTAACCGGTCGCCGGCGGCGTCGAGGTCGGTCACGTCGATGAAGGTGCCGGTCAGGCCCCCGAGCGAACCATTGGCCCGTTGAAAGGTCGCCCGGTGGAAGATCACCCGGCGATCCTCTCCGGCCGCATTCCGCACGCGGCCCCGGTAAACCTGCTTTCCCTGATGGAGGAACAGCTCCTCGTCACGGCGCTGGTATTCGGCGGCGCTACCGGCTTCAAAAACATCGGCCACGGTTTTTCCCAGCAGGTGGTCGCGGGAAAGCCCCACGAAATCCGCCAGCGCCCGGTTGCACTCCAGATAGCGTCCTTCGGTATCCTTGACGAAGATTGGGAGCGGCACGGAGTCGATCAACTGCTGGCGAAACCGGGCCTGTGCCTCGATCCGCAGGTCGACCGCCCGCCGCTGGGAGATGTCGGTGATCCGCAGCAACTGGAGGTTTCGACCCTCGAGGGGCAACTGCCGGCCGGCGACTTGGCCCCAGAAGATGCGTCCGCTGAAAGCGCGGAACTCGAACTCGCCTTCATACTCCAAGCCCCGGGCAATTCGCCCGCGAAGTTCCCGCGCCTGATCAGGACTCATCGGATTCAGGGCGAGCAGGCGGCCTTCGGTGCCGATCAGGCGCTCGCGGCTGCCAACCGCAAAGAGCGTCAGGGCCATCGCGTTGCAGTCCGTTATGACCCCGGAGACCGCGTCCGCGAGGAAGACCGCATCAGGGGAGTGCCCGAAAACCGCGGCGAACATCGCCTGATTCCCGCGGGCCAAGGAGAGCCCCGAGTTTGGTTCCGGCTTGGTCTGGCGGCGGATTTCCCACCAGCGTCCCACCCAGAGCCCGCCGGCGGCCAGGGCGGCCAGGGTCAGGTCAGTGGCGACCCGGGTGGATTCCAGGATTGGGTTCGGCTGGTTCGCGGCGGCGATCAGATAATCGAGCCCGAGAATCAACGGCGCCATGACGGCGAAGTAAAGCAGCGCCAGCCGGGCCGCGGCAAAATTCGCGGTTTGGGACCGGCAAGCATCGTTCTGGGAAGGTTCCGTCGAATTCAAGGGTGAACAGCGTTTTCAGCGTCAGACGTCGCCGGGCCGGATAATGCGGGTTTCCAGGCTGGGGCCAAGAATTCATCGCGTCGCGGTTCGTGGTTCACTTCACGTCACCAACCGATACCAGTTGTCGCGCTGGCGCGGTTCGTAGCCCAGTTCGGTGATCAGCCGCTTCATGTCGGCTACGCCCATGCGGAACGTGGTGCCGGCGGCACTGACCACGTTTTCCTCGATCATGATCGAACCGAGGTCGCTGGCGCCGTATTTGAGCGCCACCTGGCCGATTTCGGGCCCCTGCGTGACCCAGGAGCTCTGCACCCCGGGAAGGTTGTCGAGGTAGATCCGCGCCAATGCCTGCGTCCGGAGGTATTCGTGCGAGCCGACGGTGGTGGCCTTTAGCACCGTGTTCTCGGGCTGAAACGTCCAGCAGATGAACGCGGTGAACGCGCCCCCGTTGATGGCCTTCGTCTCCACCGCTTTTGCATACGCCGCCGACAACTCAATCGGGCTTTCTCCCTCAATCCGCATTCCGCACTCCACCTTCCGCAATCGGCCCAAGGACTTGTCCTGCTGTTGCCGCACGACCTCCAGGTGCTCGATGCGGTCCTCCACCGTCTCCACGTGGCCGAACATCATCGACACGGTCGTCGCCAGCCCGAGCTGATGCGCGGTGTCCATCACGCCCATCCACTCGCCGGTATTGGCCTTGAGTGGCGCGATCCGGTTGCGGACGCGATCCACCAGGATCTCGCCGCCACCACCGGGAATGCTGCCCAACCCGGCCGCGACAAATTCGCGGATGAGCTGCTCGACCGGCTCGTTGAACACCTCCTGGAAGTGGATGAATTCGCTGGGGCTGAAGCCGTGCACGTTGAAGCCGGGAAACTTGTCCCGCACGTGGCTGAGCAGGTCGAGATACCACTGCTTGGTCAGCTTGGGATGATGCCCGCCCTGCATCAGCATCTGCGTGCCGCCGAGCGCGAGGGTCTCCTCGATCTTGCGGTCCAACTCGTCGTGGGTGATGACGTAGCTGTCGGCGTCCTTCTCCGTTCGCCAAA
This sequence comes from Verrucomicrobiota bacterium, assembly GCA_043755815.1. GTDB lineage: Bacteria > Verrucomicrobiota > Verrucomicrobiia > Limisphaerales > UBA9464 > CAIWAH01. Next base: position 9,445 of record JAYUSF010000187.1, read on the forward strand.
ACGCGCAGAACTTGCAATAGACGTTGCAGACGTTCGTGTAGTTGACGTTCCGGTCCACGATGAACGTGACGATGTCGTTGCCGCGCCCGCCGTGCGCCGCGGCCCGGTGCAACTGCCGCCGCCGGTCGGCCAGCACCCCGAGTTCCTCCAGCGGCAGCCGGTAAAGCCGCAGCGCCTCGCCTTGGGATATTCGCCCGCCGTCCCACACCTTCTGGAACAGTTCTTCGAGCGCCGGATCGTAAACCATGCGGCAAGGTTACCGCGGAAGCGCCTGCAAACAAGCTCGCCCACCAGGAAGGCCGGTCGGCGCGGGCACGCCATACGCTCCCCGCCTACTCAATCGTGATGGCCAGCTTCGTGCCTTCGGGCACCGTCCGGATAATCCTGCGCACGGTGGCATCGCTCACCCGAAAAAAACGCGCCGCGCCGGTCAGGCTGACTCGGAAAGTTCGTGATGCCGCATCGAACTCGGCGTCGGGCGTGGGTTCAAACCCGCCCGCGGGTGTGGCCGCCGCGAGGAGCACAGCCGCCGGCGCCGCGGGGGCGCCAAACGGCCAGTCAAAGGATTGTGTCCCATCCTCGTCGTCGAAGCTGACTTTCGCGACGTGAGCCACGACCGGATTGAGTGGGGCCGGCGGGGTGTAAACCAAGCGGAGATAACCCAGCTCTTCCGCCAATTCGAAGGCCACAACCTGTCCGTCCACTTCAAGGCGGATGGACGGGAGATTGATCGAAGTTTCCAGCGAGGCCAGCCGCACGCCGACGGACTCGATCGGGAGCTCAGGCTGTTCACCGGCCGCCGGGTTCGCATCCAGCAGGGTTGCTCGCACCTTGGCCGGAACCGCGGCCGAATAGTTGTCAAACCGGGCGTCGATTGGCCCGAGCGCGTCGAGCGCAAAGGCGAACAGGCCGGCGGTTCCGCTTTCATGATTGTCGTCCCGGCCAAACACGGAATGCAACGGGACCGCCGCATTGGTGGCCGAGAACATCTGGCCGAGCAACTGGGTGCCGACAAGCGTGAACACCATCCGGTAGCGGTGCCTTGGGTTGACCTTGAACGGCGATTCATTCACCTGCCGGGTCGCCGCCTCATTGAGCACCAGATTGAGCTGATGGAAGCCGGAAACCGTGTTGTAGTTGTAGGTGTAGCCGGTCGTCGTTCCGATTCCCAGGTTGCCCACGCGGGCAATGAGCCCGAGCGACTGGTTGATCCCGTTGTTCCAGTCGAGGATGTCGGTCGCCAGTTGGATGCGGGAATAGGTCTTTTCTTGGCGCAGGCTTCCGGCGCGCTGCGGTCCGAGTTGGTCGGGCGCGGGACTGGCCGGGGCCGCCACCCGGTAACTGCCCGACGGGTAAGTGTAGGCGGCTCCAGCTCCGAACGCCGAAAGTGGCGAGTAGTGCGTCCAGCCGGCGTCGTTGCCATCGTCAAAATTGTCGCTCTGCGCCAATGCCAGCGCGGAGACAGAAACCGAGGCGAACCGGAGGGCGACGGCAATCGCCTGACGGGAGCGCGGGAGAGCTCTTTGTTTCATGCCAATGTGTGAGGTGGGATTGGAAACCCGCAATCTCGTCGTGGGCAAGACCGATTCGTGCCCGTCCGCGCGACCGCAAAGAGGCTCGCCAGCGTTCGCCAGTGTGCGGCACCGTTTCGGCGTCACCATGAAAACGGTCCGCATTGTCCTGCTCGCCCTGCTGCCGTGGCTGGAAATCCGGCCGCGGGCGGCCGAACCCGTCCTGCCGCTGCGCACCAACGACGTGATCGCCTTCATCGGCGGCGCGAACATGGTCGCCCTCGCGCAGAGCGGGCACCTGGAGACGTTGCTGACGCTTCAGCATCCGCACCACAAACTGCGCTTCCGCAGCCTCGCGTGGGAAGGCGACACGGTCTTCGCCCAGCAGCGCGACGTGAACTACCCGGACCTCGTCACGCAACTGAAGCAGGTCGGGGCGACGGTGGCCTTCGTGCAGTTCGGAGAGATGGAGTCGCTGGCGGGTGAAGCGGGGCTCACGAATTATGTGACGGCTTACGAAAGCCTCCTTGAGCGGATTCTTGCGGTTGCACCACGAGCGATCTTGCTCCGCCCTCCGCCGATTCTAGGAGGACCGAGCGAATTGGATAAGCCTGCAAGTCCACGGGAGATCCAAGTTGACCAGTATGTCAAAGCCTTGACTGAAATTGTCGCCCGTCGTCCAAGCACCGTGAGCCTGTTTCCCGAAATGCCGAACGAGGTTCCTGGAAGGCCTTACTCCACCCACGACCTCCATCTCGATGAACTCAACGTCTTGTTTCGGCTCGGTAGAACGCCGCCTTCATCGCACATGAACTGGACAACTGAGGCCAGCCGGTCACTCCACTCCGCCATCGTCGAAAAGAACCGCCTCTGGTTCGACTACGCGCGCCCGAGCAACTGGGCCTTCCTCGCGGGGGACCGCACCGAACAGGCCTTTAGCCGCGACTACCACGACCGGAACATCCGCGCCTTCGCCCAGGAGATGCAGCAGTTCCTCCCGCTGATCGCCGACGCCGAAAAACGCATCGATGAACTGGCCGCCAAGGCCGCCGCCGAAAAGGAGAGCACCCGATGACCACGCCCCGTAGCAGCCGACGTATGGAGGCTCATTTTGAAATGCGGAAGGCGGAGTGCGGAAGGCGGAATCAAGGGGTTGCAGACACGGCGATTTTGAACAACACCCGGTTCCCCCTCACCCCGACCCTCTCCCCCAGGGAGAGGGAGGATTTCACGACGCTCGCCGACTTCACACGCGCCGTTCTCCGCTCCTGCCAATCGCCCGTCGGTCCTCGTCAGTTTGATCCGGACGATCCCTTGGCCAAAGCCCGCCACCCCCTCTCCTTTTGGGAGAGGGCCGTGGTGAGGGGGAGCCGCGTATGGCAAAACGTCGCCGCATGGCTTGGCATCTGGAGCGCCAATCTCCGCTCCGGCGCGATTGGTCGGGCAGCACTCGCCGGGTCGGAGACCGGCGCTCCGCCTCGGCACTTTCCCACTTTCCCACTTTCCCACCTGCTCACCTGCTTCGCTATCTACGCCCTCGGCCTTCTGCCGGCCCGCGCCGCCGACACCAGCCCCGCCGCCGAACTCGCCTCCCTGCGCGTGCTCGACGGCTTTGAGGTCAGCCTGTTCGCCTCCGAGGCCGACGGCGTGCGCAAGCCCATCCAGCTCCGCTTCGATCCCGATGGCCGGCTTTGGGTCTGCGGCAGCGTCGTGTATCCGCAGCTCAAGCCGGGCGAGAAACCTCGCGACCAGGTCGTCGTGCTGGAGGACGCCGACGGCGACGGTCGCGCCGACAAGACCACGATCTTCGCCGACGACCTGCTCATGCCCACCGGCCTCGAACTGGGCGACGGCGGCCTCTACGTGAACAGCGGCACGGAACTGCTCCACCTCCGCGACACCGACGGCGACGGCAAGGCCGACCAGCGCCGCGTCGTTTTTCGCGGCTTCGGCACCGGCGACACGCACCAGACCATCAACTCCTTCACCTGGGGACCGAGCGGCGAACTCCTCTTCTCGCAGGGCCTGCACGCGCGTTCCCGCATCGAAACCCCTTGGGGCATCGAGGAACTCCAGCAGGCGGGCGTGTGGCGCTACTGGCCGCGGCGCGCCCGGCTCGATCCCTTCTGGAACGGCGCTATGGGCGCACACAATCCCTTCGGCAACGTCTTTGACCGCTGGGGGCAGCCCTTCGTCCTCGCGGGCAACGGCCACGGCATCTACCACCTCACGCCGGCGATGATCCGCACGGATCACTTCCTCGAACAGCGCTGGCTCTGGAATGAGGGCCGCAAGTTCGGCGGCGGCGACTTCGTGGAGAACTCGCGCTGGCCCGCCGCGAACCAGGGCGAACTCATCACCGGCGGCTATCTCCAAAACACCGTCGAGCGGTTCCGCGTCACCGACGAGGGCGGCAGCGGCTTCAAGGTCGTCCGCCTCGCGCCGCTGATTGAGTCCACCAACATCGCCTTCCGCGTCGTGGACGCCCGCTTCGGACCCGACGGCGCGCTCTATCTCGCCGATTGGTTCAATCCGGTCATCGGCCATTATCAAGCCAGTTTCCGCGACCCGAACCGCGACAAGGACCACGGCCGCATCTGGCGCGTCGTGCCGAAGACGCAGATCGCAGGTGGGAAATCGAAGCTCGGGAAACCGAACTTTACTCAGCGATCCACCACCGGGTTGCTCAATGAACTCAAGTCGCCCGAGCGCTGGAACCGCCAGATGGCGAAGCGTGTTCTCGCTGACCGTCCGACGGCTGAAGTGACGAATGCGCTCAACCGCTGGGTTGGAACCCAGCTAGTGGCACAGACGCCCCCGTCTGTGCCCGTTCAACAGGCGCCCTCGCCTGTTGAGCCAGACTTGGTCCTGGTTGAGGCGCTCGGCGTCTTCGCCAGTCACGACGTTTTCCCGGCCGACCTCGTCGGCAGACTCGCTCACGCTAAGGCCCCGGAGGCGCGTGCCTACGCGGCGCGCATCGTAGGGCAGGCTGCCAGCCTGCCCGCCGCTTCGAACACGGCAACCAATCCGGGACAGGCTAGCAGCCTGTCCTACTTTGCTTCGCTGCTCACCGCGCTTGCCGCCGATTCGCACCCGCGCGTCCGGCTCGAAGCCATTGTCGCGTGCAGTTACCTGCCCACCGCCCAGGCCGTCGAGATCGCCGCCATCGCCACTGAGCAGCCGATGGATGCTGGCCTAGAATACGCCTTCACCCAGTGCGTTCACGCCCTCAAGCCGCACTGGCAGGAAGCCCAGGCGCGCGGTGAACTCAAGTTCGATGGAAACGCCGGCCGCCAGACCGCGTTCGCCAAGGCGGTTGGCGGGGCCGGTTCCGCGCAGTTCGCTGCCAACCGTCTGCGCCGCGTCGCCGAAGTCGCCTTGGACAAGGACACCGTCTGGCAGCTCAGCGAAGTCGTCGCCGACGGCGGTGGCGTGAACGAACTGCTCGCGCTGCTTTCCGTCCGCAGCTTCACCGTCGGCACCAACTACCACGCCGACCTTCACGGCGCCGCGCTTGCGCTCGCCGCCCGCGCCAGCCGGAGCCGTGACTTGCGCGCCGGTGACCGCGCCGTCGCTCCGCTCACGCCGCTGTTCGACAGCCCGGTTCCGAGTGTCCAAGCCGGCGCGCTGCAACTGGCCGGAATCTGGCGCGTGGATGCGCTGCGCCCGCGCATTCTGGGTTTCGCCACGAATGCGGCCACGCCCCCGGCGGTCCGCCAATTCGCGTTCGTGGGTGTGGCCGGCTTTGGGGACGACGAAGCCCGCCGCCTGCTTGCGGCCGCCGCCAGTGGCGAACAGTGGGCGGCTTCCCCCGGAAGCCGCACGGACGCCCTGGGGAGCGGACTTTCCAGTCCGCCGAGCGGGTTGCAGGGCAACCCGCCCACCGCTGTGATCCAACGCCGCGCCGATGCTGCCACCGCTTTGGTCCGGCTTGACCTTCCCGCCGCCGCCCAAGCCGCCGCCTCCCTCTTCGCCGGCCCGCTCGACGCCACGTCTGTCCGCAATCTCGTTAACACGCTGATCGAAAAGCGCGATGGCCCAGCCGCACTCCGAGCCGCGCTGACAACGACACCACCCACCGCGGCCCACGCACAGGCCATTCTCGCGCTGCTCGCGGCCAGCGGCCGGCGCGAACCCGAACTCGCAGCGCTGCTCACCAAGGCCGCCGGTTCCGACACCGCGACGGCTGTTGCTACCGTTGCCGACATTCCCGCCCTTGCCGCTGCGGTTCGCCGGCAGGGCGATCCCAAGCGCGGTGCCGAAGTGTTTCAGCGCCCCGCCTTGGCCTGCGCGAATTGCCACGCCGTGGACGGCACGCCCGGCAAGATCGGCCCCAACCTGAGTGCGCTCGGCACGGCGCAGACGGTGGAGTTCGTCCTTGGCGCGATCCTCGATCCGCAGAGGGAGGTTAAGGAAGGGTTCATGGCCCACGAGATCACGGCCAAAGATGGCGAGGTCTATCAGGGCTATCTGCGCGGCGAGAACACCGACGAGGTCTCACTCTTCAACCATCTCACCGGCGAGGTGGTGAAGCTGCGCCGTGACCAGATCGCCGAGCGCCGCCAACTGGGCTCGCTCATGCCCGCCGGCCTGGCCGATGGCCTGTCCCGCGATGAACTGCGCGATCTCGTGGCGTATCTGGCGAGCTTGGGCAAACGATAAACGGTATTCGCGGCGCTGCGCTTCGACTTTCCAAGCCCTGAAAGGGCACCAACTTCCACCAAGCATACACGCCGCGAAGCTCCAAACCACTGGCTCAGGTTCATTTGCCAATCTCAGTCAGGCGGCCTTCATCACCTCGCCATGAAACATTCCATCCTGTCTGCCTCAATTCTGGTCACAAGTGTTGCCTGTAGCACCCCGTTTCAGGACCTGGGTTTTGATTTCACGGCGGTTCCACCGGGTATCGGAGTAGAGATCCCGGGGCCGTCATTTCAAAGCGGCCCGGAAGAATGGATTGTCCCGGTTTGGACCATTGCCCCATCGGGCGTCGGTATCGGTTACAATTACACTCAACCATTTGCAAGCTATGGGAGCCTGCTGGATGGAAATTTCCGGAACACCACGCAGCCGGGAAACCCGGCCAAAGTCCCGGTGGTCGGCCAGTTCTCCCTCGGCATCTGGCCGTCGTCCTCCCTTGGCTCCTTTGGCGAGCTCCGGCCCTTTACCCTCAAGCAAACGGGCGACATCCCGGCGGGTTCGCAGTCGCTGCGCTTCCTCTACCACGGCGACAGCCTCAAGGTGTATGTCGGCGGGGCGGAGCG
>JAYUSF010000188.1:0-16145 GCA_043755815.1 Verrucomicrobiota bacterium
CGCCCGCCGCGTCCACTCCCTCGTCTTCGACTGGCTCCTCGCTCAAGCAAACGCTTCTTCCAGACCCGTTATACTACTCTATTAACGTAGTTGGTATGAGGCAGATCACCGACAAGTCGGCAAAGCCGGAAGCCGGAAGCCGGAAGTGGGCAGCGTGTTTGACTTCCGACTTCCGGCTTCCGACGTCCCACTTCAGCTCCGGCACCTCCTCCTCCGCGATTTTCCGCAACAGGGCCGGAGTGCTGTCCGCAGTGAACGGGGGGCGACCGCTCAACAGTTCGTAGAAGACCGCCCCAAGCCCATACACGTCGGTGGCCGTGGTGATGTCGCGGCCGCGGCCGGCCGCCTGCTCGGGCGCCATGTAGGCGGGCGTGCCCAGCACGGCGTGGCTGAGGGTCAGGCCGGAGTCCTCCTCCATGACCTTGGCGAGTCCGAAGTCGGTCAGGTGGGGTTCGCCCTGTTCATCGAGCAGGATGTTGGTCGGCTTGAGGTCGCGATGGAGGATGCCGCGCTGGTGGGCGTGCTCGACCGCCCGCGCCACCTTGCGGAGCAACTCCGCCGCCGCCGCCGGCCCGGGCCGGGCGGTGCGGATGAGGTCCGCCAGCGTGCCGCCCTCGACGAGCTGCATTGAAAAGAAATGCCAGCCCCGGTCTTCGCCGACCTCGTGGATGGGCACGATGTTCGGGTGATCGAGCCGGGCCGCGGCCAGCGCCTCGTTGTGGAACCGCTCGACCGCGCGGGGAGAGGCCAGTTCGCCGGCGGCGATCACCTTCAGCGCGACGATGCGGGGCGGGTTGCGTTGCCGGGCGCGGAAGACGACCCCCATGCCGCCGCGCGCCACCGTGGACAGAATTTCGTAACCGCCGAGCGGACGCCCTTCGAGGCCGGCGGCCGCAATCGACTCCGCCGCGCCCTCGCCGCTCTCGCTGGCGGCCGCCGCCAAGGCAAAGGCCCGTCCCAGCAGACAGCCGGCGCACAGCCCCTGCGCCGCCTCCGGTTCCAGAGCGGCCCCGCAGGCGGCGCAGGCCACCCCGGGCCCGGCGGTCGCACCGGCGGGTGAATCAACGTTCATCACTGTCGGGGGTAAGAAGCATCGGGCCGGCGAAGTTTCGCGAAATCGTCACGGGCTAGGCCGACAGGGCGGCGAACAGGTGCCGGATCTCCCCGTCCACCTCGGCGGGGGAACCGACCGTGTGGGAGATTTCCCGACGCAACAATTGCCCGTAGCGGCGTCGCAACCGGTGGATGGCCGACTTGACCGCGGGCACCGAGAGGCCCAGGCGCCCGGCCAAGGCCGCGTAACTGTCCTCGGCCGGTTCGCTCGCGAGGAACACCTTGAGCACCCCGAATCGTTCCGCCGCGCCTTCCCCTGCCGATTCCGCCTGCAACTGCTCCATCACCCCGGCGACCAGCGTCCGCGCCCATTGGCGGTCGAACAGCACCTCGGGCGGCGCCGAGGTCACGGGCTCGATCTGGTAACGGGCTTCCGGTTCAAGGGCATCCAGCGAAATCAGGGGGCGGCCACCGCCGCGCTTCTGCCGCCCGGCGCGATCGCGTTCATTGGCCAGGAAATGCTGCAGGGCCGTGATCAGAAAGGTGCGGAACCGGCCCTTCTCGGGACTGACCCGGGCCAAGCTGTCCGCCGCCAGGAGGCTGCCAAAGAACTCCTGCGTGAGATCTTCCGCCTGCTCCGGCCCAAGACCACGGCGGCGACCGTAGGCATAGAGCGGATACCAGTAGCGCCGGCAGAGCGTTTCCAAGGCCGACTGCCCGGACGGCGAGGCGACGCCCGCCTCCAGCACCAGCGACCAGTGCGTGGTGCGGAAGTCGCGGGCGCCCGCCTGGTCCCCGGAGTTCACGGGCGGCACGCTAGCGGGTCAGGCCGACAGCGTCACCGCGGATCTGCCCCGCGGTGCGGACGAATACTTGAGGAAGCTGTCGAGCAGGAGCTGCACGCCGAAGTTGTTCACGCCGGAGCCGAAGAAAACCGGGCTCAGCTTGCCGGCCAGCACCTGCGCGTGGTCGAACTCCGCGCCGGCCAGTTCGACCATCTCGATCTGCTCGCGCACCGTGGCGTAGGTCTGTTCGTCCAGCTTCTCCCGGACCAGCGGGTCGTCGAGACCGGTGACGTTGACGGCCGCACGATACTTGCCGCCGACCACGCGCTCGAAGAGGTGGACCATCTTATCGGCCCGATCATAGACCCCGCGGAAGTCCGCCCCGTTGCCCAGCGGCCAGTTCATCGCGCAGCTCTTGATGCCCAGCACTGCCTCCAGCTCGTCCATGAGCGAGATCGGATCGCGCGCCGGCCGGTCGAGCTTGTTCATGAACGTGAAGATGGGCACGCCGCGGCGGGCACAGACTTCAAAGAGCTTCCGCGTCTGGTTTTCGACGCCCTTGCCGGCGTCGATCACCATGATGACGGCGTCCACCGCCGTGAGCACGCGGTAGGTGTCCTCGGAAAAATCCTTGTGGCCGGGCGTGTCCAGCAGGTTCACCCGGAAGCCCCCGTATTCGAACTGCAGCACCGTCGAGCTGATGGAGATGCCGCGCTTCTTTTCCAGCTCCATCCAGTCGGAGGTGGTGGCGCGCTGGTTCTTGCGCGCGGTCACGGAGCCGGCGAGCTGCACGGCGCCGCCGTAGAGCAGCAGCTTTTCGGTGAGCGTCGTCTTGCCGGCATCGGGATGCGAGATGATCGCAAACGTGCGCCGGCGTTGGATTTCTTCCTGCAAGGTCATGGCGTGAGATTCTGGGAACGGATCAAGGGGCGGGTCGGCTCAGGATCTCAGCCGGTTTGAGACTCTGTCGGGTGGCGGTGGTGGTCTGGTAAGCCTGCTGTGGATGTCTCGGGCTGGCGGGGAACTTCAGTTCCAGCAACTTCTCCTCGACCAGTGAGCCCAGATAATGGACGCGCAGGGTGTCAGCTTCCCGGTTCAAGAGGCGGGCCAGCGCCTGCAGCGCGATGGGCGTGCCGGCTGCGAGCTGAAGGATAGTTTGGCGGACAATCGTCCTACTGACCTTCTTCGTCCGGCTGACGGGTGCGGCCAGCTTCTCCAGCGTTGTCCAGGCTTCAGCGGTGAACCCGAAATGTTCGGGGCCCGAGGCTCGCTGGGGGACCAAATGTTCAGAGCTGGGCCTCAAATGTTCGGAGCTGGCGTCGGTTTGTTCGGAGCCGGGCTGCAAATGTTCGGAGCTGGCAGGAGCTTGGCCGCCGGCGGCCGGTCCTTGGGTGTCGGAGGCGGTGAGCGGGTCACTTTCAGGTGCTTGGTCGGGAAAGAAGTAAGTGGTCCCTCGGGTCGCGCCGCGGGTGACCAAGAACTCCTCTGCCACCAGTTCGCCCAGCACCTTGGAGAGGTCCTTCGGATGCTGCGCGCACATCTCCTTGAGCCGTCCATGCGTCACGCTGCCTTCGATGGCCACGGTCGCCAAAGCCAGCCTGGCAGTCTCTGGGAGCTCGCGGAACCGGCTTCCGAAACGGGCATCCAACTCGGTCAGCGTGTCCGGCGGCAACAAGCTGACCGTCCGCAGCCGCAGGATGGTCTGGTCGGGATCCGTCTGTTCGAGCAATTCCGGTCGTCGCCAAGATTGCCGGCCCCAGTTGCGATAGACCTTGGGCAAACCTGATCCGGCTTGTTCAGCCAAGCCCACCAGTTGGAACATTTTCTGGAGGTTCCGGTTCCGGCAATCGCTCTGTCCGCCCCGGATCGCGAGGGCCAACGGCACGCGCATCAACCCCGGATTTCGGAACCCGAACATGTCCTGCCGCTTGACGACGTAGAGCGACATCCGTCCGGTGATGTCCGCATGGATGATTAGATTGGTGAGGGCTTCCCGCAGCGCCTCGTGGACCGGTGTGTCGTCCACCCGCGAAGCGCCCTTGAGACGGAACGGAACCTTCAGATCCTTCGTCAACCGCTGGATGGCAGTGCGGTAGAAGTCGTAAAGATTGCCCGACCAAGAGCCATCGGTGGTCACCCGGTCAATCCAACGTCGATCACTGTCATGGTCGGCTTCGGACGGACGTTCCTGGTAGTCCACCACATAGTTGGGCACGGCCTCCAAGATGGCGCGCAACTGGCCAAACATGAGCAAGCCCGCGACGGTGAGGCCCTCGCGTTTGGTTTCCCGGTTCATCGTCCACCCACCCAAGCTGCGGAGAAGCTCGCGGTCGTCCAGCTCAACCCACGGGTGATCCGGTTTCACCGCCTTGAACGCGGTGCGGTAGGCCCGGAGCGTGGGCAGGTGCAGGTCCTCCAGCCCGAAGTTCTCGAGGAGCTTGGCATCCCGGACATCCTCCACCTGATCCGCCAGCATCCGCTTCACCGTTTCGTCGTCGCACCGGAAATCGCCGTCACCATTGCGGCGATAGGTCCCACCAAACGGCTGCCGGCCGATGAAGACCGGCAGTTGGAAACGGGTCGCGCGTGGTATCCGGACCTGGATCAGTTTGCAGCCTTGGTGATCCAGCACCCGGACATCGGCGTCAGCAAGGATGTTGACGCTGACCTTTTGACGGTTGTGCAGCCCGTTCCAAAGCTCTTTGGCGACTTTGGCGGGGTTGCCCAAGCCGCGGATCGTCAAGGTGCCCGAGACTTCCTCGACACCCAGCAGGACGACTCCGCCCTCGGAGTTGGCCATCGCCGAATACGTTTCCCAGAAACTGTCCGGCAAGGTGCCTTGGCCGTCTCGTCCAGCGGCTCTCTTCACCTCGAAGTCCAAGCCTTCGGTGAGATCCTCCAGTTGTTGAAGATCGAGTTCCATGGTTACGCGCTCTTCACAAGCAGCATGGCTTAGTCGCTGCGAAAACCACAACTGCGCTACAATTGCAGGTTCGGTCACGGAGCCTCGCGAGCTGCACCGCGCCGCCGTAGAGCAGCAGTTTTTCGGTGAGCGTCGTCTTGCCGGCATCGGGATGTGAGATGATGGCGAACGTCCGTCGGCGCTGGATTTCTTCCTGCAAGGTCACGAGGCGGCAAAGCTAGCAAGGCGGCGGCGCAAAACAAAGCGGGAGCATTTCGCACAGTTCGCCAGAGCTCCCGGTCCTTCCTCGTTTGCGGATCGGGTTCACCCGATCGGCTTTGCCTGGATTTCCGTCCGCCGTGGCGAAGCCCGCCGAGGCTCCTTCCTGATGGAGAAGGTGATCAATCCGATTGAAGCGGACCGCAATCGGGGCGAAAATCAGGAAACCATGAAAGCAGTCCGTTCAACGACCGCCGTGTTCGCCGCGCTGCTGGCCGGCACCGGCGACGTCTCTCGTGCGGCCAACCCGCCTCCGGAAACGCTGCGCGGCCTCGTCGCCAGCCGGCTCGAAGCGGACTATCCGTCCCTCTTGGGCATCTACACCAATCTCCACGCGCATCCGGAGCTCTCCTTCATGGAGGTGAAGACCGCGGCGCTGGTCGCCGGGGAGCTGCGCACGCTGGGGTTTTCGGTGACCGAGAAGGTCGGCAACACGGGCGTCGTGGGCGTGCTCACCAACGGAGTCGGTCCGACGGTCCTCGTGCGCGCCGACATGGACGGATTGCCCATCAAGGAAAACTCCGGCGTGCCCTACGCGAGCACCGACGTCGTGAAGGACCTGTCCGGCAAGGACCAACCTGGCATGCACGGCTGTGCGCACGACACCCACGTGACCGGACTGATCGGCACGGCGCGAACGCTGACGGCGCTGAGGGAGCATTGGACCGGCACGCTGGTATTCGTGGCCCAACCCGCGGAGGAAATCGTCGCCGGCGCCCGCGCCATGCTCTCGGATGGACTCTACACCCGGTTTCCCAAGCCGGATTACGCGATCGCCCTGCACACGACGTCGATGCTGCCCGCCGGCGTCATTGGACACGGCGAGGGCCCGTTCCTCGCCAGCGTGAACTCGATGGACATCGTGGTGCGCGGCGTCGGCGGCCACGGCTCCGCGCCGCACACCACCAAGGATCCCATTGTCCTCGCTTCGCAGATCGTCCTCGCGCTCCAGACCATCGTCAGCCGTGAGCTCAAGCCCGGCATTCCCGCGGTGGTCACGGTCGGCACCATTCATGGCGGCCTCAAGCGCAACATCATCTCCGACGAGGTGAAGCTCGAACTCACGCTCCGCGCCTTCGACGAGAAGATCATGGCCCAACTGATCGCCTCCATCCGCCGCATCTGCGCGGGCTCCGCCAGGGCCGCCGGCGTGCCCGACGAGCGCCTTCCGGTAATCAGCTTCACGCCGGAGGCCGTTCCGGTCACGAGCAACGATGCCATCCTTGCGCGGCGTCTCGCCGGAACCTTCACCCAGTGGCTGGGCGGCGACCGCGTGAAGGTGCAGGAGCCGATCATGGGCGCGGAGGATTTCTCGGAGTTCGGCCGCAAGAGCTTCGGTGTGCCGATCTGCATGTGGTGGGTCGGCGCGACTGATCCGGCGAGGATCGCCGAGAGCGAGCGCACCGGCGTGCCCGTGCCCTCAAACCATTCGGCGACGTTTGCCCCGGTCCCCGAACCCACGCTCAAGGCGTGCGTCACCTCCATGACCGCGGCGGTGCTGGAGCTGATGGGCAAGCCGGCGGCCTCGAAGGCGGGTGCGCGATAACAAGGTCCGGGTAACCCGACCGCCGCAACCTCCCTCGGTCCACCCTCCCAGCCCATGAAAAGCTTCGTTGCCCAACTGTTACTGCTGCTTTCGCCGTCTTTCTGGCTGCCGCTCTCCGTGGCCGGCGCGGGCCGGCCCAACGTGCTGTTCATCGTCGCCGACGACCTGCGCGACACGGTCGGGTGCTTCGGAAACCAGTTTGCCAAGACACCCAACCTTGACCGGTTGGCGGCCCGGGGCGTCCGCTTCGAACGGGCCTACGCGCAATATCCGGTCTGCAATCCCAGCCGGACCTCGTTACTGACCGGGCTGCGCTGCGAGCAGACCGGCGTCGTGGACAACCGGTGGTTCTTCCGCGACCTGCTGCCCGAAGTCGTCACCCTGCCCCAGCTGCTCCGTCAGCACGGCTGGTGGGCGGGGTCCTACGGCAAAATCCTGCACGTCGGCGAAGCCTACGGAGAGTTTCGTCCAGGCTGGATGGACGAGGGCAAATCGTGGGATGAGGCAAAGATGTTTCCGCCCGCGCCCGACCAACTGACAACCGAGGGCCGCAACCTGTCCGGAGGGGCTTTGGCCTGGTGCCAATGGGCGGCGATGGACGGGCCCGATGACGCCCAGCCGGATGGCCAGAACGCGGCGCAGGCGCTTGCGGCGATCGAACGAAACGTCGCCGCCGGCAAGCCGTGGTTTGTCGGGGCGGGCTTCCACCGGCCACACGACCCCTTTGTCTCGCCGAAGAAATACTTCGAACTCTATCCGCCCGGCTCGATTCCAATCCATCGCGAACCGGACACCCTTTCGCCCGTGCCACCGCTGGCCCTGCCGGGCGGTGCCTTCGCCCGGGCGTTCGCGGCGTTCAGCGACCGGGAACGGTTTGAGTTTTTGCGCGCCTACTACGCCGGCGTTTCGTTCATGGATGCCCAGGTCGGCCGGCTGCTCGACGCATTGGACCGCCACCGGCTCTGGGAAAGCACGGTCGTCATCTTTCTCGGCGATCACGGCTATCACCTCGGGGAGCGCAACTGGTGGAACAAGAACACGCTCTTTGACCGGAGCTGCCGCGCGCCGCTCATCATCGCGGCTCCCGGCGCCAGGGCCGGAAGCGCGGTCCGCACACCCGTCGAGTTCGTGGACCTCTTCCCCACGGTCGCGGATTACTGCGGCGTGAAGTCGCCCCATGCCCTGGCCGGGCAGAGTCTGCGCCCGGAGTTGGAAGATCCAGCCCGACCCGGCAAAGCCGCGGCCTTCACGTTGGTGAGCCGCGGCGGCGCCAAATTCGGCCAGGCAGTGCATACCGAGCGCTGGCATCTCAACCGCTGGAGCGACGGGACGGAGGAGCTCTACGACCGGAAGCATGACCCGGAGGAAACCCACGACCTCGCCGGCGCCGCCGAACACGAGCCGGTCCGGGTTGAACTGCGGCGACAGCTCGCCGCCGTCGGCCCGTTTGAACCGCGCCAGCCGGTGGCCAAACCCGCCAAGGAACTCATCCTGCCGGGCGATTCATTCCTCGTGGGCGGCCGGCCCGCGTTCATCCTCTGGCCCGAACCGGCGCAACGTCGCTCGCCACAACCCTGGATTTTCTACGCCCCGACGCTACCCGGATTGCCGGACTCGGCCGAGCGGTGGATGCACGGGCAGTTTCTCGCCGCGGGGGTGGCGGTCGCCGGGATCGACGTGGGCGAAGCCTACGGCAGCCCTGACGGACGGGACGGCTTCACCGCCCTGCACCGGGAGCTGACCGAAAAGCGGGGATTCGCGCGCCGACCCTGCCTGCTCGGACGCAGCCGCGGGGGCCTGCTGGTGAGCGCCTGGGCGGCCGATCATCCCGAAAACGTTGCGGGCCTTGCCGGCATCTATCCGGTTTTTGACGTGCGGTCGTATCCGGGAGTGGACAGGGCGGCGCCCGCCTATGGGCTTTCACCGGAACAGCTGCAGTCACGCCTGTCGGAACACAATCCGATCGAACTTGTCGGCCGCCTGGCCAAGGCGAAGGTGCCGGTCCTGCTGCTGCACGGCGACGCAGACACCGTGGTTCCCCTGAAGGATAATTCCGACGCGCTACGGGAACGCTATCGCGCGACCGGCGCCGGGGATTCGGTGCAGCTCCGGGTTTTTCCCGGCCAAGGCCACAACATGTGGGAAGGGTTCTTCCACAGTCGGGAACTCGTGGACTTCGCCATCGCTTGTGCCAAGGCCGGTGCCGGAACTGCATCCCCCTGAGTCCGGCGGGCGCCAAGTTCAAAAACCAAACGGCCCCGGGGACGCCGGGGCCGCTGGTGGAGCCGAGACGGCTTATTTCATCCGGTCGAAATTCTTCTGGAGAATCTGCCAAGGCTCGAGCCCTGCAACCTTCGCCTGACTGTCGGCGATGATGCCCTGCTCGTTCGCGTTTTTGGTCGGCCGGCTGATCTTGTAGAAGATCCCGAACAGGCCGGGAGAAAGGTCTTCGGCCAACTTGTAGGCGGCGTATTCGTCCGTCACGTCGTGATCGGCCGGGATGAGCTCATATTTGCCACCCTTGCGGGGGGTCGAGTTGTCGAAGGCGCCCGGATGGAACTCCACGCATTCGCTGAGGCACTGGATGAAGCTGAAGCCGTCGTGGTCCATCGCCGCCTCCATCATCTGGAGGAGATGATTCGGATTGGTGGACGAGGTGCGGCCGACAAACGTCGCACCGGCGGTGATCGCCTGCTTTAACGGGTTGATCGGACGGTCCTTGGAACCCCAGACGTCGGTCTTGGACTTGTAGCCCAGCGGCGACGTGGGCGACGTCTGATTCTTGGTCAGGCCGTAGACATTGTTGTCCATGACCAGATAGGTCAGCTTGATGTTCTTCCGCGCCGTGTGGGTGAAGTGGTTGCCACCAATGGAGAATGCGTCGCCGTCACCACCGAACACAAAGACATGCAGGTCCGGCCGGCTCAGGGACACGCCGCTCGCGAAGGGCAGCGCGCGGCCGTGGATGTAGTGGGCGCCGTGGGCCTGCACGAAGTAGGGGAAACGGCTGGAGCAGCCGATGCCCGCCACCGTCGTGATCTTCTCGTGGATCATCTTCCGCTTCTCGATCAGCTTGAAGTAGAGTGCGAGGACGGAGAAATCACCGCAGCCGGGGCACCACGTCGGGTGGTCGGCGGAGATTTCCTTTTTGTTCAGCGCCTTGCGGTCGCTGTCGAGAATCGGCGCGGGAATCGGGAGCGCGCTCGTGTTGGTCGTGCGGGACAAAACCGCAAAGGGCATTTCAAGTTCGGTCATTTTCGTCAGTCGTTGGAGTGATTGATTCAGGCGTTGAGGGCGGCTTGGTTGGCGGCACCGACTCCGGCGCGGACGTGGTCAATGATCTCCTTAACCTTCCAGGTCAGGCCGTCGACCTTGGTGATGCCCTTGATCTTGGGATCGGCATACCGGCCCCGCAGCACGGCCGCGAGCTGGCCGTAGCCGTAGAGCCCCTCGTCGGTGAGTTCGACCACGAAGATGTGGCGAAACCCCTTGAAGATCTCGTCCAAGCCTCCGGGCAGCGGGTTGATGTATTTGATATGCACGGCGGACACCGCGTCGCCAAGCGAACGGAACCGGTCCACCGCTTCGCGGACGGGGCCCTGCGCGGAACCCCAGCTCACCAGCAGCACCTGGCCTTCGTTTGGGCCGTAGGTGGTCGGTTTCGGAAGCTCCGTGGCCAGCTTCTTGAGCTTGTTTCGGCGCTTGGCCGTCATCTGGAGGTGAAGCTTCGGGGATCCGGTCGGGTGGCCGAGTTCATCGTGTTCGAGGCCGGTCACGACCGGATACTTGCCGCTGGCCACGCGCGTGCCGGGCGCGAGGTGGCGCGTCAGGCCGTCCGCCGTCGCCAAGTCGTAAGGCTTGTGATCGGCTACGGGGGTGAAGTCCGGCGAGATGTCCTGGCAGACGTTCTTCAGGTCCGGCTCCGGAAAAGCCTCGATGCGCGTGGCGATGCCCTGATCCGAAAGCAGCACGACCGGCGTGCTGTATTTGCGTGCGATGTTCACGGCTTCAATCGCCGAGTAGAAACAGTCTTCGACCGTGGCCGGGGCGATCACGACGCGAGGGCTGTCTCCATGGCCACCAAAGCAGGCGATGTTCAGATCTGACTGCTCGATGTTCGTCGGCATGCCGGTTGAAGGACCGCCACGCTGGATGTCCACGACGATCAGGGGCATTTCCGCCATGGAAGCCCAGCCGAGGGCTTCGGTCTTGAGCGAAATGCCGGGGCCAGACGAACCCGTGACCGCCACCCGCCCCCCCCAACTGGCACCAATCGCCATGGAGATCGACGCGATTTCATCTTCGCACTGCTGGAACGAGCCGCCGTATTTCGGCAACTCCCGCCGGAGCAGTTCCATGATGTCGGACCACGGCGTGATCGGATAACCCGCGCCGAAGCGGACGCCGGCGGCAATCAGGCCATAGGCGATGGCCTCGTTGCCGTTCATGACGACCTGCGGACGGCCGATCTTCTTCTGCGAATGTTCGAGCTGATAGCTCTTGAGCAGATTCTGAAGCTGGAAACTGTAACCGCCATCGAAGGCCGTCATCGCAGTTTCCGCGATCTTCGGGTCCTTGCCCGTGAAACGCTCGGTCACGAGTTTCTTCAGCTTCACGACATCCAGATCGTAGATGCGCGCCAGCAGGCCAAGGGAGAAGACATTCTTGCCCTTGTCGCGGCCGGTCCCGCCAATGGCTTCGACCGTCTTGCTCGAAATGGGAACGGCGACGTGGCGATATTTTTCGAGGTTCTCGGGTTTGAACTCGGTGACATGATCCGAATCGTAGAGGACGATTCCGCCAAGCTTCAGGGAACTGAGATGGTTGTCGTAGCTGTGCTGGTAGAAGGCCAGCAACATGTCCGCCTCGTCGCCGGCGCTCAGCACTTCGCCGGAGCCGATGCGGACCTGGAAAATCGAGGGGCCGCCGGAAATTGTGGAGGGAATGGTCATGAACGTCATGACCTCCTGCTCGCTGCGGCCCGCGAGTCGGGCGAGGAAACCACCGATGGCCTGTATGCCGTCCTGCGAATTGCCGGCAATACGGATGACGGCTTCGGATACTTTGGTAATGGGTGGCTGACCACCCGCGGTCTGGCCGGAATCTGCAACTGCGCTCATTAAATCGTGCCTTTCTTGAGAAAATACCGCGTGGCAGCGTCCCATAGCAGGCGCCAACACGCGGCGGAGTCGTGTGAAGGGACGTTAATTAGGGCCGGGGGGGCGTCAAGGTGACTGGAGATCAATCTGGCTTAACTCAAAAGGGGACTGGATAAGGCAAACCCGGGCCGAACACGTCTTTTCGCTCAACGCGGCAAAGGCTCTTCCAGTTCCGCGAGTGCATACGCCATCACCGCCAGGGCGGCAGTGCAGCGGCGAAAAGCCCCGAGCTCCACCTTGTCCACCGTGTCGGCGTCGGTGTGGTGGAACCACATGTAGTTGTTCGGCTTGAGGCGCAGCCCCAGGGCGGGAACCCCTTCCTCAATCAGCGGCGTCAGGTCGGCATCCGCGCCGCCCAAGGTGAAACGGCCGGCATCCATTGATTCGCCCAGGAAGGCCAGCACACCGCGGATGACGTCGCCGCCCCTTTCGCTGCCGGTGAAACCGAAGCCGGCGGGGTCAAAGGTGCCGTTGTCGGTCTCGATTCCGGCGATGTGCCGGGGGAGTTCTGCCTTGTGGGTGTCGCGATAGGCCTTGGCGCCGGCTAGGCCGAACTCCTCGTTAGTCCACAGGACCAGCCGGATCGTCCGGCGCGGGGTCAGACCGAGTTCCTTGAGCAAGCGGAGGGCTTCCCATGCCGCCACACAGCCGGCGCCGTCATCCAAGGCGCCCTGGCCGACATCCCAAGAGTCGAAGTGTCCCCCGATCACGACGAATTCCTCGGGCTTCTCGCGACCGCGGAGCTCGGCAATCACATTCGCGTCAGTGACCTCTTCGTCCCAAGCCGCTGAGAGCTTGAGGTTCAAGGTCGGCGTCACGCCCCGGGCCTGTAGGCGGGCCAGCCGCTCGGCGTCTTCCGGGGCCAGGCCGGCGTGGGGAATCTTTGGCACCGCATCGTCGTAACGCATCATGCCGGTGTGCGGCGTCCGCAACGAAAAGGGCGTCACGCTGCGGATCACGCTGGCCACGGCTCCAGCCTTGGCGGCTTCGACGGCCCCGTTCCAGCGATAGCGGACCGAGTCGCCGTAATCGGTGAAGGGCGCATTGAAGACAACAATCCGGCCCCTGGCTTCTACGGCGCGCTGGGTCAGCTCGGCGAAGTTGGTCACGACCAACACCGGCGCCGAGATGCCTTCAGGCGGCGTGGCCACGGTGCCGCCGAAACCAAGAACGGGCAGCCGTTCGCGATGCGGTGCGATCAATTCCGCCGATTCGGCGCCACGGGTCCACCGGCGCACTTTGACGGGCTCGCCGCGGACGTTTTCGAACCCGTCGGAACGCAGTTTGGCGAGGGCCCACCGAACGGCACCCGCCAGGTTAGTCGAACCGGAAGGACGGGCTCCGAACGTATCGCACAGTTCTGCGAGACGCGGGTAGCCCACTCCAGAATTGGTCGCCGCCGCGACGAGTTTGCCCAGTTGGCCGACCAGCGACCCGGGCAGCTGGATCGCATTGGTGGAAACGTTGCCGGCCGGCGCCCGTTTCATTTCCGCCGCAACACCCAGTTTGCGCAGCCGCAGGTCGCGAATCTCACCCGTCGTGCTCCAGGTGGCGATGCCGAAGGGTTTGTTCAACTCGATCTCACCCGGGCGGAGCGATACTTCCACCCCCTTGATGTCCGCGTTGATGAGGTGTTCATCGTCGAGCCAGACACTCAAATTGGTGGCGGTGACCGCCAGCCGGAAACGATACCACTGGCCCGCCTTGAAGTTCCGATACTGCGTCGTTTCGTTCTGGGAAGCATCCTGGTTGTTCAGGGACGAAATGCCGATGACGGCCCCGCCCCAGCCGCCCACGACCAGCGTGGCGTGGGAATCGCGCACGGGAAAGGTGAGTCCGCAGAAGAAGTCGATGCCCTGCGTTCGGCGCGCCTCGAACGCGACCTCGTAATCCACCGTCGGCGTCGGGTTGGTGTAGTTCACCCCCGTGAGGATGCCCTGATTCAACACCAGGGCGCCGTCCTTCACCTCAATTTCACCGGCACCGGCAAACTTGGTCGGCGTCCAGCCAGCCAGGGACTTGCCGTCAAAAAGGGGTTGCCAATCCGCGGCCAAGGCGGCGAACGACGCGACGAGGAAAATCAGGATCAGCGAGCGCACGGAGGGGACTTTGACAGGTGTCCCGGCCCGAGGGCAGCGCGAAGTCAGGGCAACGGGCTTCCCAAGACCGAAGGCCGCTCCTGTTGGCTCGTCCAGCGTATCCTGAGGTGGCCTCGATTCCTGGGGCGCCCTGCATGGGGATAAAGGTAGCGGAAGACTCGACGGGAAGAGGTGAAGCCTGGTAAGCCTTCACCCACAAACTCGGCTCATGCCTCAAGATCCGGCACCCCTGATACTGACCTTGAAGCACCGCCGCCCAGGCGACGCCTGACAGTTCGGCCGGCATCCCGCTACGGTCGGGCAATTTGTCGGGGCACTTCTCGGCCTTCGGTGGGGCACAGCCAAAGCCAATACATCTGCGGCGGCCGCCCCTCCACCATGAGTCGAACCTTAAGACGATCCGGCACGAAGCGCGCCCACCAGGAGCCAGCGGGAAAATCCTCCGCTGTCCGATGCCGGGCAGGAATGCGTTCGCACCGATGGGTGCCCTTGAACCGTCCGCAAAGCCGGTCGCCGACTCCAGGCACGAAGGCGTCATGAACCTCCACAAGCAGGTGGCACCGGTGCAAGGTGGGGACCGTTGCGAGATCCAATAACACGTCTTCAAAGCCTTCGACATCACAGACAATCAGCGTGGGACCGAAATCCCGGCAAGCAGACAGCACCGACTCCAAAGCTTCCGGGTCGCATCGGCCCAAAACCGACACCTTGTCGGATAAGTCGTTCCGCACCGCGAGTTCGCGGACAAGCTTTTGACCGGCAGGTTCGATTTCAAAGCATTCGACCGGGCACTTCAGCAACCTGGCCAGTCCGACCGCATAATACCCTTCTGCGGCTCCGATATCCACACAGCGGGTCACGCCGAGGGCGGGTAACGACGCAATTATGGGATGGAGCTCTATCTCATAGCTTCCCAGGAGTTTTGGGTTGTAAACACTTCCGACTGAAGCGGCGAGATATTCCATTCCTCGAAACGGTCCCCGGCAGATTTTCGAGCCAGTCAGGCCTCGAAGCATCATTCTGAAAACGCTCACCAATGGTCCTCTCAATGGCATGGGCGAGAACCTATTCACACACATCAGGCAAGTCACCTACTTACCTCGGGATCGCCATACGCGCTGAATTTGTCGGCGGAAGTGCTGCATATTGAAACCGATGGCGCCCAACACCCTCGAGACATGAAAAGCAATCCGGCCATTCGGTTGAAAACCCGTCCAAGGGAGAATGGCGCTGCCGGATCAATTGGAATCCTAAAGCAGAACCGATGATCTTCGGGAAACGCAGGACCAACGCGATCTGCACACTCGCGCCGAAGATCCAACGGGGAAGCCACTTCAAAAGGAACTCTGGCGCCAAGGGGTCAAGGCGAGGATGGGACCCTTATCGTTGGGCAACCCGGCCTTGCCATTGTTGCGGCCAAAGTGACCGGTAAGCCTCGGACCGCCCAGTGACCAAATCCCATCAACTTCAGAAACGTCCCCATCAACGTCCGGTGGTCAAGCCAGACGGTCGGTTCGCCGACTTGGCCCCGATAGCGCCGAGCATGGGCGACAAACGGGGATGTCTCCTGAAGCAACCGGCGGAACCATGCAAAGCGGCCCGGCCAGCGATTTTCCGGCAACAGCAGCACCCAGGGCTTTCCGCCGATGGCGTGCAAAACCAAGGGCACGGGACGAAAAATTCCGCCCACCCGTTCGCCCAGGGTAAAACCAAGCGCCCCACCGGTATGCAGGACTTCGTGCCCGTGCCGGAGCATCAGCAGCGGCACGGTAGCGAACTCCGCAGAGCCTACCAGCGCGGCGAGAACGTCTTGGTCGCTCCACAGGTGGGGCGGTTTGGCTTCCATCGGCTGCGCCGCCACGGAGGTGTAGCGGGGATCGGCGAGCAATTGGTGCCACCGTCGCAAGAGCGATTCGTGGGCTTGGGTCACCCGGATGACACAGCTGTTGAGCGAATCTTCCAGCGCCCGGCCCACCGGCAATTCCCAACCCCGGGTCCGGATCTCGGTGCCACGGGCCGGCTGATTCACGGGCTCCTGGGTTAAGACGAGTGTCTCCAGGCCGCCCGAAGCGAGCCGTGCCCGGAGGTCGCCGGTGAGCATCAGGTCCGAGTCTAACCAGACGAGCTGAGTTTCGGCATCCGCCGTCGGGAGCAAGCGCAGCAACGCGTGCGGCTTGCAGTTCCAACTGTTGGCTCCTTCCAGCGGCGTGCTGATCAGTTCGACCTGCGGAAAACGCTGCAACCCCGATGAGGGTTGTCAATACGCCGCGGGGTGCGGGCGTCAGTTTTTTCCGTGAAGTTCGCTGAGGTGGGTCCCGCGCA
>JAYUSF010000189.1:0-16135 GCA_043755815.1 Verrucomicrobiota bacterium
CGGCCATCGTGGACTGCGTGGACGGCGACGTGGCGCGGGCGGTGTTCAAGGAATCGCCGCTGGGCAAGTGGCTGGACCTGATTGGCGACCAGGTGGTCCATGCCGCGGTCTTTGCGGGCATTACGGTTGGACTTTGGCGGAGCGGGTTGAACGGGCCGTTCCTCTGGCTCGGAGGCAGCGCGGTCCTGGGCGGGGTGATCGCGTTTGGCGTCGTCGTGCGCGGCATGACGCTCAAGGGCGGATCCAACCGCCGGCTCCAGAAGCTCATCGACGGTGCGACGAGCCGGGACTTTTCGGTGCTGGTCCTCGCGCTGGCGTGCGTCAATCACCTCGAATGGTTCCTGTGGCTGGCCGCGGCCGGCAGCCATGTGTTCTGGGTGCTGGCCCTGGGCCTGCAGATGTTCCCGGCAAAGGCGGCGGAGGCATCCCGATGAAGCTGGTCCTCAAGTTCCTGCTGTTCGCCGCCGGGTTGGGCCTGTTCGGCTGGTATGTCCGGCGAGCGGGCCTCGCGGAAATTGCGGCGGCGTTGTGGCAACTCGGCTGGGCGGCGCCGCTGGTGCTCGTGCCGTTCGGAGTGGTTTACCTCGTGGATTGCCTCGGCTGGCGCTGGACGCTGCCCGCGAAACTGCCGCTGGGTTTCTTGGCGCTGCTGCGCATCCGCTGGGCGGGCGAGGCGGTGAACAATGTCGTGCCCTCCGCCTATGTCGGTGGCGAGGCGGTGAAAGTCCACCTGCTGGGGCAGCGCGGCGTGGCCCGCCCGGTCGCAATGTCGGCCGCCATTGTCTCCAAGTCCGCCCAGACGGTCGCGCAGATCGGCTTCATCGCGCTGGCGGCGCTGGCGTTGCTGCTGATCGCGCCCGAAGAGCCCGGGCTGCGGATGGCGCTCACGGTGATCCTGGCCGGAGGCACTGCCACCGTGGGTTTGCTTTTCTGGCTGCAACAACGCGGCGTGTTCCGGACGTTGCTCGCGATCGCGGACCGGCTGAAAGTCGCGCAGGAATGGCTGCGGGGCCATCGCGTCGGTTGGCTGGAGACGGACCGCACCATCGGGACGTATTACCGCGAACACCGCGGCCGGTTCCTGGCGAGCGTGACTTCGTATCTCGGGGGCTGGCTGCTGGATTCGGTGGAAATCTATGTCGTCGCGCACCTGCTGGGGCAGCCGATCGACTGGCTGCAGGCGATTGCGGTCGAGGCGTTCACCGGGGTGGCCAAGATGATGGGCATGTGGATTCCCGGCGCGCTGGGCGTGCAGGAAAGCGGCCTGTTGCTGGCGGGGCGCTGGGCGGGTTTGCCGGAGCCGTTTTGCGTCGCCTACGCGGTGCTGCGGCGCGGGCGCGAGGCGGTGTTCGTCGGCATCGGCTGGCTGTTCCTGTATGCCAGTCATGTCAGTCTTCGACGCGTCACGTCCGGGCACGACCGACGGTAGCCAGCGGCAGAACGGCTTGGTAAACTTTCCTCCCGTGAACGCGATCATCTACGCCGCCGGCCGCGCGACGCGCCTGGGCCCCGGCTTTGCCGAACGCCCCAAGATCCTGCTCGAAGTGGGCGGCCGCACCTTGCTCGACTGGCACGCTGAACGACTGGCCGAAGTGGGCGTGAAACACCTCTATCTGGTGACCGGGCACCGGCGGGAACAGATTGCGGCCGCGTTGCCCGACCTGTCCGCGAAGCATGGACTCCGGATCTACGAGCTGCACAACCCGGACTTCACCGAGGGCAGCGTGGTGTCCCTGCACGTCTCGCTGGCCGTTCTCGAACCGTCCCGCGAGACCGTCCTGCTCATGGATGGCGATGTGATCTACGACCCTGAACTGCTGCACCGTCTCCTCCGTTCCCGCTATGCTTCGGCGGGTTTGGCCGACTTCAGCTATCGCGATGTGGACGATGATCCGGTCATGGTGCCCGTCCGCGACGGGGTGCCGGTTGAGTTCATGAAGCAGTGGCAGGGCGAGGCCGACCGCGTGGGCGAGTCGGTGGGCTTTTTCAAGTTCGCCGCCGAACACATTCCGCTGCTGGCCGAAGGGACCCGACGACGCATGACCGGCCTGAGCCGCCGCGACTCGCTCGACGAGGTGCTGCGCGACGCGGTGAAGGCGGGCCTGGTCGGCTTCGAGGAAATTACCGGTCTCCCTTGGACGGAAATCGACTTCCCGCACGATGTGGAATATGCGCGGAACGAGGTGATTCCGGCGCTGGCCCGACGAATTGCGGCGAAGTGACCGCGGCTCCTTGGTTCAGGCCTTCTTCCCGTAGATCTGCTCCGGCGTTTCGAGCTGCGCTTCGGTGATTTTCCAGCCGCCGCCTTCGAGACTGCGGAAGAAGCAGCTCTGGTAGCCTTCGTGGCAGGCGGCTCCGGTCTGCTCGACCTGGATCAGCACCGTGTCGCCGTCGCAGTCGAACGAGAGGTTCTTCACGACCTGCACGTGGCCGCTGGATTCGCCCTTCATCCAGAACTTCTGGCGCGAGCGGCTCCAGAACCACGTCTTGCCGGTCTCGAGGGTCTTCTCCAGCGAGGCGCGGTTCATCCAGGCCATCATGAGCACGCGGCCGGTGGACTGCTGCTGGATGATCGCCGGGATGAGGCCGTCGGCGTTGAACTTGAGCTGGTCGAGCGATTTCATTTCAGGCGGGGAAGCTTACTTGGTCGGAAGGAAGGTGAACAGGACGGCGCCGAGCAGGCAGACGAACGCGGCGAGGTGGTTCCACTGCGGCTTGGTCTGAAAATAGAAAAACGCAAAGGCGATGAACACGGTCAAGGTGATTGCTTCCTGCGCGATCTTGAGCTGGTAAAGCGAGTAGTGTTCGGAGCCGTAGCGGTTGGCCGGAATGGCGATGCAATATTCCAGAAAGGCGATGCTCCAACTGGCCAGGATCGCAAGCCAGAGCGGCTGGTGTTCCTTGAACTTGAGGTGCCGATACCAGGCGAACGTCATGAAGATGTTGCTCAGGAACAGCGCGGCGAACGGGAACCACTTGGATTGCAGGAGGGCGCTCACGGTCGGGAAGGGATGTCAGCTCACGAGCCGCCGGACGGGGATGTTCCGTTGGGCGAGATATTCCTTCACCTGGCCGACGGTAAAATCGCCGAAGTGAAAGATGCTCGCGGCGAGCACGGCGTCCGCCTTCCCGGCCAGTAGCACTTCCGCCATGTGCTCCAGCGTGCCGGCACCGCCGCTGGCCACGACGGGCACCCCGACGGATTCGCTCACGCGGGCGGTGATGATGAGGTCGAAGCCCTTCTTGGTGCCGTCGGCGTCGATGGAGTTCAGCACAATCTCGCCGGCGCCGAGTTCCACGGCACGCTTGGCCCAGGCGACCGCTTCGAGCCCGGTGGCTTCGCGGCCGCCCTTGGAAAAGACCTCCCAGCGGTCAGGCCCAACCTTCTTGGCATCAATGGAAACGACGATGCACTGCGCGCCAAACTTCTCTGCGCCCTGCCGGATGAGGTCCGGATTGGCGAGCGCGCTGGAATTGATGCTCACCTTGTCCGCGCCGGCCTGAAGCATGGTGCTCATGTCCTCGCGGGTGCGGATGCCGCCGCCGACGGTCAGGGGCATGAAGCAGCGGTCGGCGGCCCGCTCGATCACGTCGATCATCGAGCGACGGCCATGAGCGCTGGCGGTGATGTCGAAGAACACCATCTCGTCGGCGCCCTGGTCGTTGTAACGCACGGCGAGTTCGACGGGATCGCCCACGTTGCGGAGCCCGCCGGTCTCGGCCCGGCCGAACTGAACGCCGCGGGTTACCTGTCCATCATGGACATCAAGACAGGGAATAACACGCCGGGCTAACATGGATCTGAGGGAATGGGAACGGTGGGGGAATTGAAAAGCCCGCCTGACCGGCGGGCTTGGTCAGGCGGGAAACAGCCCATTAGGCCGGTCCGAACTTGCCGTCGCCCTCGTTCTTAAACGCCTTGTCGGAATAGAGCAGCGTATTGAGGGAATTCATCGGATCCTTGGCGGTGAATTCGTAGCCCAGCTTGGCCACTGCCTTGAGAATTTCCGGTTTCGTCAGCGGTTTTTCGGCGATGACCTGCAGCGCTGCGGCCTTGAGCGAGAGGCTGTTCTTGGCCCGTTTGCGACCGGTCTTTGCCGCCCTGACCGCGGCGGAGGGGACGGCGGCCGAGGCCGAGGATTCGCCAAGGGCGGCATAGATCTTGGCCAGTTCGGCTTCAAGGGTTGCCTTGCGCTTGAGCAGAGATTCGCGGAGTGCCACGTATTGCTTCAGAGGATCGCGTTTCATTCGGACTCAGAGTGAAGCCGCCAAGCGGCGAATCGCAAGGGCTTAGACGGGGCGATCAGGGTTGATGAATTTGTAGGTCCCCCCTTCGTCTGTGGTCCCGTGGCCACTGGCCCGGGTCTGGCCGAAGTCCGGTTGACCCGACCGGTGGCATCCGTTTGATTCTGCCCGTATGAAACTTTTGCGTCCGTTGACCTTAACCTCGATCGCGGTGGCATTCCTTCTTGCTGCCGGATGCGCCTCCGGCGTCAGAAATCCGGCTGGCGTCCCGGTCACCGTCATGAAGGCCGACGAACAGGGCTTTGTGGCCGGCACCGGCATTGAATCGCAAGACCTTGTGGCGGTGACGGACAAGATGGCTCGCAGCGTCCTCAACACCGCTGAGATCAAGAACTTCGCCGGCGGTCCACCGCGCGTCGTGCTGCTGCCGGTCGAGAATGAGACCCGGTTCGCCATCAACAAGGACATCTTCCTCACGCGCATCCGCACGCAGTTGAACTCCAAGGCCAATGGTCAGGTGCGTTTCCTTGCCCGGGACCGGATGCAGGCGTTGGAGGACGAACGCCGGCTCAAGCGGGAGGGTTCGGTCACCTCGACCACCAACCCCAACGTGCAGGAGTTCAAGGGCGCGGACTTCTTCCTCACCGGCAAGCTGTCCGGGCTGACCACCAAGACCAAGGCGGGCACCAGTGACTACATCCTCTACAGTTTCCAGCTCATCGACCCCCGGACCACGGACATCCTCTGGGAAGATTCCGCCGAGGTGAAGAAGCAGGGGCTGGAGGATGCGGCGTATCGGTGACAATCGAATGGAGCTAGAGAAGTCCGCGCTCTCGAATGCTCACATTTGCCACCTTTTTGGTTAGTTGTGTGCTTGCGTTCATTGCGTGGCAGCAATGGCAGTTGGCTCAAAACAAATTGCGCCTCGACCTATTTGATCGGCGTTACAAAGTTTATGATGCCCTGCGAACGTTTCTATCCTGCGTTGTCGGGAAGGCCAATTTCACCGATGCGCAGCTTTTCGAATTCTACGCTGGCACTTCTGATGCAGAATTTCTTTTTGGCCCAGAGGTCATTGATTACCTCGCTCAAGTGAGGAAGCACGCCTTGAACATGCAGTTGCACCAGAAGATTTTTCAGCCGATGCCGGTTGGCGAAGAGCGTTCCCGTCATATCCAAGCTGAACATGACGAGCTTGTCTGGCTTGGCGAGCAGCTTACGGAGATGTCGAAAATCTTCGTTCCATATCTGGGATTTTCTCACATCCAGGCTGTCAGCGGTTTACCCGGTGAGGCGTCTTTAAAATCATAATTCTCCAGACAGCCATCTTCTGCGAAGCTCCCTGTTGTCCGGCCAATTCGATTTCCAGCGAATGTCTTTTCGCCCTCCATCATCTTTCGCCCGCCTCGCCGGCCTGCTCACTCTCGGGCTGGCTTTCGTCGGCTGCACTTCGCTCTCGCCGGAGAAGCAGGCCGAGCGCAACCGCCAGCTCGTGGACTATCGTGACGGCCTCAAGGCGCTCCGCACCGGCGACCTTGTCTCGGCTCGCCAGCACCTTGACAACGCCATCCTTACGCTGGGCGGCCTCAGTGTGGGCGACAAGACGGCCAAGGAGGCCCGCAACTACTTCAAGGAAGAGTCCCGGAAGAACTTCCGCGGCGAACCCTACGAGCGGGCGATGGCGTTCTACTACCGCGGGATCCTCTACTGGATGGACGGCGAGCCGGACAACGCCCGGGCCTGTTTCCGCAGTGCCGCCGTGCAGGACATGGCGCCCGAGATCGGCATCACTGAGGCCGACTGGACGCTGCTCGACTACCTCGACGGTTTGGCCACCGTGAAGCTGCGTGGCGACGGCAAGGATCAGCTCAAGCGCGCGCGCAAGTCCGCGCGCATCAATCCGCCGCCCGACTACGATGCTCAGGCCAACGTGCTGGTGTTTCTCGAATGCGGTTCCGGCCCGGCGAAATACGCGGCGGGCGAATACGGCGAGCAGCTTCGCTTCCGGGCGGGCAGCGCGGCGGGTTCGCTCATGCAAATCGTCGCCAACGGGCAGACCAACCGGTTTGGTCCCTACGATGACCTGACCTACCAGGCCACCACCCGTGGCGGCCGGGTGATGGATCATGTTTTGGCCGGCAAAGCCGTCTTCAAGAGCGGCACCGATTCCTTTGGCGACGCCGCGGTCGTCTCCGGTGCCATCCTTGCCGCAGGCGGTCAGGGACGTCGCGGGGCCGCTGATGAAGTCGGATTCGGCCTGCTGGCGGCCGGCTTGATCAGCAAAGTGATTTCCTCCGCCACCACTCCGGCGGCCGACACGCGTTCTTGGGACAATCTCCCCAATTTCCTGAGCTTCGCCGCCCTGCGGCTGCCGCCGGGGCACCATTCCCTACAGGTCCAGTTTCAGTCCACGCAGGGGCGGGCGATCACCACCCGGGAGGTGTCGATCGACGTTGTGCCCAACCGTGACACCGTTCTTTTCCTCAGCGATCGCAACAACTAGTTCACCTTTATGAAACCCATTATCCCTGCCCTCAGTGTCACCGTCCTGCTGTTTGCGGGCTGCGCTGGCGGCGCCTACCAGGCCAAAAATGCGGACAAATACGGTCAGGAGCGAACCGCCCGCTTTGTCCTGATGGACTCGGGCGCGCAACGTTCGGTCACCAGCGCGGGTTTGTCCGAAACCACGCTGCCCGACGGGCGCCTGATGGTCGCGGCCATCCTGCGCAACCGCGAGGAGCGACGCATCCAGGTTCAGGCCCAATGTGTGTTCAAAGATGCCGGCGGGTTCTCAACCGGTGACGAGACGCCATGGGAAAACGTGATCCTAACGGAGAACGGACAGGAAACTGTTCGCTTTCAATCCATGAACAACCAGTCCAAGACCTATACCGTCCGCGTAAGACAGGCACGCTAAGTGCGGTTCGCGCGGTGAAGAAAAACCTATGAAACCCTCTCCCTTCCTCGCCCTTGCCGCCGCGTGCGCCGCGCTCACGACCTTTACCGGCTGCGAAACCACGCCACCCAAGCAGGCGGGCGCCATCGTGGTAACGTTGACCAGTGAAACTCCGGTTGCCTATGGCGGAACAATCCGGGTGGACGGACAGAATCAGACCGTTTCGGGGACCACCCCGGCGGTCCTGCAATACTGGGGCACCCAGGCGGACTGCGACATCAAGAAGGTCAGCGGGACTGGGACGCTGAAGATTGATGTCAAGGTGGGCGGACGAACCGTGACTGTAAAAGACACCGGCTCCCATCACTGAGCAGGAAACTTCCCTTGCCCAAACTCAACGGCGCCGTCGGGTGCCGTTTTTTTGTCCGCCGCTGGCCTCCGACGGGCTGCGGTCGTTCCCGGCAAGCCGTTCATCGCCGGCCCCAAGCATCGGCTGCAACCTCAAGTGGTAACCGGCAGATGAACCGGGCTACTATCGGCATCCTTGAGCATGAACTTTGTGGGCGTTGAGATTGGGGGCACCAAGCTGCAACTCGTCGTGGGAGACGAATTGGGCCGGATCAGGGATCGGCGCCGTTTGGCAGTGGACCGGACGGCTGGGGGTGTGGGAATCCGCGCCCAGATTGCCGGTGCCCTTCCGGAGCTGATGGCGGCCCACCGGCCGTTGGCTCTCGGGGTCGGATTTGGTGGCCCGGTGGATTGGCGCACCGGCCGGATTTGCTGTTCGCACCAGATTGCGGGCTGGCACGATTTTCCACTGGCCGCGTGGCTGCAGGAGCTGACCCGGTTGCCGGTCTTTGTCGATAACGATGCCAACGTAGCCGCCCTCGGCGAGGCGCTGCACGGCGCCGGACGGGGCGCGACCCCGGTGTTTTGGATCAACATGGGCAGCGGTGTCGGCGGTGGGTTGGTGGTGGATGGCCGGCTCTATCACGGCGCAATTCCCGGAGAGGCCGAGATCGGGCATGTGCGCTTGGATCGAACTGGCACCACGGTGGAGGATCGCTGCTCCGGTTGGGCGGTTGACCGCCGGATTCGGGAACGGGTCATCGGTCAAACCGGCGTGCTGGCGGCCGAGGTCGCCCGGCAAAGGGAAGCGGGTGGTGAAGCACGACACTTGGCCCCGGCCATCGAGGCCGGTGACGGGTTGGCGCGGCAAATCGTGGCGGAAGTCGCCGACGACCTGGCGTTCGCCTTGTCCCATGCCGTGCAACTGTTTCATCCCGAGGTCATGGTGCTTGGCGGCGGACTTTCGCTGGTGGGTGAACCGTTGCGGGCCGCGCTTGCGTCCGCGCTGCCCGAATACGTGATGGATTCGTTCCAGCCGGGTCCGCAAGTGGCGTTGGCCGGCCTCGGTGAAGATTCCGTGCCGGTGGGCGCACTGGCCTTGGCTGCCGGTCGGCTCGCGGGGTGACGGTGTTCAGGCCTTCCAGACTTGCCCGGGGCGCGTCTGGACGTCGCCGAGGGCATTCCGGGTGTCCACAATGCACTCGGACCAGAGGGCGAGATCCGCGTGATCGACCGCGGCGTGGGCCGTGACAATCACGACCACGTCGAACGACTGCACCGTCGCCTCGTCCCAAGTCACGGATCTGAGCCCGCGCCAGGAACTGTGTTCACGCGTCGGGCCGATGACGGGAATGAACGGATCGTGATACGCCACCTCGGCGCCGTGCGTCTTGAACAGGTCGAACAGGGCAAAGGTGGGAGATTCGCGGAGGTCATCGACGTTCGGCTTGTAGGCGAGGCCGACGAACAGCACGCGGCTGCCGTTGACCGGTTTGCGCCGGGCATTCAGGGCGTCGGCGGTGACGCGGAACACGTGCAGCGGCATGGACGTGTTCACTTCGCCGGCCAGTTCAATGAACCGAGCGGTCTGGCCGAACTCGCGGGCCTTCCAGGCGAGGTAAAACGGGTCGATCGGCAGGCAATGGCCGCCGAGTCCGGGCCCGGGGTAAAACGGCATGTAGCCGAAGGGTTTGGTGCGGGCGGCGGCGATGACTTCCCAGACGTCAATGCCCATCGCTCCGTAAACGAGCTTGAGCTCGTTCACCAAGGCGATGTTGACGCTGCGAAAGATGTTCTCGAGCAGCTTGGTTGCCTCGGCGACCTGACACGAGGAGACGGGAACGACCGTCCGGATGGCCGAGGCGTAAAGCGCTCGGGCACGTTCCAGGCACGCCGGAGTGTAGCCGCCCACGATTTTCGGGATTTCCGCCACGCGGCTGTCGGGATTGCCTGGGTCTTCCCGTTCGGGCGAAAATGCCAGGTGGAAGTCGCTGCCGGCCGCCAGGCCCGAACCCGCTTCCAAGACGGACCGGAGGTCGGTGTCGGTCGTGCCCGGGTAGGTGGTGGATTCGAGCACGACCAATGTCCCCCGTTGCAAGTGCGGCGCAACCGCGCGGCCCGTGTTCAGAATGTAGGAGATGTCCGGCTCGCGGTTCGGCGTCAGCGGTGTCGGCACACAGATGATTACCGCGTCGACTTGCCGGACCTCCGAAAAATCCGTCGTCGCGCGAAACCGGCCTGCCACCACCTGCTCTTGGATCGCTTGCCCCGGAATATGCCGGATGTAACTCCGTCCCTCCATGAGCGCTTCGGTCTTGACCGGATCAATGTCCAACCCGACGACCTCATTGCCGGCGCGGGCAAAGAGCAGCGCGAGCGGCAGGCCGACATAACCGAGTCCAATAACGGCGATTCTCATCCAAACAACGGGGGTCGTGGTGGTGTTACGGGCCGAAGCGTAACGGTTCTGCGGGCCGACGGCAGGGGGAATTCGCGGGCACAGGAGAACGGCTCAAATCGGTTCCAGTTCGTCGGCCGCCACCCGCACTGCCGCACCTTGCCCGATGAAGTCCAACCGAAGCTGCACCTCCAGCATGCCGAGGCGCTCGGTGACGATGCCTTCCACGCCCCTGAGGGGCCCGCTCCGAAGCCGGACCCGAATGCCCGGAAGAATCTCCGGAGCCAGGCGAAGTTCCACTCCGCTGTCGAGTGCCTGAAGAATGTCGCCGAGTTGGGCCGTAAACTCGGCTTGGTCGGGCGGTTCCAGCAGGTTCGCGACGTGCTGGTGCTGGGCGACTGCCAACCGCTGACCGGGCATTGCCTGCATGAAGACGTAGCCCGGGAAAAGCGGTTTGCGGAAGACCACTTGCTTCCCGCGGTAGCGCTTCACGCTCTGATACAGGGGCAGGGTGATGGGGATCCCTTCTCGCGTGCAAAATTCGGCGACCTTCTTCTCGCACCGTGGCCGCGTATGGGCCACCAACCAGATCGGTGAAGTCATGGCTTCGCCCCATTTTGAATCGCCCCCCGGCGAGACCGACCGGAGGGTGCCCGGACCCGTTTCGGAACCCTTTGGGTGGAGGGAAGACGCTGATGCGGCGGCCGACATTTACGGCGAGAGTTTGAGCCGGCAGGCAGACGGGCAAGCCTTTTCCCGGGAAGTGTCGCGGCGAGAAACCACGCTGGCAGTCCCGATGTGGTTGCCCTAAACTCCTCCGGCTTCGGGCCCATAGCTCAATGGTTAGAGCAGGGGACTCATAATCCCTTGGTTACAGGTTCGAGTCCTGTTGGGCCCACCATTCCGCCCGGCCACATTACGGCGCTTTGCCACGTGCGCCGAAGTTTTCTTCGGTTATAACTGGA
Organism: Verrucomicrobiota bacterium; assembly: GCA_043755815.1. Classification (GTDB taxonomy): domain Bacteria; phylum Verrucomicrobiota; class Verrucomicrobiia; order Limisphaerales; family UBA9464; genus CAIWAH01. Next base: position 10,853 of record JAYUSF010000189.1, read on the forward strand.
CCGTGTTCAAGGACTCTCCGATCCCCCAGAACGGCCGATGGCTGATCACGGCCATTTTCGCCGCCTGCGCGATTTTGCCCGCCCCGATCATCCTGATGACGCTGCCGGCCTTGTCGCAGTCCATGCATCTGGTGCTGATCGGCGTCTGCCTGATGTGGTTGGCGCCGCTCTATTACTGTTCCATGCGGGGGCAGCATTGGGCGCGACAACTGACCGGGCTGCTGGCGTTGGGGGCGATCTGCTTGCTGCTGGCCAACTGGGCTCCGGGACGGGCCGTCCTCTCGTTGTCGCTGATGTTGGTGGCGGGAGCCGCCTGGCTGGCCCTCACCTTTGTGCGGTTGGTTCGGTCCCCGGTTCCTTGGTGAACCGATGACTCAGGGTGACGACTTGATGGCTGCCGCCAGTGTCGTGGCGCTCCAACGGGCAGAACTCGGAGTCAGGTGCAGTCCGTCGGTATAGTCGATAGGCGCGTGGCTTGCGCTCGCGCTTCGCTGAAGGTCGATCAACGGCAGGCCGGTGTTCTTTGCGACCGCGTCGGCAAAGTTGGGCGCGGAAGGGTCCGTCGGATTCTCCCGGCCGACCGGCAGGCGAACCAGATAGACTTTGCAGCCCAGGCGATGCAGTGCGGTGGTCCGCTCCATGATGCTGCGAAGCCACGGTTCGTCTCCCCTGACCCTACGCGAATCACCCACCCGGGTCGGTTCGCCGGTGCCGCGAGTGGGGCGTTTTTCCTTGAGCCACGCATAGGCTAGGGTCGATGGCCGGCTCGCCGCACGCGTCGCCGGAACGGCCCCGGCCAGTTTCATCCCGGCATCGTGGACGGCTTCGAGCAACAGGCGGTCATTGGCGTCGTTAGCGCGATCCAGGCGGTGGATTTCGAGAAACACCCGCTGCGGGATCGCGGCCGCCGCTCCGTTTGTGGCCCGCAGGAGAATGCAGTCCAAGGCCGTGAGCGGGCCGGAGCCGTCGAGGCCGAGGTTCGCGATGCCGGCGAGCGGGGTGCCCACGAAATAGCCCGGTAACAGGCGGCCCGAGATCGAGGAACCGGCCATCACGTTGCTCGGAACCGGATCAAGGAACCAAGCTTCGAGCCGCAGCCGGTTGGCATGGTAGTTCGTCTCGGCCAGCGAGGGGCGCGGAAGCCACCGGGACGCGAATTGCCAAGCCCACACGGCGACGATGGCCAGCGCGAGGATCCAGACGCTTTGGCGGGCACGGTTCATGGCGTGGGCGTCATCCTGTCGGTGTGGGGTTCAAAACTGGAAGTAGATGAATTCGCCGGCGGAACCGGAGTTCGTCACCAGCAGGAACAGCATCGTGGCGTAGAGCGCAATTTCGAGACGGGGTTGCGCGGGCTTGCCCAGGGACGCCCGGCAGGTGGCCGTGGCATTCCAAAGGTGCCAGAGCACGACCGGGAGCGAGAAGATGGCGATCACGTAGAGCGACTGCGGTTGCGCCCCACCGGAATTTCCGACCAGACACTTCGCGAATTCCACGACGTGCGCGAAGTCCGGCAGTTTGAACAGCAGCCAGAGCCCCGAGACCACGTTGAAGACCAGGAATGCCTGCGCAACGCCTAGCAGGGTCCAGCCGGGACTCGCTTCGGTTCGGCGTCCGCGGCTGGCGAGCCGTTCGACTGCCAGCAGCACTCCGTGGGCAGTGCCCCAGATCGCATAGCTCCACGCGGCGCCATGCCAGAGCCCGCCGAGAAACATCACGAGGAACAGGTTCACGAAGGTGCGGACTTCGCCCTGCCTGTTGCCGCCGAGAGGGATGTAGAGATACATCCTCAGCCAGGTCGACAGCGAGATGTGCCAGCGCCGCCAGAACTCGGTGAAGCTGCGGCTGAGGTAGGGGAAGTTGAAGTTCAGCGGGAGTTCGTAGCCAAACAGCTTGGCCAATCCCTGGGCGATCAGGGAGTAGCCCCCGAAGTCCGCCAGGATCTGGAAGGAGAAACCGTATAGCAGCGCCACGAGGTTGAGCCGCGGCAGGTGCGTGAAATCGGGGAACCGCAGCTCCGCGGTCGCTTCCTTCAGGTTGTCAGCCACGACCATTTTTAAGAAGAAGCCGAGGATCAGCTTCTTCACCGCGCCGTCCCAATCGATGTCGGCGAACCGCTTCGCGCCGATCTGCCAGAGGAATTCCCCCGCCTTGACGATCGGCCCGGCGACCAATTGGGGGAAGAACGCCTTGAAGAACCAGACCTTGGCCTGGAACCAGCCGGCTTCGCGGGCGTTCCTTGGCGCGGGCAAACCCGGGATGCCGCCCTTCGGACCGTCCCACCAGGATTCCATCACCAGGCTGATTCCCTGAAACGTGTAGAACGAAATACCGATGGGCAGCGGGACGGTCTCTTTCAGCGCTTCCGACCATTCCTGCGACAGGAACAGGGCGGTCATGAGCCCCGCGTATTTGTAGAAGGCGAGCGCGCCGAGGTTGAAGCCCAGCGCGAGCCCGAGCGCGATCCGGCGGCGGAGCGGCGGCATGCCGGGCGTGAGGAGCTGCTGCGCGCACAGGCCGTTGATGAAGGTGGAGGCGGCGAGCAGCGGCAGGAGGCCGGGGTCCGCCCAGCCGTAGAAGGCGAAGCTGGCCAGCGTCAGCACTCCGACCTGCCAGCCCGCGCGGCGGCCCGCGTAATGCAACGCGAACACCACCGGCAGAAACACGGCAAAGCTCCAACTGTTGAACAGCATGCAGACGCGCAGACGCGCAGGCGCGGGGCGTAGGTAACGGTTCCGGCGCGAGGACAACAAGCCGGTTTGTCGTTCCGCCCCCGGCGCACTTCTGGTTACGTGTCGCCCGCGTCGCCTTTCCGCGGGGCACGGACGACCGAGCGAATGAAAATCCTCCACCTCCTGGGAGCCACCGAAGATCACGGCGGCATCGTGTCGGTCGTGCGTGGAATCCAGGCAACGACCGCGGCGCAGGGGCTTCGGCATGTGGTCTGGGTGAACGCCGGTTTCTCCAACCGGCGTTCACCCGGGTTTGACCTGCGCCGCAGCCGGTTCGCTTTGGATGAAGATCGGAACCATCCCCGCCTGCTGCTGCGCGCCGCCTTGGCGTTGCCCGGGTTGCTGCGCCTGCTGCGGGCTGAGCCGTTCGCGGTGATCCACGCGCATACGCGGGGCGGGTTCGCGACGGCGATGCTGCTCAACCGCCTGTTTCGCCACCGGGTTCTGTTCACGAATCACACCTACGCGAACCGGACCGGACTCTACCGACGCGCCGCGGCTTGGCCGGAATTCTTCACGACCGTGCTCACACCCAATATGGCGAAGCACTACGGGGTGGAAGCCGATGGCCGGCACACCTTTGTGGTTTCAGCGTGCGGCAGCGATGCCTTTTGGCAGGCTCCCATGGCGGCACCGGATCCGGCGCCCCCGCTGCGGCTCGTTGGGGTGGGGAATCTGGTCCGGTGGAAGAACTGGCACCTGCTGCTGGAAGCGCTGGCCGGGTTGCCGCCGGAGGCGCGTGCGCGGGTGGAATTTGAACTGTGGGGGCCGATACCGAACGAACCCGACGCCCGCGCCTACGCGGAGGAACTCGCCGCGTCGGCCGCCCGGCCGGAACTGGCGGGTCGGGTTCATCTGCGCGGTCCGACCAACGACATCATCGGTGTGGTCCGGCGGGCGCACTGGTTTGTGCTGCCGTCCACCAACGAGCCTTGTTCGGTCGCGCTCATTGAGGCCCTTGCGTTGGGCGTTCCCGCGTTGGTTTCGGCGAGCGGCGGGAACGTGGACATCATCCGCCCGGCCGAAACCGGCCTGTTGTTTCGCCCCGGCGACGGAAGCGACCTGCGGGCCCAGTTGCTCCGCGTGCTCACGGGCGAAATCTATCCCGCCGCCCCCGAGAGGATTCGGTCCAGCGTCAATGCCCGCTGCGCCACGGCCGTCGGGGCGGAATACCTCCGCCTTTACCGGATGCTCGCGGCCTGAACGATCTGCGTCAGGCGGCCACGGCGCGGATCGCCGTGTAGAGGCGATCCTTCAGTTGCGCCCGACGCATCTTCATTTCGTCCATTTGCTGATCGGTCGCCGTTTCCACCTCGTCTTCGACGCGGCAGATGGAGTCGTCGAGGGTGTGGTATTCGTCGAACATCCGTTGGAATTCCGGATTCGACAGTTTCAGGCGCCGGATGCTTTCAACGTGCTCCGGGAATTCGCGGGTGAGTGGGTGGTGTAGGTCCATGGTGTGCAGGCCTTCATTGGCTCGCCCCAAGACTGCGCCAACCGGTCGGAAGCTGCCCCCACCGCGATTGCCAAAAACTTCGCATTCGCTGGACTCAGCGGCGGCGGATCGGGCGGGGTTGGCTCAGAACAGGTTTCCCTGTTCCGGGACGGGTTCTTCGCTGATCTCGGCCAACAGGCTGCGAAAGTTCCACCGGCGATACATGTCCCGAAGCACCGGCTTGGTCGCCGGCTTGGGCGCGAGCGATTCAAGGGCGGGCCCGTCCGGAAGGTCACACTTGAGCCGGACCATCAGTTGGTTGCGCTTCACGATTTCGGTCGCCGCCAGGAGCGAAGTCCGCTGGCTCTCCGACTTGATCTCGGAGAGCCGGCCGTAGATCGCCTCCACCGAGCCGAAGCGCTTGAGCAGTTCCGTTGCGGTCTTGGGACCCACGCCGCGCACCCCGGGGATGTTGTCCACACTGTCACCCACCAGGGCGAGCCAGTCGGCGATCTGGTGCGGTTGCACGCCGGTCTTGGCCTCGACTTCGGCGGCGGACCAGATCTTTTCGGATTTGTCGTTTGGGTTGAACAGGCCCACGCGTTCGGTCACGAGCTGCATGAAATCCTTGTCGGAACTGGCGATGACCACGTTCCAACCCGCGGCTTCCGCGGCCTTGGCGTAGGTGCCGATCCAGTCATCGGCCTCGGTGTCCTCGCGCTGGAGTTGCGCGAAGCCGGCCGCGTCGAGCCACGCCTCCAGCTGGGGAAACTGCGCCGCCAGCGCGTCGGGCGTGGGGGGCCGCTGCGCCTTGTATTCGGGCAGGGCCGCCATCCGTTCCGGCGCCAGTCCGCCATCCCAGACCACCAATACGTGTGTGGGCTCCAGGATCAGCAGCATCTTCTGCAGCATCTTGACGAAGCCGAAGATGGCGTTTGTGGGTGAGCCGTCGGGCGAATTGAGCGACCGGATCGCGTGAAAGGCGCGGTAGGCGTAGGCATGGCCATCCACCAGCAGAAGACGGTTCGACATGCGCGCGAGGCTGGTTAACGGCGGCGGCCGGGCCAATGAAAAAGGGTGTCAACCTGTGCCGCAATGGCCTCTGGTCGTCCGCCC
>JAYUSF010000190.1:0-45446 GCA_043755815.1 Verrucomicrobiota bacterium
ATCGCTCCGCTCGCCCTCCTCCAAGACGTGGGGCGGACACACCGGATTCCTGTTTTGCTAACTACACCACCTGTCCTGTTTTGCTCGCCCCGCGACAGCGAAGTTTTATGCGGGCGCACCATTATCCGCCTCGGACGCTGCGTTGGACGGCAGCAACGGCGGCAACTGCCCGGGAATCGGCAGCCAAAGCTTGAAAATGGTGCCCTTGCCCACCCGGCTTTCGAGTTCGATCCAGCCGTTATGGTCCCGCATGATGCGTTGGACGATCATGAGCCCGAGACCGGTGCCTTTCTGCTTGGTGGTGTAATAGGGTTCGAAAATGTGCTGTAACTGTTCCGGCGGGATGCCGACGCCGGTGTCCGCCACGCTGAGCCAGACCGCCTTGGCGTTGCTGCCGGATTCAAGCGTCAGGGTGCCTCCTTTGACCATGGCCTGCATGGCGTTCTTGATCAGGTTCACCAGCACCTGCTTGAACTGCCCGGCGTCGAGCACCGGGGTCGGAAGTCCCCGGGCGAGCTTGTCCACGACTCGAAGCCGGCGGTTTTCCAGTTCGGGGCCCAGCACTTTGAGCGTTTCCCGGATCACGTCATTGAGCGGCGTGGGAAGCAGCTTGGGCGGCGTGGGGCGCATCGCCTGAAGGAACTCGGTGACGATGTAGTCGAGCCGCGAGATTTCGCCTTTCGCGACGCTGAGGAAGCCTTGCAGCTTGCCGGCGTGGGCCAAGGTCGCGGCGGAGTCGTCACCGGCGGCGGATCGCTGGAGCTTGCCCATCTCGCGCTCCATCAACTGGAGGTGGATGTGGAGGGCGTTGAGGGGGTTGCCGATTTCGTGGGCCACGCTGGCGGCCAGCAGGGTGAGGGCATGGAGGCGTTCGCTCTCAATCGTCTCGGCGGTCTTGCTCCGGGCCTCGGTGGCATCGTGCAGGATCAGCGCCACGCCGGCGCTGCCGGCGGCCTCTCCATCCAGCGGCGTCGCATAGAGGCGGAGGAAACGCGGTCGCGGATAGGTCACTTCGAACTCCTGGCGGACGATTCCGGTGCCGCCCTCCAGATCGACCCGCCTGAGCTGATCCCAATCAAGCCTGGGCAGCAGGCGCGTGACGGGCTGGTCTTCGGCCTGTTCGGCGGTGAACCCCAGCAGGTTGGTCACGGCCTGGTTGATGTAGACCACGCGGCCATCTTCGTCCGTCACCACGACGCCGTCTTCGATGCGGTTAAAGAGCGTTTCGAGGAAACTGCGCTCCCGGGCGAGCTGCTGGACGACGGTCTGAAGCCCTTCGGTGTCGAGCCGGGTGATCCGGCCCAGCACCTTTTCAAGGAAACCCGACTTGGTTCCGGCTGGCTTGCTCACAGCCATCGCTTGCGGCGGAAGTAGAGAAGTGTGGTGAGGGTGCTGAGCGCCGTCAGGCCGATGGCCGAGGCGTAGCCGTGCTTCCACTTGAACTCCGCGATCGACTCGAAGTTCATGCCATACCAACTGGCCACGATCGTCGCCGGGGTCGTCAGGATCGTGATCATCGTCAGCACCTTGACGATCTCGCTCGTCTTGTTGGCCGACATGTTCAGGTAGATCTGGAGGATGCTGGACAGCGAGTCCGCATAGTTCTGCGCGAGTTCGCTGATGTGGAACAGCCCGTCATACACGTTGCGGTAGTAGGGCACGAGGTGGGCGCGGATCAGCTTGAATTCCCCGCGTGCGAAGCGTTGCAGCACCTCGCGCTGGGGACCGATGATCTGGCGCAGGTGGATGACCTCCTTCTTGACCCGCAGGATCCGTTCGAGAATGGCGGGTGAAGGATTTCGCAGCACCTCGGTCTCCAGTTCGGCGATCTCCAGGCTGAGTTCGTCCAGCGCCGGCTTGTAGTTTTCGACCAACGAATCCAGCAGCGCGTGCGCCACCCGGTCCGGTGCCCGCGCGACGTGCACCGTGCTCTTGAGACAGCGCTCCTCGGTGTCCTGAATGCTCCGCAGGGGGGCATTGTGGTAGGTCACGAGGAAGTTCTTCCCGAGGAAGAAGTTCAGCTCGCTCGTCGCGAACATCCCGTCCTTGCGGTTGTAATCCACCGCGTGGATCACCATGAACAGGTAGGCTTGGAACTTGTCGTCCTCCTTCGGGTCGTAGGTTTCGACCTTCGGCGACTGGCTTTCGTTGATGCAGTCCTCGACGGACAGGGTGTGGAAGTGAAACACACCGTCCAGAATGCGCCGCGCATCGTCGTCCGAGACGCCCTCCAAATCCACCCACAGGAACAGATTGGTGTCTCCCAGCAACGTGGGCATCAGGAACATTTCGATGTCCTGCGTGTGCAGCCGGCCGGCGGTGGTGAAGGCAAACGAACGAATCATGCGCCTGAGTGGCGGGACGTTACCGGCAAGGTGGGGCGGCTGGGAATGCTCAAATGCCAGTCCGCAGGGGCAGAACGCAATGAAACAACGGGCGTGGCGGGGCACGGTATTGCTGGTTAAAGCCTACCGCCTGGAGGATTCGCTCCGTTGCCCCCGGAAATTGGCCATTTGTCGTCTTCCGCTGGTCATTTGCCAAAGACCCCTTGCGGCGGCTTTGGCCTGCCCGCTTAAATCAACCCGGCTTTGGCACTCGCCCACTGAAATTCGAAAATCGCACATCTCACATGGCCTACACCACCTGCACCGTCCCCCAGGGCGGCAAGATCAGCATCCAGAACGGCAAGCTGAACGTTCCCGATCAACCGATCATCCCCTTCATCCGCGGCGACGGCACCGGCCCCGACATCTGGGCCTCGTCCGTGCGCGTCATGGACGCCGCGGTGGAGAAGGCCTACGCCGGCAAGAGAAAGATCTCCTGGATGGAGGTCTTCGCCGGCGAGGAGAGCTTCAAGAAGTTCAATAACTGGCTGCCCGACGACACCGTCGACGCCTTCCGCGAATTCCTGGTCGGCATCAAGGGCCCGCTCACCACGCCCGTCGGCGGTGGCATCCGTTCGCTGAACGTCGCGCTGCGCCAGATGCTCGACCTCTACGTCTGCCTGCGCCCCGTGCAGTATTTCAAGGGCGTGCCTTCACCCGTGAAACGTCCCGAGCTGGTGGACATGACCATCTTCCGCGAGAACACGGAGGACATCTACGCGGGCATCGAATACGCCGCCGGCACGCCCGAAGCGCAGAAGCTCCTCGATTTTCTCCAGACCAATTCGCCGAAGGACTTCAAAAAGATCCGCTTCGGGTCCAAGCCCGCCGCGGAGGAGTTCTGGAAAGCCGTCGGCGCAGCCAATTTTCCGTGCGACGTGCAGGTCGGCCTCGGCATCAAGCCCGTCAGTTACTCCGGCAGCGTCCGCTTGATCCACAGCGCGATCAGCTACGCCATCAAGTTCAACCGCAAGTCGGTGACGCTTGTCCACAAGGGCAACATCATGAAGTTCACCGAAGGCGGCTTCCGTGACTGGGGCTACAAGGTCGCGAAGGAGTTCTTCGGCGCGGTTGAGATCGACGGCGGCCCGTGGTGCAAGATCCCCGAGGGCAAACCCGGCGCCGGCATCGTCATCAAGGATAGCATCGCCGACATCGCGCTCCAGCAGGTGCTCACCCGTCCCACCGACTTCGACGTCATCGCGACACTAAACCTGAACGGCGACTACCTGTCCGACGCCCTGGCCGCGCAGGTCGGCGGCATCGGCATCGCCCCGGGCGGCAACATCAACTACATCACCGGCCACGCCATCTTCGAAGCGACCCACGGCACGGCGCCGAAGTATGCCGGCAAGGACATGGTCAACCCCGGTTCCGTCGTCCTGTCCGGCGAGATGATGCTGCGGCACCTGGGATGGGTCGAAGCGGCCGATCTTATCATCAAGGGCCTCAACGGCGCCATCGCCTCGAAAAGGGTGACCTACGACTTCGCCCGTCTCATGGAGGGTGCGACCGAGATCAAGTGCTCCGCCTTCGGCGACAACATGATCGCCCACATGTGACGGATTCGACGGAATTCCGAGTTTGAGGCGGCGGTTCCAGCGATGGGCCGCCGCTTTTCCATGATCGGACCTAGAGGTAGTTTCGATACGCGATCTGGTTCGCGTCGTTGTCGAACAGGATTCCGCGCACGGCCCAAGGGACGCATTGCATCCGGCCCCGGGCCTTGGGGTCGACGATTTTCCAAGCCTGGACTCGCCACTGGCCCTCAAAGCGTTCGACGACCCACGCGACTTGGGTCCAGCCGTCGTAGCGCTCCACGCTTTGGCGCGCGGCCTCGATCAAATGCCTTTCCTGACGGTCCCGCGGCGGTGGCGGCCACGATTCTTCCCGCGCTGAACAACCGGCCAATGCCCCAAGGAATGGCAGCAGGGGCCAAATAGGGCGGGGCCATTTGTTCATGGGAACCCCATCGGCCGACGAATCGGCCTGCTTGAGTTGGCGTGACGGTGTCTTGACCGGGCTCGCTCCCGTTCGCGACGCTGGCGTCAGCCATGCCGTTGCCAGCAGACATCATCGCCGAGTTGCGCGCCAAGTTGGGTGCCGAACAGGTGCTCACCCAGCTCGAAGACCTGATTCCCTATTCCTTCGACGGCACGGCGGCGTTGACCCAGATGCCGGGCTGCGTCGTGTTCGCGCGGTCCGCGGCCGACGTCGTGGCGGTGCTGGCGATTGCGCAGCGCACCCGGACTGCGGTCGTCACGCGTGGCTCGGGAACCGGATTGAGCGGCGGCAGCCTGCCTTCCGCGGACTGCATCGTGCTCTGCACGGTGAAGATGAACCGCATTCTTGAGGTGGACCGCGCCAACCTGACGATGCTGGTCGAACCGGGCGTGACCACGCTTCAGGTTGCCGATGCAGCCTCGGCCGTCGGGCTGTTTTACCCGCCCGATCCCGGCTCGATGAAGATTTCGACGATCGGTGGAAACGTGGCGGAGAACTCCGGCGGCCTGCGCGGACTGAAATACGGCATCACGCGCAATTACGTCATGGGCCTGCAGGTCGTGCTGCCCGACGGCGAGGTGATGTTCAGCGGCAACAAGTGCGTAAAGGACGTCGCCGGCTATTCGTTGAAAGACCTTTTCATCGGCAGCGAAGGCACGCTTGGAGTGATCACCCAGGTGTTGCTGAAGCTGATTCCCAGGCCGGCCGCCAAGAAGACCATGGTGGCCACGTTCAGCGCGATGGATTCGGCGGCGCAGACGGTGAGCGACATCATCGCCGCCCAGATCATTCCCTGCACGCTGGAGTTCCTCGACCGAATGACGATCCGCTGCGTGGAAGACTTTGCGAAGATCGGGCTGCCGTTGGACTGCGAGGCGCTGCTGCTGATGGAGACCGACGGGCATCCCGCACAGGTTGAGGACGAAGCGCGCCAGATGGTTGAAATCGCGGGGAAAAACGGCTGCATGGAAGTCCGCGTCGCGAAGGATGAAGCCGAGGCCAACAAGCTGGCCAGCGCCCGGCGCAGTGCCTTCAGCGCTCTGGCTCGGGTCGCGCCCACGACCATCTTGGAGGACGCCACCGTGCCGCGGAGCGAACTGGCCACGATGGTCCGGTTCTGCGATCAGGTGGCAAAAAAATACCGGCTCCGGATTGGCACCTTTGGGCACATGGGCGACGGCAACCTCCACCCCACCTTCCTCACGGATGAACGCAACCATGAGGAGATGGAACGCGTTCACGCTGCGTTCCGGGAGATTTTCGACGAGGCGATCCGGCTCGGGGGCACGATTACCGGCGAACACGGCGTGGGTGTGGCCAAGCGTGAATTTCTGCCCAAGTTCATGGGCAACGCCCAGATGCGGGTCATGCGGGAACTGCGGCGCGCCTTGGATCCCGCCGGAATCCTGAATCCGGGCAAGATGTTCGACTGAAGTCCCGGTGCCGGAGGATGAAACCTGGGCGGACAAAACGGGCCGGGAACTTGATCCCAGCCCGTTTCGGATTCGCGATGGGTCGCGGTTACTTCAGGCGAAGGGCGATCTGCTTGTCGAGTTCCGAAGCAAGGTCGACATCGCCACGACCGGACTTCTTCCGGGCCTGCACCTGAATGCGGCTGATCGCGGGTTCGATCTCTTCGACTTTTACCCAGACGGTGCGCTCATCCACCTTGGAAGTGAGGGTCAGGGCGATGGTGTTCTCGCCGGTCAGGGTGCCATTGAACGCCAGCGTTTCCTTGGCGGCCGCGAAAAGCTGCGCCGCAGGCCGTTCGTAACGGCTCTCGATGGTGTCCTTGGAGAAGGGGACGCCAACCTTCTTCCGGCCCTCTTTGGTGGAATAGCAACCCGTGGCCGTGAGGGCGACCAGGGCGATGGTGGCGAACGCGAAAAACTTCTTCATGCGCGCCGATGCAAACACACCCACCCCTTCCGTCAAGCCCCGGCACGGACTCAGTCGCAGTCGCAGGGTCAGAGAGTCGCCTGCGTTCCGAAGACCAGATGTTCAGGGAGAGCCGCCCCAGGGCCCAGTGGGACGAAGCCGATCTGTAACGCAACCGTGACCGTATTGACAGTCTTCCATGCCGTCCATACGTTGGCCGTGGTCCGGGTTGTAGCACGTTTCTTCAGCGGGGTCCCCCACCCCCACCTCCTTGGCGTCTGCGGCCCGGACCACCTCTCTCCTGCGCAGCGATTTCGGCGGATTCTAACAAATGCGTTGACTCGTCGGGATGGGTCTCTACAACAGCGCGCTCCGATCGCGGGGGTGTAGCTCAATTGGTTAGAGCGCTGCCCTGTCACGGCAGAGGTTACGGGTTCGAGCCCCGCCACTCCCGCCATTCCCCGCAAGCGTCGGATAGGCTAGAATAAGCCGTTTTCCGCGATTTTCCTGAGTTTCCTTGGACCTTTCCGACGGCTCGATCGCGCTCCGCGTTGTGCCATGGAATGCCCCGTTTTGCCCCTCTGCGGCTCTATCTCGTGAGTCCATTTGTGAGGCTTCTTCCGCGCAGTTTGGCAGCACGTCAAATGCCTCCACCGTGGCCAGCAGGTTCTCGTCGGTGCAAATGAGATCCGTCAGCCGGCGGTCGCTGTGCCGCATCAGCGCCATCGCCGTGCGACTGGTTAAGCGGCTGGCCGCGCTTGCTTTGGCCAGATTGGTTTCGAAGGTCTTGCGCAGCGAATGGAAGACGTCCTTGCGGCCCAGGACGTCATGCAGGGGAATGCCGGCCTTCGTCAGGTTTCGGTAGAACCGTTCAATTCGGGCGACGGTCGCGGACACTGGTTCATCGCCGGCCGGGGCGGGGCCGGCGTCCCGCTTCCTTTAATTTCGATCCGCCTGCCTCGGCCGGGGAATGGCTCCGACGCGGGATGTCACCACGGGAGGCGATGGCGGATGAGCTTGGACGGCCGCTGGTCCGGGGGGAGTTCCAGCGTCAGCCAGCCGCCGTCTTTCAGCGCCTGGCAGCCGGTGGGGGCAGGGCAGAGGGCGATCCGGAAGTGTTTCCAGCAGCCGGCGCTGTTCAGGGCGGTGGACAGGCGTCGGGCGGTCACCCCGAGGATGTTCAGCCGGGGCATGCCGGCGAGGAGGCGGGCCACCCGCCAGATCGCCGGCGTGTGAAGGTGGCCGATGACCGTGCGTTCCACCTGATGAAGCCGGGTGCGGACTTCGGGGAGGTCCCAGAGAAACCGGAGCGCCGTGGGATCGTGGACGAAGAGCAGGACCCGCGCTTGGGCCGGCAGGCGGGCGAATTCCAGCGTGATCCGGGCCTGAAGATCCGCCTGGGCTTCCCGCCATTGGGCGGATTCCGCGGGCAACCCTTCCGCCTCGAACACCGGCCAGGCCAGGGGGGTGGAGGCGAGGCCGAAGAGGACGTAGTGGCCAAACTCGCGGCGCCAGAAGCGGCTCAATCCCAGCTCGCGTTCGCAGCGGAGCAGGCTCTGCCAGCGGGGCCCACCCGCGCCGCCGAACAGGCTCTTCTTGCCGAGGTCATGGTCGCCGATCGTGGCGAGGAGCCGGTCGCCGTAAGCCGCCCGCAATTCCCCGAGGGCGAGGGCCGCGCTTTCGAGGGCCGCGTCGTCGCTCACGCCGACGTAGGCGGAATCGATCGTGAAGTCGCCGTTGGCCAAGACGAGATCGGGCGCCGGGTTGGCCGCAATGATCCGGCCGAGCTTGTCGTTGTGGGCGAAGGGATCGCGCAGCCAGCAATGGTGGCGCCACAGGTGGGCGAAGCCGCGGGCGACGGCATTCGGCATGACGCGGGCCTCGTGGCCGCGGCGGGTCTGCTCCTGCGGGCCGGCAAAGTGGAGGTCGGAGACGACAAGAAGGTTCATGCCGGGCGTTTCAGGCGACGGACGGCTCGACGGCGTCGCCACCGAGCTGTTGCCACCATTGGTGATAGAGGCGCTCCAAGGTTTCGCGTGGATCTTCCACCAGCAAGGCTTCCTTGATCTTGGTGGCATACATGCCGAAGGACAGGGGGGCAACGTGCGTCACCGGCCGCAGTCGGATCGGCAGGGACTGCCCGTGCAGTCGCGTCAGAAACCGCACGGCGGCCGGCGCGTCCAGAAACGAGTGGGTGGCGTCGCGGCGGGCTTCGCGGAGCAACACGTGATCCGGTTCGTGTTGCACCAGCACGTTGAAGATCACCTCGGCCGACCATTGGAGCTTTCGCGCGGACTTCTGTTCGCCGAAGAAATTGCGATAGACCATCAGTCCGGTCTGGGCCGCGCCGCGGAAGTGGTATTTCAGGAGGTCGGAGCGGGCGAGCGCTTCGGCCAGGTCCGCGTCAAAACCGGTCGGCGACAGCAGCGGGCGCAGATCGTTTTCCGCGAGCGACTGATGGGCCGCAACCGTCAGCACGAACCCGTAGTCGTCGGGGGTGGCGACCGCGTTGCCGCCCCGCAGCCGCGAGAGACGCAGGGCGGACACCCGACTCAGGGCGTCGTTGGCCGCCCGGCCGATCAGGGCGTGGAAGAAGTAGTGGCGCGAAGTCCCGGAGGCGGGCGCCGCGGACTCGGGCTGGGCCGGAGCGGCACCCCGGAGCGGGGTGGCGGCTTCCAGCGGGAACAGGAACGGGGCGAGCTCGCGCCGGGAGGGAACGCCGCGCGGTTTGGCTCGCAAGGTGCGGGGCCGAGGCTCGGGGTCGGGTTCCGGTTCGCCAAGCAACTCCTCGACCAGCAGGAAATCCCCGGTTGGAATCTCGCTGACCTGCACCTGTGCCGCGTGGATGCGGAAAATAATTTCCGCGTTGGGGAGTTCGATTTCGAGCCGCTCGGCGATCCACGGAATCAGGGAAGGGGATTGGTTGACCGGCAGGTGTTCCAGCTTGGCCCGGAGTTCAGCGCGGAACGCGGAGATTTCCTGCCCGACCCGGTTCGACAGCGGCAACTTGTTGGCGCCCCAGCGGGGCACGGTGGGCGTCGCGCCATCGGCGCGGGTCACGTAGGCCTCCATCATGCCGACGCGTTCCAACCGCACCGGCCGGCCGCCGAGCGTGAAGACGTCGCCTGGGCGCAGGCTCCGGAGGAACGATTCCTCCACGGTGCCAAGCTGGGCATTTCGCAGGAGCACCCGGACGACGCCATCGTTGGGAATGGTGCCGATGTTTTGGAGGAAATCGCGGCGGGCTGAACCGGCGCGGGCTTCAAACACGCCGCGTTCGGAATCCAGGACGATCTTGCCGAAGACTTCGGTGTATTGCTGACGCAGTGATTTGCCTCCGCCGGCAAGGTAGTCGAGGACATCGTCGAACTCGGCCCGGCTCAGGTTCCGGTAAGGCCAGGCGCCCCGGACCCATTGATAGGCCGCATCGCAACCGACTTCGCCGAGGCAACCGAGACTCATCAGGTGCTGCGCCAGCACGTCGAGCGGTGCCTCGGGGATCCGCACGCCATCGAGGTGACCGGCGCGGGCGAGTTTGGCCGTCGCGGCGCATTCGACGAGGTCGTTGACGTTGGTGGCCATCAGCAGGCCACGGCTGACCTCGGTGAGGTTGTGCCCGGCGCGGCCGGTGCGCTGGAGCGCCTTGCTCACGCCCTTCGGGGTCGAGAGCATGACGACGAGATCAATCGTGCCGATGTCGAGGCCGAGTTCCAGCGACGTGGAGCAGACGACGCAGCGCAGTTCGCCGCGTTTGAGCCGATCCTCGACCTCGAGGCGGACGTCGCGGTCAAGGCTGGCATGGTGGCACTCGATCTGTTCGGCGAGTTGCGGCAGGTGCTCCTTGAGCCAGTAGGTCGCCGACTCGGCGCCGCTGCGGGTGTTGGTGAAGACCAGCGTGGTGCGGAACTTCTGCACCAGCTTGCCGAGCGCCCGGACCATGCGGACGCCGCTGAATCCGGCCATGGGATACGGGTGCTTTTGCAGCGGAGTGTAGAGCCGGAGATCGATCTTCTTGGCCGCGGAAACATCGACGATCTCGCACTGGCGGTGGGTGCCGACGAGAAACTGGGCGACCTCGGCCAGCGGGTAGACGGTCGCGGAAAGGCCGATGCGCTGCAGCGGCGTCCACTCCGACGTTCCGGCGGTAGAGGGCGACGCTTCCTTGCTCCCGGCAGGAACACCGGTCGTCGCTTTCAGGGCGTCCAGCCGTTCTAGGCTGAGCGCAAGGTGCGAACCGCGCTTGTTTTCGGCCAGGGCGTGGATCTCGTCCACGATCACCCACCGGATTCGGCGCAGATGGGGAATCCATTTGGGCTGACTCAGGAGCACGGCGAGACTTTCGGGCGTGGTCAGCAAGATGTGCGGCGGCCGGTCAAACTGCCGTTTGCGTTCGTCGCTTTCGGTGTCGCCCGAGCGGAGGCCGACGCGGATCGATGGCGCCTCGCCGTAGATTTCCCGCAGCGGGCCGGCGAGGTTCTTCTCCAAGTCGTAGCTCAATGCCCGCAGCGGCGACAGGTAGAGGCAATGGATCGTCGGTTCCAGCCGGCCGGCCTCCTGTTCGGTGGCGAGCTGATCCAGCACTTGGAAGAACGCGGCGAAGGTTTTTCCCGTGCCGGTGGGAGAAACGACCAAGGCGTTCCGTCCCGCGCGGAGCACCGGCCACGCCGCCGTCTGGGCCGGGGTGGGCGCCGCAAATCGTCGCGCGAACCATTCGGCGACGGGAGATGGGATGGCGGACATGCGGACGCAGACCGTATGCGGGAGCCCGGTTTTGTCACCAGCGTGACCGCCGTTGCGTTGGCGGCGGTTCCTTGAATAGTCTGCGCCCATGTCGACGGCCTGCTCAAACATTCCACGTTTTCGCGCCGCACTGGGCTGGCTCCTGGGGCTGGGGCTGCTGGTGGGCTGCGCCACGCGGATCGATTGGAATGCCCGGATTGGCACCTACACCTATGACGACGCCGTGAAGGAGTTGGGCCCGCCCGACAAAGTCGCGACGACGAGTGACCGCACCACGGTGGCCGAGTGGCTGACGACCCGCGGGCGGATGCACTACGCCGCGGGTTCGGTTCCCGCCGGCCGGCCGAGCATGGGATACGTCAATGGAATGGGTTTGGGCGGCGAATACTATTCGACGCCGGACAGCTTTCTCCGCCTTACCTTCGGCGCGGACCAGAAACTCCAAGCGGTGAAACGCCTCTCCAAATGAGTGAAACCCCTGACGAACGCCCCCTGGGCATCTATGGCTGGCTCAACCGTGCGCTGGTGGTGCTCATCGTCCTCGCGGTCGTCGTGGGCGTGGGCATCAACTACCTGCCGCTCATCCGGCAAAACCAGCAGATGCGCGAAGAGGTGAACCAGAAGCGCGAGGAAGTTGTCCGCCTCGAAGCCGGGGTGAAGCGGCTGCAATCCGACCTCAAGGCGATCCAGAGCGACCCGCGGACCATTGAGCGAAAGATTCGCGAACTCGGCTACGCCAAGCCCGGCGAAGTCATCGTCACCTTTGAAAACGGACGCCGCTGACCCAATGCGCCTCCTCCTCTCGTCCCTCTCGATTCTCTGCACTTCCGCCGGCTTGCTGGCCGCCCCGACCCTCCGGCCGACGGTTGATCCCGTCTGTGGTGCGCCTCGGCTGGCCTTCAGCGCTGCGGACGCGAATTCGGCCTTTGAGCTTCGCGCCAGTGACGATTTGGGAGCGCCCGGTGTCTGGGAAACGCTGATGCGTCTGGCGCCGGGCACCCATGAACGGGTGTGGTTCGATCCCGACGTGAGCAAGGTGGGCCGGCGCTTTTACCGGCTTGAATCGCGTCCGCCCGAACTGCCGCCCTCGATCGACAACTTTGCCCTCAACGACGAGTCCGGAGTCCGGCACGATCTCTTTCGCGAAGGCGATGCCAAGGCGGTGGTGCTGGTGTTCACCGACAACGCGCACCTGACCGACACCTGGGCGGCCGTTCGCCCGCTGCAACAGCGCTTTGGGGCCAAGGACGTCCGCTTCTGGCTGGTGAATCCGCGCGACACGCGGGAGGCCATCGTGGCCGCCACGGCTGCGGCCGGCGTCGGCACGCCCGTGTTGCATGACCTCGCCCAACTCGTCACCCGCACCTTCGGGGCGCAGACGGTTCAGTCCGTCGTGGCGATCAACCGCGGATTCCTGGAACCGTTTTACACCGGAGCATTGGAGACCAAATGTTCTGAGCCGGGGGGCACCAACGAGCCGCATCTGGCGGTGGCGTTGGAACAGTTCCTGGCCGGTCAAACAGTGGCGGTGGAGCGCGTTAAGAACATCGGTCCAAGTCTGGGCGTGGAGCCATTGGTGACTCCGGATTTCCGGCGCGAGATCGCGCCCTTGCTCCAGGCGAAATGCGTGACCTGCCACCGGGCGGGCGACATCGGTTCGTTTGCCATGACCAATCATGCGGTTGTGGCCGAAAAGTCCGCTGCGATCCGCTTCAACGTGCTGACCGGCTATATGCCGCCGTGGCATGCCGATCCGGCGCATGGGCGGTTTGCCAATGACTTTTCCCTGACGCCTGCCGAAGCCTCCAAGCTGGTGGCCTGGGTGGATGCGGGTGCCCCGCGTGGTGAAGGCGTCGATCCGCTCGCGGCCACACCGCCACCCGCGCCGTCCGAATGGCCATTGGGGACTCCCGACCTGGTGATACCGATCCAACCGCAGACAATCGCCGCTTCGGGTGAGATCCCCTACAACTACCAGTTCGTTCTCAACCCATTCTCATCCAATATCTGGCTTCGTGCTGCTGCCGTGAAACCGGGCAATCGGGCGGTGGTGCATCATTGTTTGGTTTTCGTCGGGAGCATTGGCGAATTGGTTCAACTCAAGGGCGGATTGGGTGGATTCTTTGCAGGCTACGTTCCAGGAATGGATCAGGTCCAATATCCGGCGGGCACGGGCAAACTCCTGAAAAAGGGATCGATCATTGCATTTCAGATGCACTACACGCCGAACGGAACGGCAACCACCGATCAAACACTGCTTGGGCTCTATTTGGCCGCGAAACCTCCCGCCCGCGAACTGACCACCACCGCTGCCTACACCACCACCTTCACCATTCCCCCCGGTGCCCGGGACCACGAGGTGATCGCGGAGACGACGGTGAGCCGCGATTCCCTGCTCTACGAACTGAGTCCGCACATGCATTTCCGCGGCGCCCGGATGCGGTTCGAGGCGATCTACGCCGACGGTCGCAAGGAAACCCTGCTCAACGTCCCGGGCTACGAGTTCGCGTGGCAGGCGCTGTATCGGCTCACCGAACCGAAGCGCCTTCCGGCCGGCACCCGCGTGCGGATCACCGGCGGCTTCGACAACTCGGAATGGAATCCTTGGAATCCATCACCCACATCTTCGGTGCAGTTTGGGGAGCAGACCGATGACGAAATGCTGATTGGCTACCTGAACCTCGCGCCGGAGTGAGGCGGGGTTCCGGCCTCAGACGTCCCCGCTTCCACCCGCGAACATCGCGTTCCGTCCGGCCTCCATCTCTTCCGGCGACGGATCACTGATGTGGGTGGCCACGCCCCACAGGTGACCGAATGGATCGGTGAACTTGCAGAAGCGGTCACCCCAGAACATGTCCGTCGGCGGCATGATCGTCTGGCAACCCATCGCCACGGCCTTGGCGAAGACGGCGTCCACCGCGGACACGTAGTGCATCAGGCTTACGGGACTGCCGCCGAGGGTGGCCGGCGACTTGTTGCCCCATTCCAGGATTTCCTCGCTGAGCATCAGCACCGAGTCGCCGATCTTCACTTCGGCATGCATCAGTGTCTTGCCGTCCGGCATGGTCATGCGGACGATTTCTTGGGCGCCGAAGAGTTCCTGGTAGAAGAGGATGGCCTTCGCCGCGTCGCGGACCGTGAAGTAGGCCTGGAGTGAGTGGTAGCCGGGCGGGATCGGGGTGATGGTGTTCATGGAGTCAGACGGGGATTCGCGACTAGTGGGCCGGAACACCCGCCGTTTGGCAACCGTGGTCCTACTGCCCACGGTTGCCATCCGCCTGCCGCGCCAACAGCTCCGCCTCCGCCATCACTTCGCGCACGGGCACACCGGCCTGGGCCGCCTTGTCCCGGCAGACGTCAAACTCGGGGGCGAACTGAAGGGTTTCACCGTCGAGCCGGCCCAGTTTTACCGGGATTTCACCGAACTGGGTTTTCACGCGCACAAACTCGCGCCGGAGTTTGCGCCGTTCCGCGAGCGTTCGCCGCACGCCGAAGGCACTCGTGTGTCGCAGCAGCCGTTCAGAGAAGCGGTCGGCATCCTCCTCCTTGCACAGCACGGTGAGCAGCACGCCGGGTCGGTTCTTCTTCATCTGGATGGGCGTGTGGAAAACGTCCAGCGCACCCGCCTTGAGCGTCGACTCCACGAAGTGGCCCAGCACCTCCCCCGTGACGTCGTCGAGATTGGTTTCCAGCACGGCCACCGTGTCGGTCTCCCAGTCGTGGTCGATGTTCGCGGCGTCGGCTTCCGCCAGCACCGCGCGCAGCACGTTTGGCCGCGTGTGGTTGTCCCGGGTGCCGAGGCCGTAGCCGACCCTCCGCGCCACCAGCCCGCGCATGGGGCCGAAGCCCTCCGCGAACTCCGCCAGCAGCGCCGCCCCCGTCGGGGTGACGAGTTCGTGTGGTTCCTCGCACTGCGTCACCGCGATGCCGCGCGCACCAAGGATTTCCAGGGTGGCTGCGGTCGGGACAGGAAACCGACCGTGGGCACACTTCACCCAGCCGGTGCCCTCGACGACCGCGGCGGCGAGCACGCGCGGTTTGCCGAGCAGTTCCAGCGCAAGGCAGGCGCCGACGATGTCCACGATGGAGTCCACCGCGCCGACTTCATGGAAATGAACCTGTTCCGGCGGCAGTCCGTGGATCTTGCCCTCGGCGACCGCCACGCGTTGGAATACGGCGACGGCCCGTTCCTTGACCCAGGGGGAAAGCTCGCTGGCGCGGATGAGTTGCTGGATCGCCGCGAAATCCCGGCTGTCTTCGTGGCCGTGGCCGTCGCCGTGACCGTGCGCATGGGGATGCGGATGTTCGTGGACGTGCCCGTGCTCGCACGCTTCGCCTTCCAGATGCACGTCGAATTTGATGCCCGCGATGCTGCCCTTCTGGCCACGGCCCGCGTGCAGGTGATAACCGTCCAGCTTGAGCCGTTTCAGCCCGCGTTCGAGTTCGCGGAAATCAACGCCGAGATCCAACAGCGCGCCAAGAAACATGTCGCCGCTGATGCCGCTGAAGATGTCGAGATAGAGGGTCTGCATGGAGGCGTCGCGGAAAATGGCGGCGGAAGCCCGCCGAGGAAAGCGAAAGGTCGCGCCGCGGCTCAGCTCCGTTTCAGCGTGTGCATCACCGCGCGCTTGATCTCGCGGTCCGACTCGCGCTGCTTGATGTCGTCGCGCTTATCGAATTCGGCCTTACCCTTGCCGACGGCAAGCTCGACCTTGATGTGCCCGTTCTTCCAGTAGAACAAGAGCGGCACGATCGTGTTGCCCTTCACCTGGGAGAGCTCCCGGAGCTTGCGGATTTCCGTCCGGTTCAGCAGCAGCTTCCGCTTCCCCTTGGGCGCGTGGTTGAACTGGTTGCCGTGCGAATACTCGTCGATGTGCGCGTTGTGCAGCCAGACCTCGTCTTTTTCCACTCGGGCGAAGGCGTCGGAAATCTGCCCTTTGCCGGCGCGCAGGGCCTTCACCTCGGTGCCGTGCAGCACGATCCCGGCCTCGTAGGTCGCGAGGATGTGGTAGTCCCGGCGGGCTTTGTGGTTGGAAGGAAGGTCGGCCATAAACGCAAACAGCCGGAGAGCGTCGCCCTCCGGCTGCCGTCAAAGTGAGGCTGAAATCAGGCGGCAACCGCGGCGGCTTCGGCGGCGGCGGCGGCAGCCGCGGCCGCGACGGCGGCGGAGGAACGGCGGCGGCGCTTCGGCGCGGGCGCCGCGACAATCGCCTCGCCGTCGGCGTCGAGGTATTCCACTCCGATCTTCTCCTCGACGATCTCGAGCAGCGCCACGTCGGCGGCCCCCATCGTGGCATCGAAATCAACCAGCGGACGGGCAATGCCGCCCCCGCCGCTGTTGAGCTGGCGCACTCGGCGTGACACCAGGTTCACCAGCACGTGCGGGTTGCCGATCTTTTCCAAAGCTTTCTTACAGAGTTCGATGTTCATGGCCAAATGCTCCGTTACTGAGCGGCGTAAGGTATCGGGCGAGCGATCTCGGGCAACAGTCTTTTTTGGCTCAAGAGCTGCCTAAACAGCACCATGACTCCGGCACCAGTCATGAGCGGTGCGCACCCGAGGCGGGTGAATCGTGACCGTCCGACCAGAGTTGCAAGGTGCCGGCCATTGCGCCCTCGCGTCTTTGCGTGAGTTCCTGTTCCCCGCTGCTACCGTCGCCCGCGTGCCGGATTCACTGGTCGTCAACGAGATCTACCTCAGCCTGCAAGGGGAGAGCACCTTCGCAGGGCTCCCGTGCGTGTTTGTGCGCCTGACCGGCTGCAACCTGCGCTGTTCCTACTGCGACACGGCCTACGCTTTTACCGAAGGCAAACGCCGTTCGTTCACCCAGATCCGCGCCGAGGTGGACCGCCTGGCCGAGCCCTACGCACACCTGGAGCGCGCGCACTTCCCGCCGGTCGTCAACGCGGGCGACGCCTCGGCCCAGCACCGGCTGCCGCTCGTCGAGTTTACCGGCGGCGAGCCGCTGCTCCAGCCCAAGACCGCCGAACTCATGCGCCAGCTCGCGGACGACGGCTACACGGTGCTCGTCGAGACCAGCGGCGCCCATGACATCGCGAAGCTCGACCGCCGCATCCGCCGCATCATGGACCTGAAGTGCCCCAGCAGTGGTGAAAGCGAACGCAACCTGTGGGCGAACCTGGAACACCTCCAGCCGACGGACGAGCTCAAGTTCGTCATCGGCACCCGCGAGGACTACGCATGGGCCAAGTCGACGATCCACAGGCACAAACTGGATGCGAAATGCCCGCTCCTGTTCTCGTGGGTCGCGCCGCTCGCGCCCCTGCAGCAGGACAAGTCGCTGAAGCCGGTCCCGGCCGGCCACACCCCGATCCGCCGCCAGGAATTGGTGGACGCCATCATCGCCGACCATCTCCCGGTGCGTTTTCAGCTCCAGATGCACAAGTTCGTTTGGCCGGTGGATGCGCGGGGGGTTTAGTCGCAGATGAATGGAGCCAAACTAAGAGGCCTGAGGACTGTAGCCGACGAGGTGAGGAGGCGGACTCCCGGAGCGGGAGGCCGAAGTGGTCCGCCTCGTCACCTCGGCGGCTACCTTGCGGTCCGCGGGTTTGCCGTCCGCCTTCGCGTCTTCGCGTCTTCGCTGTTCACTCAATGACCACCGCCCAAACTCTGGACCTGTTGCGGCAGTTCGAATCGCGGAACGTGACGTTCCTCGAAGCGGACGGCTCGTGGCCCATCGTCTGGGAACGGGCCAAGGGCTGCGACGTCTGGGACGCCGAGGGGCGCAAGTATCTCGACCTAACGGCTGCCTTCGGCGTCGCCGCGGCCGGCCACGCCAACCCGCGTGTCGTCCGCGCTGGCCAGCACCAGATGGCCACGCTGCTCCATGCGATGGGCGACGTGCATCCCCACGCGCTCAAGGCGCAGCTCGCGCGGGAGTTAAGCGAACTCACGTTCGGCCGCTGTTTCCGTAGCAGCCGACGTGAGGAGGCTCACTTCAAAGTCGGAAGTCGGAAGTCGGAAGTCGGAAGTGGGAAAACGATCTTCTGCAACTCCGGCTTCGAGGCCGTCGAGGCCGCACTCAAGACATCCCGCCTCGCCACCGGCAAACCGGGCGTCATCGCCTTCGAAGGCGGCTACCACGGACTCGGCTACGGTGCCCTCAATGCCACCCACCGCGAACACTTCCGCGGACCGTTTCGGAACCAGCTCCGTGAGTTCGCCCAGTTCCTCCCATTTCCCGTAGCCGCCGACGTAAGGAGGCGGACTTCAAAGTCGGAAGTCGGAAGTCGGAAGTCGGAGTTGGAGCGCCTTGAAACCCAACTCCGTTCGACGCTTCGTCGCCATCCCACCGGTGCGATTCTCGTAGAGCCGGTGCAGGCGCGCGGCGGCATCCGGATTCCGCCGCCGGAGTTCCTCCCACTGCTCCGTCGCGTCGCGGACGAACACGGGGCGCTGCTGATCCTCGACGAGATTTACACTGGCTTCGGCCGCACAGGTGCATGGTTCGCCTACGAACACAGCCGCGTCGTCCCCGATCTCATCTGCCTCGGCAAGGCGCTCACCGGGGGCTTCCCGCTCAGCGCCTGCGTGGGTCGCTCCGACCTGATGGATGCCGCCTGGCCGCCCTCGAACGGCGAAGCGATCCACACCAGCACGTTCCTTGGGCACCCGGTCGGTTGCGCGATGGCGTTGGCACAGATCAGGGAACTGAAAACGAAGAAGTTGATTGAGCGGACTGCCAAGCTCGGCGCGTGGCTCGCAGAGGCACTTGGGCGCGAGTGCAAGAGGACGAATGCAAAATTCAAAACGGAGGCTCGCTGCGTCGGACTCATGGCGGGCATCGAGTTCACCACGCCGGACGGGAAACCGGCCACCGAACTTTCGCTGACGCTGATGAAGCGGATGCTGCACCGAGGCTTCATCCTGCTGCCCGAAGGCGAGCACGGGAACATCCTCAGCCTCACGCCACCGCTCACTATCACGGAGGCGCAATTGCGAAGGACTCTGAAGGCGCTGGTGGCCGAACTGCTGGAGGTCACCGCATGATTGCGCCCGAGTTCACGTCTTCCTGTGTTCCTGTCTTCCAGATTCCTCCTCTTCGCGCCTTCGCTGTTTAACCGATGACCATCTCCGAAATGCGCCGCCTGCTCGACGAGCGCGGACTGCAACTGACCCGTTCGCTTGGGCAGAACTTCCTGCATGACGGCAACCAGCTCCGCCGCATTGTGGCCGCCGCCGAACTCGCGCGCGGCGACCAGGTGCTGGAAATCGGCCCCGGCCTCGGCCCGCTCACCGAAATGCTCGTGGCTTCCGGTTGCCCCGTCACCGCCATCGAGATGGACCGACGCTTGGTGGCCATCTTGGAACGACGCTTCGGGGTGTCTTCGGTGGAGGCTTCCACGAGAAGTTTGAGCCTCCTTACGTCGGCTGCTTCGGAAGTCCGCCCTCACCCTAACCCTCTCCCCCAGGGAGAGGGGATCGCGCGCCTAGAGAAGGCAACTTCACAGGCCCAACTGACGAGGACTGATCTGGAAGAATCTGAAGCGGAGAGCGCCATCGGTGGAGTTGTTGGGTCCAACGGTTTTCTCCCTCTCCCTCGGGGAGAGGGCCGGGGTAAGGGGGAACCGGCCGGGGAACCAAACCGCCGCGCGGCTTCGCTCGACGCCGCCATTCCGCACTCCGAGCTCCGCACTCCGCAACCGCTCCGTCTCCTCCACGCCGACGCCCTCGTCTGGCTGAAAAAGAACCCGTGCAACTGGGCCGGTTGGAAGCTCGTCGCCAACCTGCCTTACTCGGTCGGTTCGCCGATTCTCGTGGAACTCGCCGAGACGGATCAGCCGCCGGACCGGCTCGTGGTCACGTTGCAGCTAGAAGTCGTGAAACGTCTGCTCGCCAAGGCGGACACCGAGGACTATGGCCTGCTCACGCTGCTAATTCAGCTCCGCTACCAGCCCGCCGGCTGGTTCAAGATTCCGGCCAACTGCTTTTTCCCGCAGCCCAACGTGGACTCGGCCTGCATCGCGCTGATTCGCCGGCCCGCGCCGCTGCTGTCCATCGACGAAGCGACGCGGTTCACGCGCTTGGTCAAGATCGCCTTCGGCCAGCGCCGCAAAATGATGTTCAAGCTGCTCACTGCGGCGTGGCCCGAAGCGCAGCTTGAAGCCGCCTTTGGGGTGACCGGCATTGCCAAGACCGAACGCGCCGAACGTGTCGCCCTCGACCAGTTCGTCGCCCTCACCCGCCAACTGCCTCCCGGATGAAACTGCAGCTCGCCTTCGTTCTGCTCACACTGCTGGCCGGCTTCAAGGCCGTGATCGCGCGCGGCTGGTTTCGCCGCCTAGTCTGGCTCTTCGTGGTGCTGAACTTCGGAGTCCTCACGCTCGCCTACGCCAGCCGGAGCCCGGGGATCTGGGCGAAGGCGAGCGACGGACGTGTGCCGCTGGCGCGGCGGTGCCTCCTGTTGCCGGGGCACGCCGTCAACCGGGTCATCTACCATGTCTTCCGCGCGATTACCTCTTCGCGGCCGTTCGACGAAATCCGGCCGGGTCTTTTCCTAGGACGACGGCTGATGGGATCGGAGGCGACGATCAAGGAATTTCGAACCGTGCTCGACCTGACGTGTGAGTTCACCGAACCCGTCCGGCTCCGGCAGGCGACGAACTACCTCTGCGTCCCTGTGCTGGACCTGACCCCGCCCACACCGGCCCAACTCCGCGAGGCGCTGGATTTTCTCACCGCCCACCAGGCCGACGGTCCGGTGCTGGTCCACTGCGCGGCCGGACACGGACGCAGCGCCTTGGTTCTGGCCGCGTTTCTCCTGCAGCAGGGCAAGGCGACCAATGCCACCGAAGCCATGGCCCAACTGCGTTCGGCGCGTCCGAACGTGAAGCTGAATGCGGCGCAGCGGGAGGGCCTGGAGGAATTTGCCCGCAGTCTGCCGATGAACGGATCGCCGCGACCTTAGCGGGTTGCCAAGCTTCCACATCTCACGGCTGGAGCCACTTGACCGCCGCCTTCGCCACGTGAGTCCCGCTCGCGAAGCAGCCCTGCATGAGGTAGCCACCGGTCGGCGCTTCCCAGTCCACCATCTCGCCGGCGACGAACAGGCCCGGAAACCGTCGCACCATCAGCCCGTCATTGAGTTCGCTCCAGCAGACGCCGCCGGCCGACGAGATGGCTTCTGCGATCGGTCGCGGACCGCGGAGCGGGATGACAGAGTGCTTCACGGCGCGGGCCAGCGAAGAAGCATCGGTCCAGGTGCGGTCCGACAGGATCGCGTGGGCGGCGTCGCCGATGCGCCAGCGGACGAGCGCTTCAGCGAGGAAGTTGCGGCGCGCCGACTCCATCTTTGCCACCAGCTGCCCGACCGTGAACGTGGGCTTGAAATCAATGATGATGACCGGTTCCGCCATCGCCCGCAGCGCCGCGCCGAGTTGGTAGATAGCGCCGCCTTCGAGGCCGTAGCGGGTGATGAGCAGTTCGCCGACCGCCAGCGTGTCGCCGGCACGGACGTGGACATTCTTCAACGGCTTGCCCTCGGCCCGGGCGAGGACTTCCGGCGACCAGTCGTGTTCCCAGCCGCAGTTCGCCGCCGCGAGCGGATGCAGCGCGACGCCGAGCGTTTCGAAGATCCGGGTCCAGCCGCCGTCCGAACCGGTCTCCGGCCATGACCCGCCACCGAGGGCGAGGATGACGGCGTCTGCCGTGGCCGTGGCGCCATTCGCGAAACCGAGCCGGAACCGCGTCGGAGTGGAACCTGAACTAGTGGAACCGGCGCCCTCGCCGGTTTCCAGTCCGACAGGCGCCTCCGCCTGTCGCTCAGCGGGCGAGGGCTCCCGCTGCACAACCACAGCCGGGGGCGGCTGTGCCACTGGCGGTTCCAGCGCCACCAGCCGGTGATTCATCGCGAACTTCACGCCCAGCCCGCGCAGCCGCGCCACCCAGCGACGGAGCAACGGCGCGGCCTTCATCTCCACCGGATAGACGCGACCGCTCGTGGCTTGGAACGTTTCCACGCCGAGTCCCGCCGCCCACTGGCGCAACGCCGCGGGATCAAAGCCGGCGAGCAGGCGCGGCCAGAGGTCCGCGGGCTGGCCGGGACCGGAGTAACGCGCGGCAAATTGGTCGAGCGGCTCGCCGTGGGTGAGGTTGAGCCCGCCCCGGCCGGCGACGAGGAACTTCCGGCCGACGGAAGGTTTGCCCTCGTAGAGCGTGACCCGCAGGCCGGCGGACGCCGCGACTTCCGCCGCGCGCAAACCGGCCGGGCCGCCGCCGATCACGGCGAGTTGAGAGTGGGGCACAAACACGCTCGTAAATTCTCAGGCGTGGTAGCGACGCACCAAGCAATCGGGCTGAAATTAACGTCGACTAATACCGGTTCTAGAATTCTCTGGCATCACCGGAACACAATCCTAAACCCAAAGAGGAGAATAAACGTGACAACCAATAGCAATGCACGGACTGCCCACTTGGCCTGAGCACACTCGACTCTAATCGCGCGAATTTCGGTCAGAATATCAGCCATCACGGCCGTTTCACTTTTCATTGCGTTGGAGGTTGCCCTAGTCGCGTCAGGCTTAACGTCCAAAGGACAGTCAGCTCCTCCCTTGAAATCAGGGAAGTAGTCGCACAGAGGCTTCCAGCCCGATGCACCAAACAACCCCTTTGGCATGCACAGGGTGTCTCCGTTAATCTGGCGGGCCATGTATTGCTGCTGAAGTTGGCTATGTGTAAATGGCCCAGAGTCGACGCCCCTCGCATCGGTCAGCAACCACTCTCTATCTTCATTCTGCATAAAAACATGATGCCGCTGGCTGAACGTTGAATTGAATAGGAGAAATCGTTCATTGCGGGCTTCGTCCCATGGCTGGTGATTTAGGCCAAAGGTTAGGGTGGTTCCAGCGAACTACCAGTCCTTTAGTTCCATCGGGGAGCTCGCTTAGCTAGATGCGCGGAAGTTCTTGAGCTTCGAATCCTGCGTTCGCTTGGCTCCCAATCCTCCGATGGTCGCCCTCCACCTTCCCCTTCTGCTACGCTGGTCCCGCCGATGAGCGACATCCAACTCTACGACGCCTTTTTCCAAAAGACCGCCGGCTGGGAGGTGGTGAAGCACGCCCGTGCCCTGCTCGCGATCGACAGGGTGCTGTCGTAGAACTACACGCCGCCCGTGCTTGCGGGATTGGTCGCCGCCGGCGAGACGACCTGCCGCGCCGGGCTGGTCATCAAGGGCGTCATTGACATGGACAACCTGTGCACCTGCCGCGCCCCGCGCGACGACGGGAAATCTGTGCGTTTTCGGAGAACATCGCCAGCACCGCTACTGGCTGCCCGCTGTGAGGTGTCCGCCGGACTAAGGTAACGGCGCCTTTCGCCGATACGTTCTCGGACTGGAAGCCCTTCGGGCGTCCCCCCTTGGCCTATG
Source organism: Verrucomicrobiota bacterium (assembly GCA_043755815.1). Taxonomy (GTDB): domain Bacteria; phylum Verrucomicrobiota; class Verrucomicrobiia; order Limisphaerales; family UBA9464; genus CAIWAH01. The sequence goes on from JAYUSF010000190.1 coordinate 23,392, forward strand.
AACTTACCGGCAACGGAACTTTTGGTTGGCACCCAGCTCGGGTGGAACAATGCGATCCTTGGCGCGCTGCCCGCGTTGCCCCTGCTTGGCGAGGCCAGCAGCTTCGTCGTGATGGCGGTGGCGGTCGGCGTGCCCACCCTGCTGGCGGGCGCCGGGCTGGGGTGGAAGCTCCGCGAGAGCCGTGCCCGCGGGAAGGAGCTGCGCCTCCGGCAGGAATTCCAGTCCGAACGCGAACGCATCAGCTCCGAGGTTGGCAACGAGGTGAAACGCGCCCAGGAGTCGGTTGCGGCGTCGCGCGAGGAGCTGGTCGGCGTGGTGAACCAGGAGATCCGCACGCCGCTGCACAGCCTGATGGGCTACCTCGACATGCTGCTCGAGACGCCGCTCGCCTTTGACCAGCGCGAACTGGCCCTTGCCGGTGGGCGTTCGGCCGAGGTGCTGTTGCTCAGCCTGAACGACCTTTTCGATTACACCCGCCTGGAAGCCGGGCAACTGCAGCTTTCCCCGGCGATCTTTGACCTCGGCGAACAGGTGGTGGACGTCCTCGAACTGCTCTCCGGACATGCCTCGGAGAAGGGGATCGAGCTGGGTTTTGAATCAACCAACACGCGCTCGCTGATGGTGGAGGCGGATCCGGTCCGCACCCGGCAGGTCCTGGTCAGCCTGATCGCCTCGTTGATCAAACTCAGCACCGACGGACATATCTCCATTCGGCTGGTCCCCGAGGCCGAGACGACCCGCTTCCGGGTGCGCTGTCTCATCACCCGGAGCGGCGACGGAGCCACCACCCAGTCGCTGTCGCGGCTGCTGGGCAACGAAGCGCCCCACGGTGGCGTCGCCAAAGTTGCGGACGAACCCTCGTTGAGCCTGCTGATCACCCGGAAGATCGTGGAGCGCATGGGCGGCGAAATTGGCGTGAGCGACGGTGAAAACGGCGCGAGCGTGCTTTGGTTCATCCTGCCGGTTGCGGACGAAGGCACCTCCCGGATGGTGCCGAAACTGCCGGTCATCGGCACCGGTTTCCGCGTGTTGGTCGTCGAGCCTTCTTCGGCCAGCCGGCAACTTGTCGTGAGTCACCTGGAAGCGGGCGGCTTCACGGTGGAAACGACCACCTCGGTGATCGGAGTGACGGACCGCTTGCGGGCGGTTTCAGCCGGGAGCGCGCCCGTCAACGCGGTGATCTTCTCGGAAGCATTGGCCGATGCCAGCGGTCGGTCCTTTTCCCAGACCGTCCGCTCGGAATCGGCGTTCGGCCGGGTGGCCTTGGTTTGCCTGCGCCGTCAGGGCGTGACCGCCAATGGCGCGGCTCTCGCCTCGCTCGGGGTGGTCGAAGTCATCAAGCCGGTGCTGCGGGGCGCCCCGTTTCTCAACACGGTGATCGGGGCGATCCACTCGCAGGAGTCCGCTTGGACGGCGGGCAAGGTCCCCACGACCATCGTCGAGCCGCCCAAACAGGCGATCTGGGTTCCCAAGGGATTTGTCCTGCTGGCCGAGGACAACGAGGTGAACCGGCGCGTGATGGTAGAACTCCTGCGCCGGCTCGGCTGGGCCTGTGATGTCGTGCACGACGGTTCGGCGGCGGTCGCGGCCGCGACAAACAAGAATTACTCCCTCGTCCTGATGGACTGCCACATGCCGACCATGAGCGGTTTCGACGCGACCCGGCAGATCCGCACCGAAGAGAAGAACAACCGTCGGAAACGAACTCCGATTGTCGGCGTGACGGCCGACACGGTGCCGACCATTCGCGAACGGTGCCGGCAGGTCGGCATGGACGACTGTTTCTTCAAACCGGTCCGGCGTTCCGAACTGGAAGAGTGCCTGAGCCGATGGGCGCGCCCGGTAAACTCGAATTGAGCGGGGCGGCGGTCAGAGAATGTCCGCGGCCAGCTCAGCGAGTTCGCTGCGTTCGCCTTGCGAGAGTTCCACGTGGGCCGCGATGGCCTGATCCCGAAACCGGTTCACGACGTAAGTGAAGCCGTTGCTCGCCGCGTCCACGTAGGGATTGTCGATCTGGTAGGGGTCGCCGGTGAGGATGATTTTAGTGCCATTCCCCACCCGGGTCAGAATCGTCTTCGCTTCGAGCGGGGTCAGATTCTGGGCCTCATCCACGATCATGAACTGGTTCGCAATGCTCCGGCCGCGGATATAGCTCAGCGCTTCGACGACGATGGTTCCGTTGCGGAGCAGGTCGGTGCTGCGCCGTGATTCGTGGCCCATGTTCAGGTCACCGAGCATTTCGAGGGCATCGTGAATCGGCTGCATCCACGGTCCCAGCTTCTCTTCGAGCGAACCCGGCAGAAACCCGAGTTCCTTGCCCATGGAAATGGTCGGCCGGGCAACGACGAGACGGCGGAACTCGCGGTCGCTGACGGTGCGTTTCAGCCCCGCGGCGAGGGCGATGAGGGTCTTGCCCGTGCCGGCCTTGCCCATCAACGAGACGAACTTGATCCGCTCGTCGAGCAGGGCATCCAGAGCAAAATGCTGCTCCTGGTTCCGCGGTTTGATGCCCCAGACGTTGTTGCAGTCGTGCAGCGGGACCAGCTTGGTTCCGGTCGCATCGACGCGGCCGACCAGAACGCGTTTCGTTTCGGTTTCGCAGGTGATCGAGCAATATTCGTTCGGATTCCGCCGCGGTCCGGGCGGCAGGGTGAGCTCCCCGCGGGAGCGGAATTCACTGAGCTTTGCCGAGGGTAAGACGAGCTCAAACTTGCCGGTGTAAAGGTCCTTCAGGTTGACCCGGTCGGTCTCGTAATCCTCCGCCTGCAGGCCCCAGGCGTCGGCCTTGAGGCGAAGATTGATGTCCTTGGTGACAAGAATTGTCGGCGTCTTGCGATCGGCCCGGCGAACGTTGAGCGCGAGCGAGAGGATCCGGTTGTCGACCGACCCGAATTCCGGCGTCGCGGCGTCCTTGGAAGCCTTGGCGGCGGCGCCCGCGACCTTGTGGGCGAAGATGATCCGCAGCAGACCGCCGTGTTCGAGCGGCACGCCTTCGCTGAGCGAGCCCTTCGCCCGCAATTTGTCGAGCAACCGGCTGACGGCCCGGGCATTTTGTCCCCGCTCGGTGGTCTCCCGCTTGAATTTGTCGATCTCCTCGATGACCTCGATCGGCAGCAGGACGTGGTTGTCCTGGAAATTGAGCAGGGCATCCGGGTCGTGCAGCAGCACGTTGGTGTCGAGGACGTAATTCTTCACCTTGGCAGCAGGGCTGCCGGCCAGGGTTTTCTGGGGTTTGCGGGAAGTCTTGGGAGAGGTGTCCGCCGTCATTGAAGTTGAGTTGGCGCCGGCGGGATCCAGCACGTTGTCGAGCACGTGCGGACAATGTGGCCCGATCCAGTTTTCTCAAGTTGAATTCCGGATGGCCCCCGTCTGCGGCGGCGGCGAGCGCTGGGGTGCCCGGGGAGTAGCCGGATGGCCGCAGTCAATTGGCCGGGCTGTTCGTCAGCGCGAGCTGGGAGTGGCCGGTCAAATCCGGGTCACCCGGCAGCGGGGGCTGATCGGTGGCGCGCTGCACCACGCGCCGCCAGGCAGCGCGTTCCGCGGCGCTCAGGGACTGCCACTTGGCGGCGTCGCGAAGAAACTCGGCGCGCTGTCCGGGAGTCAGGTCGGCAAATTTCCGGAACGCGTTGACGCATTGCTGGCGCGTGGCGGGCGGGAGCTGTTCAAACGACGTAATCGTCGCCTCCATCTGTGCCCGGTCGGTGACGGACAGTTGTTTCAGCGTTCGGGCCTGTTCGGCTTCGGTCAGATTGAAGAAGCGCTGGAAACTGGCGGCTTTGCGCGCCCGTTCCTCCGCCGGCAGGCCGAGCCAGCGCTGAAGCTGCGCCTCGACTTCCGGACGGGCATTGGCCGGGGCTTCCCGGACGACGGCGGCCAACTGCTTGGGGTCCGCCGTTTCGAGGCGGATGAAGAACGAGAGCGACTGCTCGCTCTCAAGAATCTCCTGCTGCGCCGCAGCAGGCAGCGCGTCCCAGACGCGCAGCCGTTCCTCGATCATCGGCCGGTCCATCTCCGGGAGCGTGGCCAGCAGGTCCGCGCGGGCGGCGGGCTCGGTGGCCAGAAGCGGGGAGAGAAAGAACTGAAGCTGGGCTACCTGCAGCCGGAGCTCGCGCTGGGCCGGCGAGAGCGCTTCAAACTCTCGCAGCTTTGCCTCGATCAATTCCCGCGACTTGGGCGTCTTCTTCGCGAGGTAGGCGCTGCGCTGGGGCGGAGCCGCGGCCAGCAGTTCCCGAAACGTCTGGACGGGTGAGCGCTGCACCGGCAACGGCGGGACCGGACGGTCCGGCTGACCCTGGACCAACAGCGAAATCGAGCCGCTCAGGGCGATAAGCCGAAGGCTGAGGCGGAAGGGGCGCATGGAATTACTCGTTCAAGGCGGCGAGCAGCGCGAGATCGCCAGGTTGCGGGGCCGCCCGGAAGGACTGGATCGCCTCGAAATCTTGGAGCAGGGCCAGGCCAGGCACCGCCGCGGCCCGGGAAATTTCGGCGACGCTGGCGGCCAACTGGACGCGCTGATGGAGCTGGAACTGCCACCAGCCGATCGTCATTGCCAGCGCCGCGGTGGCGTAGAGGACAAAGCGTGGGAACCGCAGCCGGGCCCACCCACCGAATTGAGACCGCCGGGAGGCAGGTTCCCGAACCGCCAGGTCCGCCAGCACGCGTTGGGTAAAATTGCTCGACGCGCGCGGACGGAACCCGCCGTCGAGCAGCCGGTTGAGGGCCAGTTCCTCCTCCAGCCGCGTCGCTTCGCGGGGCCGGCTGGCAAGCTGGCGGCGGAGTGTGGACAACTCCTCGGCGCTCAGAACCCGCCGTTCCACTTCGTCGAGCCAATCGTCATGATCGGGAGCTGAATGCATCGTGCCTGTGGGGGGTGAAAACCGTGGCAGGCGAAAAGTTTCATCCCGGATCCGACCAACTGCCGGAGCTGAGGTAGGGTTTCAGGCGGGCTTTAAGCAGCTCACGGCCGCGATGGATCAGGGATTTGGTGGCCTGGAGTGAAGTGCCAAGCACGGCCGCGATCTCTTCGTAGCTCAGCTCGCCCTCGCGGCAGAGCACGATGGCCGTGCGTTGCTTTTCGGGGAGTTCCGCGAGGGCTGCATCCACCTTGCGAAAAATCTCGGCCCGCTGGGCCGCGTCGGCCGCGGAAAGTTCGCGCCGGTCCTCGATCTGGCGGTAGGGATGGGCCTCGTCGTCCGGGTGCGGTTCATCGAGAGAATCGGCCGGATGCCGGGCGCGGCGGCGGATTTCGTTCAGGCACAGGTTGCGGGCGACGGTGAACAGGAACGTGCTGAATTTGGCAGACGGTTGGTAGCGTTCGGCGGTTTTCCAGACTTGGACGAAGACGCCCTGCGCAAGGTCTTCGGCTTCGGATTCGTCGGGCAGCGAACGGTAGACAAAGCTGATGACCGGCTGCTGCCAGCGGTCGACCAGCGCTGCAAACGCCTCGTGCGCATCCCGGCCGCCGCGTTTTACGCGGAGCATCAGTTCGGCATCGGGATCGGCGGGAGGCGCAGGCGCCATGGGCAGCGTCAGGTTTACGGAACACCGGGTGGCCAGCAAGGTTGCGCCGGGGCAATTGCCAATTGCCAACTGCCATTGTGGGTCGGCACCGTCGCGGCGCGCCGTGAAAGCCCTGCTCGCCAAGATTGAATCCAACGCCGCGAAACGGCTGCCGCTGCCGGCGGGCCGCAAGCCGGCCGAGGAACTGGCCCGTTACCGCGGATTCCTCAAGGAGGAGTCGGCCCGGCTCAAGATCTTGCACCGGGGAGGCGAAAGCGGATTGGTCGTGTGCCGGGCGCGGGCGGCGGTCATGGACCAGCTGGTCCGGCACATCTTTGAGTCCACCAAGCTGGCGTTTCCGCCGAAAGGTCGGGTGCCCCGGCTCGCATTGGTGGCGATCGGTGGCTACGGCCGGGCGGAGCTGAATCCCTGCAGCGATGTGGACCTGATGTTTCTGCAGGGCGGCGGGGTCGACCTTCGCGGCGAAGCCCATGCCACCTTCACGGAGTGGACCAGCGCCGTGCTTTACGCCCTTTGGGACATCGGGCTCAAAGTGGGCAATTCGGTCCGCACGGTGGAGGACTGCCTGAAGGTCGCCAACACGGACATGCAGTCGAAGACGTCGCTCCTCGAAGCCCGCCTGATCACCGGGGACGAGGCGTTGTTCGCCGGCTTGCAGAAGAAATTCCTCGCGAAGTGCGTGCGCGGACACGAGGACGAATACATTGCGCAGCGGCTCGCCGACCAGGCGAAGCGCCGGGCCAAGCACGGCAACTCGGCCGCCATGCAGGAACCCAACATCAAGAACGGCTGCGGCGGACTGCGCGACTTTCAAAACCTGCTCTGGATGACCTTCTTCAGGCAGGGGGCTCGCACGCTTGAAGATCTTCAGCAGGCCGAGCTGATGGACGCTTCGGAACGCCGCCAAATGAATGCGGCCTACGACTACCTGCTGCGGACGCGCAACGAGCTGCACTACACGGCCGGTTCGGCGGTGGACGTGTTGTCCGCCAACGTCAAGCCGCCCGTTTCATCGGGGCTCGATTACCCGGAACGCTCGCCGCGCCTGCGGGTCGAGCATTTCATGCGGGATTACTACACCCACGCCCGCAACCTTTACCTCATCACGCGGACGATTGAGCAGCGACTGGCCTTGGTGCCGACGCGGAAGGGCGGTGTGCGGGCCTTGTTAAGGGGACGTAAGGCGGGTCCGGCAGCGGTGCAGGAGGTGGATGGTTTCCGGATTGTCGACAACCAGTTGGCGGCCGTCTCACGGGCGGTGTTCCGTGAAGACAAGAACCGGTTGGTCCGCTGCTTTTTATACGCGCAGCAGCGCGGGCTTTCGCTTCATCCGGATCTGGCGCAGATGCTGCGGCAGTTGGTCTTGGGTGGGGTCGTGGATGGGCGCTTCCTGCGGGATTCCGGGGTGAAGGAATCGCTTCTCGAGATCCTCAACCAGCGCGGCAACGTCGCGCCCACGCTGCGGGCGATGCACGAGGTGGGCTTGCTCGGCCGGCTGGTGCCCGAGTTTGGCAAGATGACGAATCTGGTGCAGCACGAGTATTACCACCAGTTTGCCGTGGATGAACACACGCTCGTGTGCCTGGAAAAGCTGGACCGCGTCTGGGATGCCACGGAGTCGCCCTACCGTCATTACACCGAGATCTTGCAGGGGATCGAACGCCCTTACGTGCTTTATCTGGCGCTGTTGCTGCACGATTCGGGCAAGGCGTTTCCGGGGCGACGGCACGAAATCGTCGGGGGAGAACTGGCGCTCAAAGCCGCCAAAAGGCTGGGGCTAAATCCTTCTGCGACCCAAGCCTTGCGGCTGATCATTGAGCTGCACCTCCTGCTGGTCCAGGTCTCGCAGCGCCGGGATCTCGAAGATTCGGAGGTCATCCGGCAGGTGGCCAGCCAGGTGGGGCGCATCGAGACCATGGACATGCTGATGCTGCACACGTTCGCGGACTCGATGGGAACCAGTGACACGCTCTGGAATGGCTTCAAGGATTCGTTGCTGTGGCAGCTCTACCGCAAGACCCGGGAAGTATTGCTGGGTGGAACGGAGTTCATCCGGGCGGCGGTGCGACAGCGCGAAGAGTTGAAGGGGGACGTGCGCGCCATGCTGCCGAAGACGTTCTCGCCCGACGAGATCGACGCGCACTTCAACGCCATGCCCGCGCGTTACTTCCAACTGCACGAGGCCCGGGCCATTGCCCGGGACCTGACGCTGGCGCATCGGTTCATGCATCTCCAGATCACGGTCGATGAACGCGCGCTTGAACCGGCGATCCTGTGGCAGGACGCGCCGGACCGTGGTTATGCCGGCGTCCATATCTGCACCTGGGATCGGGCGGGGCTTTTTTCCAAGCTGACCGGGGCGTTTGCCGCCGCCGGATTGAACATTCTCGCCGCGCAGATTTACACCCGCCCGGACGGCATCGTGCTGGACGATTTTTTCGTGGTGGAGGCCCGCACCGGTCAATTGCCTGAGCCGGGTGCCCGGGAACGCTTCGAGCGAATTGTGATCGAGATTCTGGCCAAAGGGGCGGATCCGCAGCGCTTCCTTGCCCGGTCGCCCACCTATCAACCGCTCTACCTCGCGGCCAGTGAGGAGTTCATTCCCACGACGGTGCGGTTCGACAACGCCAGTTCCGAAAATCGAACGATCATGGATCTCGAAGCCGAGGATCGCGTTGGGCTCCTATATGCGGTGACCCGAACCTTGTCAGAATTCGGCCTCGACATCGCCCTAGCCAAAATCCTCACGGAAAAGGGGGCAGCGATCGATACATTTTACCTGAGCGACCGGAATGGCGGCAAACTGACCGACCTCCACCGCCAGGAGGAAGTGATTCGCCGTTTGCGCGAGGCGATTGAGCAGCTGGACCGGCACTGACAGCCGGTTCAGAACTCAAGCTGAATGCCGGCCTTGGCACCGAAACCGATGCCGAAATCGAGTTCGCCCCGCCGTCCGGCGCCGGGAATGGTGAAATCGGTCTGGTAACGGGCCTCACCCCCGACAAAGGCTGACAGCGTTTTCGTGAAGTGCCAGTTACCCCGGACTTCGAGATAGAACCCCTGAAGCCAGTCGGTCTTTGAGGTGACGGTGGCGGCCGACGCGAGGGAGGGAAGGGTCGGATTGGCGAACGTCAGGCTCTCGGTCAGCTTCAATTCGCCGTCCGCAAACAGGGCCGCGTAGCCGAAGCTCGCCGTGACGGTGAGTTTTTTCGTCAGGGGATAGTCAACCCACATGCCGAAGCGCAGGGCGTGGAAGTTGACGTCGAAGGAGGCATCGACGGAGCCGGTTCCGGAACCGGTCTCCACACTTGAACTGATCGGCGCCAGGGGAATCAAGGCCCCGGGCCCGTTAAAAGTTCCCGCGTAGGGAGCATCGGGCACAATGACGCCGCTGGTGTCATGAACCCGGGTCGTGTAGGTCGCAGAGCTCGTCTGCCGGGCGTTTCCCGAACTGGAATAGGGCAGGTAGCCATACCCGATTTCGACGCCAAAGCGGGCTTCTTTCTTTCCCCAATCGAAGCGAAACGCCTCAAATCCCAGCACCAGTTCGCCGCCGAACAGCGGATTGCCGCCATTCAGATCGAAGGATCCCGGTCGGGGTGAATTGTCGAGGCGATGCAGGGCCAGCTGATTGCCGCTGGCCTGGGCGGTTCGGTCATAGCCCCAGTTCCAGGTGAGGCCGGCCCCCGTGCCGCTGCTGCCCGCCAGGACGTAGCCGTCGTCGTAATAGCCGATGGCCGGGTTCAAGGGCGCCTTCGTATCCACGACCGCCGCCTTCACGTTGAACAGGGCGAGTCCGCCGACCCGAGCCGAGATTCCAAGCGGTTCGCGTTCTTCGTCCGCTGAAGCCGCAACTGCCGCCGGGATCGCCGCGATCAGGCTGAGCGCGGAAAGGGATGCCGACCGGAATGAAAATGGAATTCCTGATGTCATGGCTGAAATGCTTAGAAACCTTCAAGCAGACGGTAAAAACGCTGACCGTTGGTCAGGGGATCAGTTTTGGGCGGACCGTAATCGATCCATTGGACCTGACTGCCGTTACCACGGATGGCCGGACGCGCCGTTTTTACCTCGTTGGACTTCGAAAACCCCTCCGAGGTGGAGGCGTATTGGATGAAGTAGCGGTTGGTGGGCGTCGTGCGAAAGCCGAGCATGGTGCGGCCGTCTACCACCCCGTTGGTCCGGATGGTGACCGGAGTATTCCGAGCGGAGGGAAAAACCGAAATCGGCGAACCGGGTTGGAACGAATACCGTGGGTGGGGAACGGAAACCAGGTCAGGCACGAAATATTCAAGCAACAGTTCGCGGACTTCGCCTGCGCGCAGGTCGTTGATCGAGATCAACGGCGCCAAGTCGATGACCTGGTCGTCGTTGATGTCCGGGTTGATGCCGCATCGGCAGCCTTCGGTCCCCGCTTCGCACGGTGCACCGGAGTCCGTCACGCAGTCCAAGCCGAGGTTCAGGTCCGCGTCGCCATCGGCGTCGGTGTCGGTCCGTTGGGCGGCCACCGCATTGTAGACCGCCACGCTGTTGGTCAGAGAATCTGCCTTCAGCTCCAAGATGAGCAGGTTGATGTTGGCAAGGTCGGAAGCCGTGGCGTTGATGACCTCAACCCGCTGGTGGAAAAGGCCGGTCTGGCGGGAAAGCGCGGGCAAGGGATCAACCCGCCGGATCTGCGGCAACGTGTTGGTTCCGAGGACCAGCGGGGAATTGGTCTCCGTTCGCGCACCCAAGGGCACGGGTTGGTTGCTAAAGCCGAGTTTGGCCGACCAAGGCGACTGACCTTCCGCCAGTTTAAATCGGAAGCTACCTAACAATGTGTCACTTGTCGGCTCACTCGGCGAAAATCGCGTGCCCGCGGCCAGCCGAACGGTAGCCCCGAAGGCCCCATTGACCGGTTCGGCGGAATCCGCGATGCCAACCGCTGCCTCAAAAGCGGGCTCCGAAAGCACGTTGGTGTCGAAATGAAGCGAAAAGCTCACTGAATTCTCAACTCCGTTGGGGCGGAAACGGATCGGAACCCGGACGATGCCTGCGTTCGAGGCCAATTGGCCGACGTAAACCGTGCGCGCGGGAGCGTCACTGACAATTAAGGTGACATTGGTTGTGACTGAGCCTGAGCCATTCGACGCGGTGAGCTGGTAAAGCCCGGTGTTGGCGACTGAAAGATTCGTCAGTTTCAAAGAAGGCCCGACCGCATTGGTCAAGACCGCTCCGCCTACCGACCAAACAAATTGAACCGGGGTTGTCCCCGAGACACTGGCGCTCAGCTCGAACGACTCGCCGACCGAAGCGACTCCATCGCTTGGCCCAGTGACGAAAGTGGGTGCCTGCGCGCTGGTTGAAGTCAGGTTCAATGACCCGCAAGCGACCAATCCAATGGTGTAAGCCCCGCAACGAAGCTGTTCCCGGAAACGAATAATTGTTCTAAACATCTGATTTGCAGTTGGTTAGTCGGAAAGCAGCGGCCTTTCCGGAATCCCCTCGCACGTTGGGGCTCAGCGAAAGTCGAAACCCGCCCGGAGGAAAGCCAATTCTTGGTGTTAAGTGCCCTGAACCCGAATTCCACAGTAAAGCCGGCCCCGAGCGGTAGCGCAGACTGGGAGTCTGCCGTGTCGGCCGGCTGGAAGCCGGCGGAGCCTGGCACTCAACCGGACGGCAGGAATAATGCGGGCGTGGGCAGGCTGCCACCCTGCGAAACAGCAGGCTGCCCGCCTGCGCTGCAGGACTTGGATTCCCGGCTGCTCCGGAATTCGGGCTAAAGAACCTTGGCAATGCCCAAACTTGGTGGAGTGCTCTCTCGCAGGCGGGGTGGCCGCCGAAATTGATTTGCTGGTTCCGTCCCCAATTGAGATGGGCCCGCTGAGAGGTAAGGAAAATGATTCCGTGCGTTCGGGATCCACTTCAGTGTTTTGGCACACCTCTCTTCAACGGCCGTGGAAGGTGCGAGGCCGGTTTTACCCACTTTGGACAATTCCTCGCCTACTGCGGGAGTCACGAAACTGCGCCGAATACCTCGCATTTTCTTGAACCCGAGCGCGTGCTGATGAAAGCCGCCCGATGAGTCGAATCACCCAACCTTCAGAATTTGTAAAATTTGTTTGACGGCCGCCCTCCCTCCTGAGCATTGTCCACTCACACACGGAATCTAAACTTAGCCAAGTATGCGTCGCACAACTCTTCTACTTCCGGCAATCGCTGCGATGACGGTCTCGGCCTTCGCGGCCACGTCGAGCAACATTGTTGGATACGTCAAACTCAACCTGCGTCCGAAGTTTAACCTCATTGCCAACCAGCTCGATAACGGCGCTGGCAACAAGGTTACGGATCTCTTCAAGGCTCCCCTGCCTGAAGGTTTCGCAGTCTCCAAATATAATGGCAGCGCCTTCCAGACCATTTCCTTTGTGGATAGTGCTTGGGAGGGTGATGACCTCAACATGTCCCTCTCCCCCGGTGAAGGCGTATTCGTGAACAACACGGGCGCTGCCTCCTCGGTCACCTTTGTGGGTGAAGTCAAAACTGGCGCCTCCACCGTAAATCTGGCGGCTGATAAGTTTTCAATTGTCAGCTCGGTCATTCCTCAGCAATTGAAGCTGGATGCCGCTTCTGGTTTCCCGGCTGCTGAAGGCGATGCGGTTTCCCGCTATACTGGCGCAGCGTTCCTCACCGACTCCTTTGCTGACGGCATGTGGGAAGGTGACACTGGTGGCAATCAAGCTCCGACCGTTCAGGTGGGTGAAGCGTTCTTTGTGAAGAATGCTGGCGCCGCTGCTGCATGGACTCGCACTTTTACCGTTAACTGAACAATCCTGAAACTCAGAAAAAATCATGAAGAAGACTGCAACTATCTTCGCTCTTGTAGCCTCGGCGCTCGCTCTTCAAGCGGCGGATTCCAATGTTACCTTCCAGAACAACGTTTTCACGCCTTCTAGGTTGGTGACGTTTGATTCCACGTTTGGTGCCTTGGCTGGCTCTGGCGTCCGAAATGGTGTCAGCGGCACGTCCAGCTACGTTGCCCAGTTGTTCACTGTTGGGGTTGGTGGTGTTGAGACTGCGGTGGGTGCAACGGCTAACTTCCGTGCGGCCACGTCAGCCTCTCCCGGAACTTGGTCGGGTGCCGGCCGCACCTTGACTGGCGTTAATCCTGGCACTGCGGTCAACTTGGTTGTCAAAGCTTGGGACAGCGCTGCGCTAAGCTATGAAGCTGCTTCTGCGGGATTGGGCTTGGGCTTCGGCAAGTCGGCTGTTTTCAGCTACACTCAGCCTGATCCGGTGTTGCTCCCCTCGGACACCCACATGACCGGTTTTGCTGGTTTCTCGATCACTCAAAACGTGATTCCTGAGCCGAGCACCGTTGCTCTCGCAGCTCTAGGTGTTGCCGGTCTGGTTTTCTTGCGCCGCAAGTAAACAGCCGTGCTCCTTATCAAGGCCGCCCTTCTGGGGCGGCCTTTTTGTTTGCGGAATTCGCTGCCAACTATTGACATCCCCCGCCCGAAACCAAAAATGAACGTGTCTGGCGTGTTCGTCTATCGGTTAGGACACGGCCCTCTCAAGGCTGAAAGATGGGTTCGATTCCCATACGCGCTACCAACCCAATCCGGGAATTGCGAGACCACCTCGTCGTAAAACCGGAGCCCGATCTTCTGTTCACGACGTTCCCGTTGGGAATTCTTCCGTGATTGCCCGCGTTGTCTTGGAGTTACCGGTTCGCCGGGAATTCGATTACCAGGTTCCAACGGAGCTGCTTGCCCAAGTCAAGCTTGGCTGCCGCGTAATGGCGCCCTTCGGCCGGAGAGAAGTTCGGGGTGTCGTCATTGGACTTCTTGAGGCACCGACCGCACGATTGCTCAAGCCTCTGCTAGAGGTGGTCGATTCCGCCAGTCTGCTGGTCGATTCAGTGGTGGAGTTGGGCAGGTGGATCGCCGGATATTACAGCTGTCCCCTTGATTTGGCGCTTCGCTCCGCCCTGCCGACCGCAGTCCGTCGAACCGCCGCCAAGCATCAACAACGTTTGGCCGTGCATCTTTTGCCGCAAAAGCCGGCAGACAAACCGCTTAAGCCACGCCAGCAACGAATCGTCGCTCTCTTGGAAGAACGGGGCGAGATGGCGTTCGCAGATCTGATTCGGGAAGCGGAAACCACGGCACCGACAATTCGGCGGATGCAGAAGGATGGGTTGCTTTCGATTGTTGAGCAACGATTTGAGCGTGATCCACACGCCACCGATCTCTTGGTCTCCACGGTTCCGTTGGTGCTAAACCCTGAGCAATCCGCCGCCACGGCGTCGATCATGCAGGCGATGGTTGTTTCGACGGCTCAACCGACGGGCGGGGGTAGCAAGCCGATACCGGCACCGACGTTTTTGGTGCATGGCGTTACCGGTTCCGGCAAAACCGAAATCTACCTGCAGGCGATAGCCAAAGCGCTTGAACTCGGCGGCGGAGCGATCGTATTGGTGCCCGAGATCTCCCTGACCCCACAAACGGTTGAACGGTTCCGGGCCCGCTTCTCCGCGAACAACGACCCCGGAATCGTGGCGGTGCTGCATTCCCATCTCAGCGAGGGCGAACGTCATGATGAGTGGCACAAAATCCGGGATGGCCGGGCCCGGATTGTGATCGGCGCTCGTTCGGCGATTTTCGCCCCGGTGAGGAAACTGGCCCTGATCATTGTCGATGAGGAGCACGAGCATTCCTACAAGCAGGAGGAGACACCCCGCTACCACGCGCGCGATGTGGCGGTGATGCGCGGCCGGATTGAGCCCGCCGTGGTGGTGCTTGGTTCGGCCACGCCATCGATGGAAAGCTACCAGAATGCGCTTTCCGGCAAGTATCGGCTGCTTGAACTCCACCGCCGCGCCTCGGAGATCCGTATGCCGGTGGTTCGCGTGGTGGACATGCGCGTGGAGCAGCGCGGGGCAAAAAAAGGGGGTTCCGTGATTTCGAACCCGCTTCGGGAGGCAATTTCCCTTCGCTTGGAGCGCCACGAGCAGACCATCCTCTTCCTCAACCGGCGCGGCTATTCGACCTCGCTGCTCTGCGAGCGCTGCGGGTATGTCGCGGGTTGTCCGAACTGCAGCGTGTCGCTCACCTATCACCGGGGGGCTTCGAAGCTGCTTTGCCACATCTGCGGGCATGAAGCGAGGGTTCCCGAACGGTGTCCTGAGGCTAAATGCGGGAACCCTGCGATTCGCTATTCCGGGTTGGGCACGGAACGGGTCGAGGAAGTGCTGACCAAACTTTTCCCGCGAGCGCAAATCCGGCGGATGGATTCGGACACGCTCAAACGGAAGCACGATTACCGGGAAATCCTGGCCGACTTCCGAATCGGAAAGATCGACATCCTGCTGGGCACGCAAATGATTGCGAAGGGCTTGGACTTTCCGAACGTGACTCTCGTTGGGATCATCCATGCCGACCTGAGCCTGCACATGGCTGACTTCCGGGCCGCCGAACGGACATTTCAACTTCTCACCCAGGTCAGCGGCCGGGCGGGGCGCGGTGACGTCGAGGGTGAAGTGTTCGTCCAGACGTTTACGCCGTTTCATCCCGCCATCCAGTATGCGCGGCGCCACGATTTCGAGGGCTTCTTCGCGCAGGAGACCGAATTCCGGCGCCAGTTGCATTACCCACCCTTTGCCCGGGTGGCGATGATCACGCTGAAGGGACGGAACGATGAAAAGGTGAAATTTTGCGCCGAACACCTGGTCCGCGAGTTGAAACGCCGGACCGAAGGCTGGCCTGACCTCGTGCTGACCGGGCCGGCCCCGGCCCCGCTGTTGCGTGCCGAGACGTTTTACCGCCACCAGATCATGCTGCGGACGCGCACGATGTCGCGGCTCAGCCGGGAGCTGGCGGAGGTAAGCGCCACAGTGAAACTGCCCGAGGACGTTTCAATCGTCATTGATGTGGACCCGGTGAACCTGCTTTGAGCGATTCGCAGGACGCGGGTTCGGGTGTGGTCGCCTACTTCGCCTCGCTCAGGCAATACAGGCTTTGCCGCCCACGCAGGAACAATTCGTTCCCAACGGGAACTGGCGACGCATCGAACCCTTCAGCCAGGGAATTTTTGGCTAACACCTCCAGCTTCGGTCCCTGCTTGGCGACCACGGTGCCACCTTCACGGCCCACGAGGTAGACCCGTCCGGCGGCGGCCACGGGAGACGCGTAGACTCCGGTCAGGCCTTCTACCCGCTCCGCTTCAAAATGAGCCGTGCCGGTTTTGGCGTCGAAGGCGGACAGCAGGGCGTTGTTACCGCTGAAGACGTAGAGAAAGTCGTCCACCAGCAAGGGCGACGGAACATACGGCGTGCTCTTGTTGTGGCTCCAAGCGATGGCATCTGTGCCCGCAAGGTCTCCTTTGCGTCCCAGCATGATGGCCTGAAGCGCGGCTCCGCGGAAGCCGCTCGTCACAAAGACCCGGCCTTGGCTGGCAACCGCTGAAGGAATTGCGTTTGCCGTCTGACCGCCGCTTTCCCAGAGCGGTTCGCCGGTGGCCAGATCGTAGCCGCGGGCGCGGTGGGTGCCGTTGACGATGACCTGCTTCTTGCCCGCGTGCTCGACGACCAGCGGCGTGCACCAACCGGTGGGCTCGTCACGCTTTTGGCGCCACAGTTCCTTTCCGGTGAGGCGGTCCAAAGCCACGATGAAGTCTTCGCCCTCGTGGTCCCACAGAATGACGACCGTGTTGCCGCTCAGGGCGGGGGAGCTGCCTTCGCCGAAGCTGTTCCGCGTGCGCATGTCGCCAAAGTCCTTTTCCCAAAGGAGGCGACCGCTGAGGTCATACGCGTAGGTGCCGAAGGAGCCGAAGTGCGCGACCAGCACCTCGCCATCGGTGACCGGCGAAGCGGAGGCAAAACCATGGTCCCGGTGATGGCCGGCATGGGGCACCTGTGTGCGGGATGTCTGCTGCCAGAGCGTTTTGCCGGTGGCGCGGTCCAAAGCCAGCACCGTGAATTTCTGTTCCTCGTCCGGCGCTTCACTGGCTCCGCCGCCCCCGCGTCCGCCGCGCCGCCCGCCCGGGGCGTCCGCAGCTGGAACCGGCGGCGGTGCGGGCTCTACGGCGGGCTTGGGCGCTGCTTTCTTGCCGGCCGGAATGGCGGTGAGGATGAAGACTTGGTTTCCCCAGACAATGGGCGTCGCGGTGCCGCGGCCGGGCAGGGCGACCTTCCATTTCACGTTCTTGGTTTCGCTCCACTCGATCGGAGGGTTGGCGTCGGGCGAAGCCCCGGTGGCAAGTGGGCCCCGCCAAGCCGGCCAATTGCCGGCAAAGCTGGACACGGTGCCACAGCACAGGGCGAGGACGAGATGGGCTGGAGTCTTCATGAGGCAGGTTACCCTCGCAGACCCGCCCCACCGCCCCTTGGTTACGCGCCGTTTTGCGGAGCGCCGGAAGCTTCAGGGAATTACCCGGAAATATCCCTGACCCGTGGTGAGCGCGGCGAGGTTGGTCGGGCCGAGGTTGATGGCCTGGACCCGGTTGCCGCAGAAGTAGAATCCACCCAGACGGTCGAAGGTCACCTGGAAGTTATCGGGCGTCAGCGTGCTGGGCAGGTTCGCCAGCGTGAAGACCGGCTGCTCGTTGTCGTTGAAGTCGAACCGGTGCAGGGAACGATCCGCGTAGGCGACACGGACATGCCCCTCGGCATCGAGGTCCGCGGGGACCACGGCGGAATTTCCGGCGACACCCTAGTCGGTGACCGGCCGGAATCGGTAAAACCGCTGGGGTTCCCCGTCGTTGACCTGAACCCGGTAATCATCGGGCGCCACCATTGAGGCGGGCGTCCAATTGGCCAGGTTGGTGGACGTTTCGACCACCCGGGACAGACGAAACGAGGGAGGCCAGCTGAACTCGTCCACCAATCCCCAATGGGACACCCAATGACGCTCGACCCTGAGAGGCGGCAAGACCACCGGTTCCAACAAAAAGCCGGCGTTGTCGCCCAGTTCGGTCGTCGCTTCGGCGGCGATCTGGAAGGTCTCTCCCGCTTGGGCGGCAAAGACCAACGGCGCCCAACCCGTTTGCCTAACCAAGGTCGCCTCATTCGCCACGGCTCCGCGGAACAGATGCAACTTCTGGGGCGCATTGGGACGCAGCCACAGCACCCAGTCGCCCGCGGCGGGTGCGATCCATTCCCACCAGGCGGCCCGTCCCCGGACCGGCGATCCGAAGCGTGCCCGGGCGGCAAAGGTGCGGCCGACCACCTTCACCGGAGCAGACGGCAATTGGATCCGGTTCGCGAACCATTCGTTGGTCGGCGGCGGAGTGAACAGCCCGTTCATCGGCGAATCACCCGAAGTCTCGTAAAGGCTGTTGAACTCGAGGTAATACTCGCCGGCATCCACTGACGCCGCGATTTCATTGGTGCTCCGAGCCCGGGAAAAGAGCCACGGTTGCCCCGATTGATTTGTGGTTCCACTCGGCTGGTGCAACCCAAACACCGGCACGAAGGGAGGCAGAGGGTGCAAATCCTCGATGGACCCGCATGGATTTGAGGTGATGATCTCCACACCACCATTGCCTCCCCCGCCCGGCAGCCCGTAACTCGGGTCGTCGTAACGGCGCGGTTCATGGATCGAAACCTGCAACACACCGGGGCCGGGCGCCTCCCAGTGGAACCACAATGAACCGAAACTGGGGCGCGCCGGATCCGTGGGTCCTCCCGTCGCCGACCGGTTGTCCACAGTCAGGCGAAACTCCTCGCCAGCGAGCAACCGCGGGGAACGGAGATCGTCATGCGCGGGCGCAGGCAGGAAGGTGAGCTCCGCTTGAAATTCGGCTTCCGGCATAGTCCCCGGATACCGGTCCGCTTGAATCTGATAAGTGGTCCCCGCAATGACATCGCACTCCAGCGAATCACGGGCTCGCCATTCGCGGTAACACGTATTGCCAAACTCAGTCGCGGAATTCGCCATCGACTCCAAGGCCATCCGTTTGCCGCGACGGTAAACTCCGAAAACCGGTGTGCCCTGCGCTCCCGTGCTGCGCAGGCGAACCGTGCCGTCCGCCGGCGCTGTCCAAGACCACCACCCCGTGCGCTGCTGACTGGTTCCCGGCAGGCGTGGTTCATTCGCCTCGCCCGTCGCACCATCCAAACAAAAGCGCATCGTTGCGTTGGTGCCGAGGAGCAAAATCCGGCCGGCAAACTGGTCATTGGGCGGCGCAACCGCGGCAGCGCGTCTCAGGACCACCCGCGCCACGTAGTTCGTGCCATAGGGAAACAACGGCGGAATCCAGTTAATGCCCATTCCAGCCCACCGATCGCGCGTGGCCGCCGCTTTAAGCCACAGTGCTTCCCCGTCGGCCACCTGAAAGGAATCGCGAGGAAGCGGGGTGACGACCGTGTTGGACGGATTCAATGCTTCGTAGGCGGGCTGCCGCTCCACCAACTGTCCGAACCCATCCAGACTCCAGACCGATACCGCCACCGGGCCGGCGCTTCCATCAGCGTTCCACTCGTAAAGGCCGGCAGCCGGAGCGGTCCAGCGCCACCAGGCAGTGTTGCCCGACCAATCGACGCCCTCGAAGGCTTCCGAGGTCGCCGCCGCCAGGTCCGCTTCCAGCGTCGCGGGCAGATCGCCCACCACCAGCGCGTCGGCAAAGTGGTCGTTCACAGGTGGAAAGGGCACCTGCGCCACTCCCTCGCCCATTATCAAAAGTGCGGCGGACCTGGCCAACGCCATCGGCACAGATTTAATGATCCCGGCCATCCAGTGGTTCCAAGAGAACATTCCGTCCCGCTGCTGGCGAGCGCTCCTTTTGCCTCCCCGCATTCGGCATCACTTCCTTGGGCGCCCCCCCGACCGCATCGGCAATGGCTTGCCCCTTGACCCCCTTCCGTCCCGGCTCGCACGCTTGGCTTGTGCTCGCCCAGGTCAACTCCGCCGCCGTCCAAGGCATTGAAGCGTTTTCCATCGAGGTGGAGGTGGACTCGAACTTCGGCCAGACGAACATCGTTGTTGTCGGGTTGCCGGATGCCGCGGTGAAGGAATCCCGCGACCGCGTGCTGACGGCGATCACCAACTCTGGCTTCCGGTTCCCGATGGGGCGCGTGACCATCAACCTGGCTCCGGCCGACGTCCGCAAGGAAGGACCCAGCTTCGATTTGCCCATCGCCCTCGGGACTTTGGCCGCCACGGAACAGATCGAACCCCTTACGCTGGGCGATTACGCCATCGTCGGCGAACTCGCCCTCACGGGTGCGGTGCGGACCGTGAAAGGAGCTTTGCCCATCGCCATTCGCGCGAAGGCGGACGGACGCCGCGGAATCCTCGTTCCCCGCGACAATGCCGCTGAGGCTGCCGTGGTGGATGGACTGGATGTCATCCCGATCCTGAACCTCCGTGAAGCGGCGCTGTTCCTCGAAGGCCAGGTGCAGATCGCCCCGTTGAAGGTGGACACCACCGCGCTCTTCAACCAACCGCCGCCCGACGACGTGGACATGGCCGACGTGAAGGGCCAGGAGTCCGTTAAACGCGCCCTCGAAGTCGCCGCGGCCGGCGGGCATAATCTGCTGCTCATCGGTCCACCTGGAACTGGCAAGTCGATGCTCGCGAAACGCCTCGCGACCATCCTGCCGCCGCTCACGCTGGAGGAGGCGCTGGAGACGACCAAGATCCACAGCATCGTCGGCCAGTTGGCGCCCGGCCAGGCGCTCGTGACCCAGCGGCCGTTCCGGTCCCCGCACCACACCGCGAGCGATGCCGGTTTGCTGGGCGGGAACGTCAATCCGACTCCGGGCGAAATCTCGCTGGCGCATCACGGTGTGCTGTTCCTCGACGAGTTGCCTGAGTTCAAACGCAGCGTGCTGGAAACCATGCGCCAGCCGCTCGAAGAAGGCCGCGTCACCATTTCCCGCGCGGCCGGCACGATGACCTTTCCGAGCCAATTCATGCTGGTGGCCGCAATGAACCCTACGCCGGATGGCAAGATGCCCTCCGAGAGCAAGTCTTCGCCGCGCGAGATCCAAGCCTACCTCGGGCGGATCTCCGGGCCGTTGCTCGACCGCATCGACATCCACGTCGAGGTGCCCCAGGTGAAGTTTGCCCAGATGACCAACGCCACGCCAGGCGAACCGAGCGCCGCAATCCGCGCCCGGGTGATTTCCGCCCGCGAACGCCAGCGGACACGTTTCGCCGGCCGGCCGGTCACCTGCAACGCCCGCATGGGCACGCGCGAGTTGAAGCAATTCGTGCAGCTCGACGAGATGACGCTCCAGATGCTGAAGAACGCGATGACCGAGCTGAACCTCTCGGCCCGCGCCTACGACCGCATCCTGAAGGTTTCCCGCACCATCGCCGACCTCGCCGGCAGCGACGCGGTCACGCACGAGCACGTCTTCGAGGCGGTGCAATATCGCTCGATGGACCGGAACCTGTGGGGGTGACATTCGCTTCCGATGTCCGGCGAAACCCAATCACCAAGGCTTTGTGCGCGCTGCCACCGCAGCCTTGATCCGGCAGCCGACGGGAACCTGCGAACTCGCTGTCCTGCGTGCCAGCGCATCGTTTGGCGACGCAAAGGGCTGGTCGCTTGGGTGGTCATGGGCGTGCCCACGCTGCTGGCGCTCAGCCTGCCCATGTGGCCATCCCCGCCACTGCCGCTCCACTTTGTTGTCTTCATGGGTGGGCTGATCGTTTTCAACGCCGTGGGCGTGGCCCTGCACGAGCTGGGGCACGCCGTCACTGCTTGGCTCGTGGGCTACCGCGTCGCGCAGATCCGGTGGGGCTACGGCCCGCCCGTCTTTACCTGGCAATGCGGAGAAACCCAGCTTCAGCTTCGCACCTACCTCTTCGGCGGGCAGGTCTTCCCGTATCCGCGGGGGAAGGACAGCCGCCTGTGTTCCGCCGCCATTTTCGCCGCCGGTCCCGTGGTGAACGCCCTCCTGATGGGGCTTGGGCTCTTGCTATGGCGGAACACCGACGAGAGCGGGCGCGGAGCTTTCCAACTGGCCTGGAGTTTGGTGATCGCAAACGGCTGGCTGCTAATCAGCTCGCTCATCCCCGTGCACGTAAAGACCGACCTCGGCGAAGTCCCCTCGGACGGCCTGGCATTGATAAACCTCCTGCTCGGCCGGCGTGCGGCCCAGCGGGCGGAGACGGGAACCAAGCGCCGCGGTTACTCTTGGCTCACACGCCTGCTGTCGATCCTGATGGCGCTCGCGGCCGGCATCTGCGGGACGATCGTGCTTGGCATGGGCGGCGACACCTGGCGACAGGGGAAACTCACTCCGTGGCTCACCATCGCCCTGTTGATCCTCGCCTTGGTCGGCGGGGTCGCCGGCTGGATGGCCGCCCGGCTGTGGCGAAAACGGAATCAACTCCCGCCGGACACGCAGGTGGCTTCCGATGCGGAATCAGCCCTGCAGACGACCTATGCCGAAGAATTCGAAACCCTGCGGCAACTGCCGGCCGACGGCACCCGCGAACGGCTTTGGCTGCAAATCTGCGAACACAATGAAGCCGGTGATGGCACCGCTGCACTGCAATTGGTCGAACAACAGCTCGCCACCAACCCCACCGACCTCTGGCTCCTGC
>JAYUSF010000191.1:0-16022 GCA_043755815.1 Verrucomicrobiota bacterium
CCCACGCCGGACTGGTGAACCGCCTGCGGCTCACCTTGCCCGACCTCGACGTGGAGGTGAGCTCCCCAAGCGCCGTCTCCGTGCGGCCAGAAGCCGGTCCGACCAACACGACGGTTGCGAACCTCGTGCTCGCGCCGGCCGGCGAAACCTGGATCGGCTGGAAGCCGCGCAGCCGCGACGTGAAGCGCGAGGCGGCGGTCTTCTACGCCGACTTCACCCAGCTTTACGTGCCCGCGGCCGGCGTGATTGAGGGCGTTCACCTTGCGCAGATCCGGCCCGCGCAGGGCGAACTGGGCGAGTTGGTCTTCGACGTGCCCTCGGGCTCGACCGTCACCGACGTGCTGTCGCCGGTTCCGGCCGGTGAGGAAAACAAACTCGGGTTCATTCCCAACCTGGTTTCGCTTTGGCGCTTCGATCCGGACACGCGGAAGCTCCGCGTCACGCTCACCCCGCGGCAATCGAAGCCGTTCACGCTGCTGATCCGTTCGCAGATCGCCACCGGGCCGCTGCCCATTGAACAGGTCGCGGGCCTGCTCAGCGTGGTCGGCGCGGCGGGGCAGGTGGGTTCCGTGGGGGTCGCCACGGGCAACGAGGTGCAACTCGACACCGTCACGGCGGAAGGATTCTCACCGCTGAACCTGGAGGACTTTCCGGCCGGGGTGCTCGACCCGGTGCGCATCCAGTTTGCCGGGCTCACGCTGCGGCGGGCCTTCCGGCAGGCGGAGGCCAAGGGGACGATTTCGCTGAAGGCGTCCGCGGTCGAACCCGACGTGCGCGTCGAGACGCAGGAGACGCTTTCACTCGGCGAAGACCGCACCTTGCTGGCCGTGAAGGCCGGCGTGACGGTGACGCGTGCGGGCATCTTCCGGCTGAGCTTCGTCCTCCCGGCCGGGCTGGACGTGGAGGCGATCAGCGGCGGGGCGTTGAGTCACTGGACGGAACTCAAGGCACCTGAGGGCCGACTCATCACGCTGCACCTCAAGGGCAAGACGGAAGGCCAGCAGCAGTTCAACGTCAGCCTGACTGGTCCGGGCACCCGGGCGACGACAAATTACGCGGTGCCGAAGCTGGCCTTCCGGGAGGCCGGCAAACAGCGTGGACAGCTCGTGATCGTGCCGGAGCAGGGGATGCGCTTCCAGGTGGGCGCGCGCGATGGCGTGACGCAGCTTGATCCGGAGAAGGCCGGCATCCGGCAGAAAGGGGTGCTCGCGTTCCGGCTGCTGCAGCCGCAGTGGTCGCTCGCGCTGGGCATCGAGCAGGTGGACGCCTGGGTGCAGGTCACGGGCCTGCAGCACGTCACCGTGAGCGAGGCGCAGCTCAAGGTGCTGGCGAACCTCCAGTATCAGATCGAGAACACTGGCCTGAAGGCGCTGCGGGTGCGCGTGCCGACCAACGCGGAGAGCGTGCGTTTCCGCGGCGACCAGGTGGCGGACTTCCTGCCGGTGGCGGCTTCGGCCACCAACGGATCGCAGTTGTGGGAGGTGAAGCTGCATCGCCGCATCATCGGCAAGCAGATGCTCCAGGTGACCTGGCAGGCGCCCCTCACCGACGCGGCCACGAACGCCACGGTGCAGGGAGTCATTGCGGCCGACGCGAACCTCCAACGTGGCTTCGTCACGGTGCAATCCGGCGGACGGCTCCAGGTGCGCGCCGAACCGCCGGCGGCCGCGTTGCAGCCGGCGGAGTGGCAGAGCATACCGCGGGCGCTGTTGCAGGACCTGCCCAATGCTTCGGCGAACTTTACCTACCGCGTCGTCGAGCCGGCCTTCCGACTGCCGCTCGCGCTGGTGCGCCACGAGGCGACCAAGCTGCTGCCGGCGCGCGTGAACAACGTCACGCTCACCTCGGTGATCTCCGACGAGGGGGTGATGCTGACGCAGGTCCGGCTCGAACTGATTCCAGGCGACAAGCGACTGCTTAACTTCACTTTGCCGGCCCAGTCGAAATTCTGGTTCGCCTTCGTCAACCAGAACGGCGTCTGGCCGTGGCGGGAGGCGGACAAGGTGCTCGTCCCGTTGGAGCAGCAGTCCAAGGTGGACCAAGCCACCGCCGTCGAGCTGTTCTATTCGAGCCGCATTGGCGAGGCCGGCGGCCGCAAGCTCGACCTGGCGTTGCTCGGGCCGAAGTTCGACCTGCCGCTGGAGAACATCACCTGGCAGGTTTACCTGAACGACAAGTGGAAGCTGTCCGACTGGTCGGGCTCGCTCCAGTTGCAGGAGGACGGCTACGTCGTGCAGCCCGTGGCCGTGGACGTGAAGTCCTACCTTGCCAACGAGCTGGTGGCCAACCGCGCGAAGACCAAGGTCGCGGAGGAGATGCTGTCCTTTGGCAACTCGCTGCTCCAGCAGGGCGACCCGGCACAGGCGCGGCGCGCGTTCCAGAACGCCTTCGGCCTGAGCACGCACGACAGCGCCTTCAATGAGGATGCCCGCGTGCAACTGCACAACCTCAAGCTCCAGCAGGCGCTCGTCGGCCTGAACGTGCGGCAGAACCTCGCCGCCGGTGATGCCGCGCCCGCGGCGGGCAACCTCAGGGAGCTGCGCAACCGGCGCGGCGCGACCTACACGCAGCAGGAGGCGAAGCAGCTGCTCGACGCCAACAGCGCGGACGACAACGCCACGCTGATGCGCCTCGCCGAACGCATCGTGCAGCAGCAGGACGCCGCGGTGCCCACGCCCGCGGCGATCCGCGCGACGGTGCCGCAGCAGGGCCGGATGCTGACCTTCCGGCGCACCGTCCAGGTGGACGAGTTCGCGGACCTCGACCTGCGGCTGAGGGCGACCAGCGCGAAGGCGGCCCCGTGGGGCTTCCGCGTAGTGCTGCTCGGCGGGTTGCTGGCGGTGATGCTGGGCTTCAACTGGCTGGTGGCGCGGAATCCTCTGGCCCGCGCGGTGTGACGCTAGAATGGAGTTCGGAGCATATTGCCATCGCATGTGGCAATCGCGCCGCGGTGGTATGGTCGGCCCAGCCGCACGCCCCCCTAACCGCCGCCTCGGCAAAGAGGAGCTTCGGGCCAGCAGCCCCAAAAGGTGACGCTTTCCAAATGTGCGCCCTCCCGTTTTCCTCGTCCGATCCCTGATGAATCCGCTGCGCCCAGTTCCCGACCGTCTTGCGCGGCTGCTGCTGCTCACCGCCGTCTGGCTGGGCTGGAATTGGCCGGCCTCGGCGGCCTTCCGGTCGCGCACCGAGCGGTTCGACGTGCAGTCGTGGAACCGCGACGACGGCCTGCCGGACAATGCCGCCGAACGCCTCTTGCTGGCCCACGACGGCTGGCTCTGGATCGGCACGCGCAGCGGCCTCGCGCGCTTCGACGGCCTGAAGTTTACCGTGTATGACGGCCAGACCCCCGGCTTCACCGACGATGCGATCCTCGACCTTGCTGAAGATGCCGAAGGCAGCCTGTGGATCGCGACCAAGCGCGGACTCTATCGCAAGCAGGGCGGGACGTTCACGAAGTTCACCACGGCGGACGGGCTGCTGCACAACCAAGTGAATCATATCCTTCCCGCTCCCGACCGCGGGCTGTGGCTGGCAACCATTGGCGGCGTGAACTGGTTCACACCGGGGGCCAGCCGGCAGTTCGCCGATCCGGGGCCCGATTTCCGGCCGGGAATGCTGCCGCATTCGCGGCGGATGTGATCTGCCTCGCCTTGGCGGACCAAGGCGGCCTGTGGCTGGGCACCCAGGACGGATTGCGGCACCTGGAGCCCGACACCGCCACGCAGCGGTTGGTCTGGCGGCCCGGCCTGCCGACCGATCTGCCTCACGCCCATGACATTCAACGCCTGTGGATCGCCAACGATGGCCGGTTGTGGCTGGCCGGTGAACACGCCGTGTTTCATCGCGCGGCGGACCGTTGGGAAACCCTGCCCCTGCCGGCCGGCGCGGGCGACCTACGGTGCCGGCGGTTGACTGGAGATGCGGCGGGCAACCTCTGGGTGGTGCGGGGCGGCCAGTTGTTCCGCGTTGCGACGAACGGGGTGCGGCCTTGGTCCGGCCCAGCCACTCTGGCCGACGCTTACATTACCGACGTGCTGCCGGACGCAGGCGGCGGTCTCTGGGTTACGACCCGGTATGCCGGCCTGCACCGGCTGACTACCCTGGGGCTACGGATGCTGACGACGCAGGATGGGCTGCCGCACAACAGCGTGACCTCCGTCACCCCGGAGCGGGGTGACGGCGTGTGGGTGGGCACATTACGCGGGGTAGCACGCTGGCGCGACGGCCGCTTTGAAACGCCGGCCGCAGAACTTCCCTTGGCCGAAATCGGCGCCCGTGCGGTGTTCGAGGAACGCTCCGGCGACCTGTGGATCGGTCGCACCACCGAATTAGGCCCGCAGCTTGCCTGGCTGGAGGCGCAGACCAACGGCTATCGCAGCCTCGGTGTGGAGTCGGGCATCCGTGGACCGGGCCTGTTCGCGGAAGACCAGTCTGGACGGCTCTGGATGGGGGGCGCCGAAGGGCTCGCCTGCCTGCTGACCAATTACCTCCCGCGGGTGTTCCCACAGGGCGGGCAGCTCGGGGTTCACCTCCACCGCAAGCGAGCCAGCCGCTGGCAGATCGTGCCCAACGAAACCAGCCACATCGCCGGCCCTTACTGGGACATGTTTCAACCCGACCGCTGGAGACCCGGGCCGAAGGATGATACGCCTTGGCAACCGCTCGCGAGCGTGCCGGCCGAGCGCATCCGGGACGCGCCGTTTCCCGTGGATTTCCGGCCGGCAAATTTCCAGTTCCGCGCCTTCGCCGAAACGCGCGACGGCGCCATCTGGCTGGGCACCTGGGGCGGTGGCCTCCACCGCCTGCACGACGGAAAGATCACCGTGCTGACCAAGCGCGACGGCCTGCCCAGCGATCACCTTCATTGCCTGCATGAAGACACCGACGGCCTGCTCTGGCTCGGCACCACCCGCGGCCTGACGCGGCTGAGCGTGCGCAGCAGCCGAGGTAACGAGGCTCTGCCTAATTCCGAGTTCCGAGTTTACCCAGTTCACCTTCACTTCCGCCCACGGTCTTCCCAACGACGACATCCGCCAAATCCTCGAAGACGCCGGCAACTTCTGGATCGGCTCCGGGCGCGGCCTCTTTCGCGTCGCCCGCTCGGCGTTGAACGAGGTTGCCACTGGAAAAGCCACGCGGGTCGAGTGCCTGCTCTTCGACGAGGAAGACGGCCTCACCGCCGGCGAAACCGCCACGGGTGCCCAGCCCGCCGCGTGCCGCACACCCGATGGCCGCCTCTGGTTCGCCACCCCGCAGGGCCTGGCCCTGATTGATCCCGCCACCGTCGTCGTCCATCGCCCGGCGCCCAAGGTCATCCTCGAAACCCTCCGCACCGCCGAGCGCGCCTATCCGCTGCTCGACGCTCCGGCCTCGTCACCTGTCTCCCGTCTCCCGTCACTTTCCCTCCCTCCCGGCTCCGGCCACACGCTCGCCGTCGAGTTCACCGCGCTCGAATACTCCGCGCCCCGTCGGCTGCGCTTCCGCTACCGCCTCGCCGGTCACGATGCCGGCTGGATTGAATCCGGGGTGCGCCGCACCGCCTTCTACACCAATCTCAAGCCCCGCGACTACCGCTTCCAGGTGCAGGCCGTTGGCCGCGACGGCCGCTGGACCGAGCCCGGCGAAACCCTTGCCTTCGCCATCGTGCCATTCCTTCATGAAACCACCGCCTTCAAGTTCACGCTCGGCCTGCTGATCGCCCTCACGGCCACCGGATCGGGCTGGGGAGTTTACCGCTGGCGGCGCGGCTATCTGGAACGCATCCACCAGCTCGAACGCGAACAGGCCGTCGCCACCGAGCGCAAACGCATCGCGCGCGATCTCCATGATCAGATCGGTTCCGAACTCACCCGTCTGAGCTTTGCCAGCGAAGCTTCGGCATCCGGTGGGGGCGAGGTGCCCGGACTCGCCCGCGACGCCGTGCGCAGCCTGGAGGAAGTCGTGTGGGCCACCGACCCCGCCAAGGATGACGTGTTGCACCTAGTTGAATTCCTGTCGCGGCACACCCGCGAATATCTCGCCGGCCAGCCGATCCGCCTGCATCTCGAAGTGCCGATAGGCTTGCCCGCCTCGCCCCTGACGGCCCACGTCCGCCACCACCTGGCACTGGCCTTCAAGGAGGCGTTGCACAACGTCGTCAAACACGCCGCCGCCTCCGAGGTTCGCCTGAAGGTGAGTCTCCAACCCGCGGCCGGGAGGGCGGACTTTCCAGTCCGCCCGCGAGCGCCGCAGGCGCGAGCAGTGCCAAGCTCAAGCCCCGAAACAACCCCTCGGACTGGACCCGGAACCGGTAGTCGGGACAGGAAGTCCGCTCTTCCGGAACTCGAAGATCTGGTGATCGAGCTTGCCGATGACGGCTGCGGTTTTGATGCCTCGCAACTTTCCCAGAACGGCAACGGCCTTGGGAACATGATCTCCCGGCTCAGCGAAGCGGGGGGAACCTGCCGCATCACCAGTTCGCCCGGCCGGGGAACCACCGTTTGTTTCACCCTGCCGGTAGCCCCGCCATCTTCCGGCACCTCAACGTAGGGCAGGCTGCCAGCCTGCCCGACCCGGGCTGCGGTTTGCCCCGGTCAGGCGGCGAAATCGCGGAGCGTCTTGGACTGCGGTGGCAGAGTGTGGCGTCCCGACAAGTCGAGATTTCGCTGCCGGCTGAACCACTCCTCCCGAACTCCGAAGTCGAAGTCCCGAAGGGACGGGACATCCCAGCCGAGGGCAACGCCCTGGGTTTTCGCCGCCAAAGTCTCCAGCCCTGAAGGGGCGGCCCACTTTGTTTCGCCCCTTCAGGGCTGACTGGTTTTTCCCGTTTCACTTGGGGCGTTTCCCCGGGCTGTGATGGCTCAGGCCGTTGGCCTTTAGCTTCGGAGTTCACGCTTAAAGATCTGGCCACGCACACCTTCCTTTGCATCCGCCGTCTCCGTTGCGGCATGGTCCGCCCGTGCCCCTGCGAGTCAGCATCATCGAGGACGACGCCCCGTTGCGCGAAATCCTCGCCGACCTGATCGCGCGCACGCCGGACATGCTCTGCGTCAGCCAGCATCCGAATGGCGAACACGCGCTCCAGCAGCTCCCCGCAGCCGCGCCTGAAGTGGCGCTGGTGGACATCGAGATGCCCCGGCTCAACGGCATCGAATGTGTCCGCCGGTTGCGCGCGACGCTGCCCGGGCTGCTACCGGTGATGCTGACCAAGTTCGGCGACGACGACCAACTGTTCGAGGCGCTGCGGGCGGGAGCCGTGGGCTACCTCCTCAAACGCGGGACCGCCGACGAACTGCGCGACGCCCTCCGCCTCGTCGCCGCCGGCGGCTCGCCCATGACTGCGGAACTGACCCGGCGCGTCCTGCGGCATTTCCACCGCCCGCCGCCCGCCGCCCCGCCCGAACTGGCCACCCTCAGCGTTCGCGAACGCGAAATCTTCCAGCACATCGCCCAAGGCCTGACCTCGAAGGAAATCGCCGCCCTGCTCGGCATCTCCTCCCACACCGTGGACCACCACGTCCGCCACGTCTGCGTGAAGCTGCGGACTGCCGAACCGAACGCGCAGCCTTCCGACCGGCGAGCCATCGCGCGCCGGCTGTTTCCCAGCCGGTAAGTAGGACCCGCGTCTCGCCGGTCCCCCACGGCCGTCTCGGCCCAAGCTTTCGGGAGTAAACCCCGTCCGTAGCAGCCGACGTGAGGAGGCTCTGATCGGATTGGGTCTTGGGTTTGGCGTCTGGGGTCTGGGAAGATCTGAGCCTCGTTACCTCGTCTCCTACGCGTGCCCGCATTTTTGAACGGACTGTTCAGCACCATTCCCGTTCGTAGCAGACGCCGTGAGGAGGCTCCATATCTGGTGCTCATGGCCTCGTCCGCCCG
Organism: Verrucomicrobiota bacterium; assembly: GCA_043755815.1. Taxonomy (GTDB): domain Bacteria; phylum Verrucomicrobiota; class Verrucomicrobiia; order Limisphaerales; family UBA9464; genus CAIWAH01. Next base: position 7,855 of record JAYUSF010000191.1, read on the forward strand.
AATGCCCCGCGGCCTTCTGCCACCCTCGCGGCCGACCGCCTCCCGCCTCGCCTGAGGAGCGCCGGTTTTTAACCGGCCCGGTGCGGGTGCAACCGTGGGCTGGCTGGAAGCCGGCGCCAATTTCACTAACCCGCTCGGTTGGAGTGATCGGCATGCGTCCCCTCCACCCACCGCCGCATAGCCAATCATTGACGATGCCGGCGGCGCCCGCCGGCTGCTACAAGCTGCCGGTTATGTCCCCTGATTCACGGCCACCTGAGCGTTCCCGCCTTTCCGCCGGATTCACCGAAGCTGCGTCACCCCGCAGTCACCGCCAGGCCAACTTTCCCAATCCATCTCTGATGCCCTCCATGAAAAACCTCCTCGCCTGTCTGGCCTTCTGCTTCGCCCTGCTCCCCGGCACGCTCCTCCAAGCCGCCACCGCCTTCCTCGACGGAACCACGCTCCGCTACCACGCGGGCGGCGGTGAAGCCAACGCCCTCACTGTTGACCTGGTTGGCACCGACCTGGTGATCCGCGACACCGGGGCGACGATCACGGCTTCGCCCGGCGACGGCTTCACGCTCATCAGCGCCAACGAGGTGAGCATCCCGGCCGCAGCGGTCACGGATCTCGAAATCCGGCTCCAGGACTTGCCTGACTCCTGTGTCCTCAGCGCCGCCATCACGCTCCCATCCAACATCCAGGGCGACGAAGGCGATGACACGATCACCGGCGGCTCCGGTGACGACGTGATCCGCGGCGGACTGGGCAACAACTGGGAAGACGGCGGGGCCGGCTCCGACACGCTGGTCGTCAACGTGGAGGGCTTTGCGTTCGTCGCCAACGGCGTTGAACTCAACACCTCCGACGGGCAGCGGAATGTGTTTAACAACTTCGAGCGGGTGAACATCCGCGGCGGCGCGAACAACGACAGAATTGACGTTCGCGGGATGCCGGCCGGCGCCACGTTCGACATCGAGGGCAATGACGGCGATGACATCTTGACGGTTGCCGGACGAAACGGAGTCGCACGCGGTGGGAGTGGGTCTGATCGTTTTTTTGTGCTGGGAACAGCCGACCTCGTGCTGACTGACACTCATGTGACTTTCGATGGCACCGAAACCGTCGCGTTCCTTGATGTCGAATCGGTGACAGTCTTGGACAACGACGACGGACACGCGATTGACGCTTCGGCCACGACCGGATCCCTGCCCCTGGCGATCGAGGGAAACGGCGGCGGCGACTACATCGTCGGCGGATCTGGTGATGACGCCATCCGCCCAGGAGAAGGCAGCAACTTCGTTGATGGCGGTCCCGGCAACGACATCCTGATTGCTAACGTGGATCGCAACGCGGTCTTGACCGACACATTGATCACAATCGAAAACGGCGGCCTCACCGAAACGGACGACATCGTCAATATCGAGAGGGTCAACTTACGCGGCGGTCCCGGCGATGACTTCTTTGACGCTTCAGCAACCACCGGTCAGTTCTTGATGCTCCTGGAAGGCAACGACGGACCGAACACTCCCGGCGGCATTTGCACATGGACGCCATGAAGGAGGGACTGATGCATGGGGAATAGTTGGACCTTTGGATCTGGACGTAGCGGGGGTTGATCCGAAAGTTACGTTCATGACCGGCGAAATGAGCGTGAGCATAAGCGCGGGGCTTATCGCGGTTGGGCTGCCAACATCATTTCAGACCGCAGGCGACGATGTGGTTGGACTAGACACGTTCAATGGAGAGGTCCACCTCTTTGCCCGCAGCGTGGCAAACGCTAACCCTTGGTCACCTGTTAGGATCATTCTGTCGCCCACCGCGGCCGATCCACAGTTTTTTGGCCGTGCGATAGGCTTGGACTCTGGATCCTTGGTTGTGGGATCAAACTACGGCTTTGCCCCTGGCGACTCTGGCTCCGCCTACCTGATTGAAGTGACCGGTTGTGGATTGGGGTCTAACGAACCGCCCACGGTATCCTGTCCGAACCCAGTGACAGTCGAGTCTGGTGCGCATTCAGAGAGCAGCCTGACGCTGACCGCCTCAGTTCAAGACCGCGACGGCGACGCCATTACGGTCGTCTGGAGCGTGGACGGCAACCCGGTGCAGACCGACTCCGTGCCCACCGGCAGCCCGACGACTTCGGCCACGGTGAGCCTCACCCGCACCTTCGCGCTCGGCACCCACACCGTCACGGTCACGGTCTCGGATGGGACTGCCCCGACTGTGTCGTGTTCGACGACAGTGGCGGTCCAGGACACCACCCCGCCCCTGCTGACCTGCCCTGCGAATATCGTCCTGTCATGCAGCGCCAGCCTGCTGGTGCCGGCCACGTTCGCTGCCACGGCCTCGGATGCCGCCGATCCCGCGCCCGTCATCACCTACTCCCATCCGTCCGGCTCGGGCTTCCCGGTGGGCGTGACGACCGTCCAGGTCACCGCCCGCGACGCCAGCGGCAACGAGTCCACCTGCGCCTTCACCGTCACGCGCGCCGCGCTCGGCTTCACCGGCTTCCACTCGCCCATCGGCGGGGCCGACGCCGCCGGCGGCTCCTTCGCCAGTCCGCTGCGCACGTTCAAACTGAAGAGCACGATCCCGGTGAAGTTCACCGCCACCTGCGAAGGCTCGCCCGTGCTCACCGGAGTCCACACCCTCCAGGCCATCAAGTGGACGGACGAAACCACTTCCGCGACGCCGATTGACGCCACCCCGACGGACGCGGCCACCACCGGCAACCAGTTCCGGCTCACGGGCAGCGACTGGCACTTCAACCTCGACACGCTGGCGACCGGGATGAGCGCTGGCAAATGGCAGCTCATCGCCACGCTGGCCGACGGCAGCCAGCACACGGCTTGGATCCAGATCAAGTGATCCAGGAGGGTCGAAGAGGCTAAGCGCAATGGCCCGGCGAAAGCCGGGCCGTTTGCTTGGTTCGATTCACCGTCAGCCTGCCGGTCGATGCCGCCGCCGGCGCTTTACGTTCAACCGCGTGAGCGAGTGCAGCAGCGCGAGATGGACGGACGCCTGTCCTCGTCGGTTCTTTCCCCCCCCGGCCCTGTTCCCAAAGCGGCGTGGCGCTATCGCTTCCCGCCGCATTCCAAAACGCTGACGCGACGCATCAGGCTTTCCTCGCTCCGCCACAGCGGCATCGTTTTGACTTCAGAGCCGAGGGGCCTTCGCGACGATGGCGTCAAATTCCGCGGCGTTGAAGGCGCGCAAGGTGGTGGCCTGGACGTTGCCCAGGCCGGCGAGCGCGACCATCAGCGAGGTGACGACGGCGTCGTTTGGAGCCTCGAACAGGATCGCGCCATCATAGGCGCCGAGCGTCCAAAACATGTGGGTGATCTTGGCTCCAGACTTTTTGGCGGCCGCCTTGAAGGAAGCGGCCCGGTGGGTGGATTCGTGGATGTTCTGGAGCCCTTGGGGGGTGAACTTGAGGAGGGCGAGATAGGCGGCCATAGATTTTGAAATATTGAGGTTCAGTGGTCAGGCTGCGCCGCCGATGCGCCTTTAGCTGCGCTTGGGTTGCCGAATGCCGGTCATGCCTTGGCGCGTCGTTGCTTTGTTGCATCCAGCTTGATCGCCCGGGACATTCAACGCGTGCCCGCTGAAATCGCCACCGCTGCCGTGCCGAAGGCCCGGGCGGCGCTGCATTTCCGCAGGGTGCGGCAGGTGGCGCGGCGCATCGCCCTGGTAGCCGCGTGGTTCAGCCTGTCGACCGGTTTGGCCGGACTGGCCGGCCCGCTGATTGCGCGCTGGGTTTCTGGGGGTGCCGCTCAAGCCTACGGGGCGATGCCAGTCGCGCTCGCGGCCGGCTTCCTCGCCGGCGGGCTCTCCCTCCTGCTGGCGGCGAAGGAATCCTTCCGTCCACCCGTGCAACCGCGGCTGGGACGGTCAACGCGGTGGCAGCCGCTTTCACTGGTTTTGGCCGCCGGTTGTGGCCTTGGAGGAATTGGATTTCTGCTGCCCGCCTTGTCGCCGGAGGCCGGACGGATGGTTCATCCGCTTGGGGCGACCGTGATCGCGGTTGACCTGGTTGGGTTCAGCGCGGCACTGGTGGGCTGGCGTCTCCGTTCAGGGTCGCGGTTCCTTCAGTTCGCCCTGGGCCTGATCGGGGCGGGGGCTTGGCTGCAATTGGTGGCCATGGCCTATGGGGTGGTGCCAGGTTCGGGTGCCGGCGAAATTTCGGCGCCCTTTGCGCTCGCCCCAATGGCCGCGCTGCTGTTGTCCGCCGGGGTGCTGGTGTTGCGTCCGTTTGACGGATGGATGCGGCTGGCGGTTGCGACCCACCTCGCCGGCCGCCGGATACGCCGGCTGCTGCCGGTCGCTTTGCTGCTGCCGTTCATGGTGGCGCCGTTGCAGTGGGCAATTGAACGATCCACGCCTTTGCAACCCGGAACGGTGCTGGCGGGAATCACTTTCCTGCTCGTGGTGGGCTTGGTGTGGCTGTCCTTGGCGAACGCTCTCGCAATCGATCGGATGGACCGGCAGCGGCGCCGGCTTGAGCTCAAGGCCGACCACAATCGGCAGCGCGCGGAAGTGGCGCTGGCCCGGGCCCAGGCCTACTTCGAGGGCGCGCCGGTCAGCATGCTCGTCATTGGTGACGACGGAACCATTGAATCGCTGAACGGCCAGGCGGAACGCGCCTTCGGCTGGCCGCACGGGGCCTTGAGCGGGCAATCCTTCCTGTCGCTGGCAGCTTCCGGCCACGAGATGCTGTGGAAGGCCTTTGGGGAAAGCGCGGCCAGATCCACGGACCTCTTGCACGACGCGGCGCCGGTCGAACTCGTCGGCCGGCGGAAGGATGGCAGCCAGTTCACGGTGGAAGCCGGCTTTCGGGTGTCCGTGGGCGGGAAGCACCGCTTGGTGGTCGTCCATCTGCGGGACATTTCGTCGCGCAAGCGGGCGGAGGCCCGGTTGCTCCAGCGGGAGCAACGGCTCCTGGAAGCCCAGCGGCTCGGACGGCTGGGCTACTGGGATTGGGACGCCGCAACCGACCGGGTAAGTTGGTCGGAAGGTCTTTGCCACATCATGGGGGTTCCGCCGGACAGTCCCGCTCCGCGCCTCATGGAGCAGCTGCAGGATTACCCAAGCGACAGCCGCGCCTTCCTGGAACATGCGCTCAAACGGGCGTTGGACCAGGGCATGCCGTATCGCTTGGAGCTGACCCTGTTTCGCCGTGACGGCACCACGCGGGAGGTCCTGGCGGTGGGCGAGGCGCGTTACGGCCGGGAAGGCGAAGTGACCGGGCTGTTCGGCTCACTGCAGGACATCAGCGAATCCAAGGCGACCCGCCGGGCCCTGGAAACTGCGTCCGATCGTCTGCGGTTGGCGACGGAGGCCGCCCAGATCGGCGTCTGGGATTGGGACGTGATGCATGACCAACTCGCGTGGGATGACCGGATGTTCGAAATCTTTGGCCAGTCCCGCGCCACGTTCGGGGGCGGAAGTCGCGATTGGCGGCAGACGGTGCATCCCGAAGACGTGCAGCGGGTGCAGGGGGAACTGCGGGCGGCGTTTGCGGGGGGGGGCGGCTTTCATTCCGAATTCCGCATCCACTGGCCCGACGGTTCCCTGCACCATGTGCGGGGCGACGCCGTGGTGCAGAGGGACAGCGCCGGCCGACCGGTGCGGATGTTGGGCACCTACCTGGACGTCACGGAAGCGCGCGAGGCCGAAGACCGACTGCGCGAGAGCGAGCAGGCCCTGCGCGAGAGCGAGGAACGGTTCCGTCTCGGCTTTGAATCGGCGGGGGTCGGCATGGCCCTCGTGGCGCCCGACGGGCAGTGGATCAAGGTCAACCGGACGCTTTGCAGCATGCTGGGCTATGAGGAATCGGAACTCACCGGCCTGCGTTCGCAGAAACTGACCCACCCGGATGATCTCACGAGCGAGGATTCCCTGGTGAGCAGCGTGCTGGCCGGAGATCTGAAGTCCTACCAGCGGACTAAGCGCTACCTGAACCGGGAGGGCCGCTCCATCTGGACCCACGTGACGGTGGCCCTGGTGCGCGATTCGGCGAACCGCCCGCTCTACTTCGTCTCGCTGATCGAGGACATCACCCAGCGGCGGGAAACCGAGAACCGGGTCAAGAGCCTCCACGATCAACTGCGCGGCATCCTCCAGTTTTCCCCGGCGCTCGTCATCTTGGTGGACCGCGACGGGCGTTACCTGTTGGTGAGCCGCTCGGTCGAACTGCTTCTGCAAAAACCGGCCCCTGAAATCGTGGGGCGCACGTTGGAGGAGGTTCTGGACCCGGCGGCCGCGACCACCTTCCGGGAACGGATTGACCGGCTGGCGCAGACGCAGCACAGCTTTGACGTCGAGGATGTCCGGCAAATGGCGGACGGGGAACATACCTACCTGGCGACCCTGTTTCCGCTCTTTGACGGCGAAGGCCGGCATGTCGCATCCGGCGGCATCGCGACCGACATCACCGAACAGCGCCGGGCCCAGCAGGTCTCCGAGTCGGCGCTGCACGAAAAGGACATCCTGCTCCAGGAAATTCACCACCGGGTTAAGAACAACCTCCAGATCATCTCCAGCCTGCTCCAGCTGGAGTCCCGGTCCATCACCGATCCGCTGGCGCGGGAGCGGTTCGAAGATTGCCGCAACCGGGTCCAGGCCATGGCGCTCATTCATGAGCGGCTCTACCGGACCGGCGACCTTTCCTTCATCGATCTCGGCACGTATCTGGAATCCTTGGCCGGACAGATTATCCGCTCACACGGCAAGGTGCCGCAGCAGATGCTCCAGGGCGTCACGGTGGATGTCGGTCCCGTCGACATCGAGCTGGCGGTGCCGTGTGGCCTGATCGTCGCGGAACTCGTCACGAACGCCCTCAAGCACGCTTTTCCGGGCCAGCACCGGGGCGAGCTGCGCATCAGCCTGCTGGCGCGGGACGGGCGATGGGAACTGGCCGTCGCCGATAACGGGGTCGGACTGGCCGGCAAACCGGAGCCGGGCCGGGGCGGTTCGCTCGGGTTAAAACTGGTTGAAGCGCTCGCCCGCCAGCTGCACGGTTCGATCGATGTCGACACGCAGGACGGAACGACGATCAAGGTATCCTTCGCGGCGCCGATAGGGAGGAAGGAATCTAAATGAAGGGCACCCCCGCGAGAGTCTTGGTCGTCGAAGATGAGCAGATCGTGGCCATGGATCTGGAGCAGTGCTGCCACGACCTTGGCCACACCGTTGTGGGCAGCGCCAGCACCGCCGACGAGGCCCTCGCCTTCGTCAAGGAGCACGATCCGGAACTCGTGCTGATGGACATCAACCTCCGGGGCACGATCAGCGGCATCGCCGCCGCCACGACGATCCGCGAGCTCTACCACAAGCCGGTCATCTTCATCACCGCCTACGACGACGAGGCGACCATTCTCAAGGCCCGGGTGGCCGAACCCTTCGGTTACCTGCTCAAGCCCTTCGACGGCCGCGAGCTCGGTGCCGCCATCCAGATGGCGCTTTACCGTCACGAGATGGAACTCGAACGCGACCGCCTCAAAAGGGAGCTCGAGGTCGCCCTGGCCGAGGTCAAAACCCTGCGCGGCCTGTTGCCGATTTGCGCCCAGTGCAAGAAGGTCCGGGACGACAACGGCTACTGGCAGCGCATCGAAAGCTACCTCCAGGCCAACACCCAGGTGCGCCTGACCCACGGCTTCTGTCCCGACTGCCACGCCGCCATCATGCGCGATCTCGACCGCATGGTCGCCGATGGTGAGCCCGAAGCCGGCGCCAAACCGGGCGCCTGACCGGCAGCGCGGTTAGCCCTTGGCAGTGGCGACTTTCCGCCTTCAACCATGGGTCCGTCGCCGCAGCCCCACGCCCCGTTGGAGCGCGCATGGGCGGGGTAGGGCGCCCAAGGAGCCGGCTCGTGCCGTGGCTTTTTCATCCTGCCGGAGCGGGAAGAGAGTTGTGGGAAGAGCGGATTTCGCGGGAAAGCTTCCTCGGTCCTCCTGCGCCAGCTCCTCCAGCGGGCTCGACGGGAGCAAACCTGGCCAACGGTTTATCTGCCGGCTTGCCGGGTGTAAGTCGCCGCCTAGGCTCGCTGACACATGCCCCGAATCGCCAAGCCCACGACGCCGAACACCTCCACCGCCACCATCGGCTTCGAGGCCAAGCTCTGGCTCACCGCCGACAAGCTGCGCAACAACATGGACGCGGCGGAATACAAGCACGTCGTCCTC
>JAYUSF010000192.1:0-16022 GCA_043755815.1 Verrucomicrobiota bacterium
CCAACTCCTTCCTCGCCGCGTTCGCTCTCGCCAACGGCAAAGAACTCTGGCGCACGCCACGCCGGGACGTGCCGACGTGGAGCACGCCGACCGTTGCCAAGGTCGGCGGGCAAACGCAGATTCTCATCAATGGCTGGCACCACACCGGTGCGTATGATTTCGCGAGCGGGAAAGAGATTTGGAAGCTCGACGGCGGCGGGGACATTCCTGTGCCCGCGCCCGTGGTCGCGCACGGCTTCGCCTACTTCACCAGCGCGCACGGAAAGTTCCGCCCGATGCGCGCCGTGCGGCTGGAGGCGAAAGGCGACATCACGCCGTCCGACCCCGGCGTCACCAACGCGAACATCGCGTGGGCGCACGCGCGGCAGGGCAATTACATGCAGACGCCCATCGTGGTCGGCGATTTTGTGTTCGGCTGCATGGATACGGGCGTGCTGGCCTGCTTCGACGCGAAGACGGGCGCCATCCGGTTCAGCGAGCGGCTCAGCAAGGATGGTCAGGGTTACACCGCGTCACCGGTTTCCGACGGTCGCCACCTGTTCATTCCCGCGGAGACGGGCAACGTTTTCGTGGTGCCGGCAACGGACAGCTTCAGCCTCGCCGCCCAGAACCCCATGGGCGAATCCGTCATGGCCACGCCCGCGCTCAGCGACGGGGTGCTTTACCTGCGCACCCGGGAGAAGCTGGTCGCGATCGGGACGAAATGAGCTGGGCGGCCCAACTGGATTCGGTGGGCTTTGCCCTCCGGGAAAGCGTGCTGAGCGAGGCCGTTTGCGACCGTTTGCTGGCGGCGTTCGCGGACTGGGCGCAAGCCCACCGGTATCCGACGGGTGCTGGCGTGCGCAACTTGCTGCGGGAGCTTCCCGCCGCGGCCGAGGTGGCGGCCAGCGAACCGGTGCGCCACCTGGTTGAAACGGTGTTGGGACCGGCCGCGTTTCCGGTTCGGGCGCTTTGGTTCGACAAGACGGCCGAGGCCAACTGGAAGGTGCCCTGGCATCAGGATCTCGCCATCGCGGTGGCGGAGCGCCGGGAAGCGTCCGGCTTCACCGGTTGGTCGTTGAAGGACGGCGTGCCCCATGTGAATCCGCCGGCGGAGATTCTGGAGCGGATGGTCACCGTCCGGCTGCATCTTGATGCCTGCGGCCCGGACAATGGCCCGCTGCGCGTGCTGCCGGGTTCCCATCGGAGCGGGCGGTTGGACGCTGCGGGCATCGCGCGCTGGCGCGAACAGACCGCCGCCGTGGAGTGTGTCCTGCCCCGCGGCGGTGCGTTGCTCCTGCGCCCACTGCAGCTGCATGCCTCATCCGTCGCGCTGCGGCCGGATCATCGCCGGGTTCTCCACCTGGAATTTGCCGCCGCCGAACTGCCCGGTGGACTCCGCTGGGCGTTCCGACCAACGTCCGCGTCGGATTTCCCATGAAGCGCTCCGTTCTCTTCGGGTGGTGGCTCGTAACGGCAATGGGCGGATTTGCCGCCAAGAACGACCGGGTGGCCGACGCCAAGTTTTCCGTCGGCCGCGGTCTTTACCGGGAACCCATCGAGCTGCCCCTGCGCACCAAGACCGACGGCGCGGAGATCTGGTTCACCACCAACGGCGTCGCTCCGTCGCCCAACACCGGGGTTCGCTACGCCGGTCCGGTTCGGCTGACCCGCACCACCGTCGTCCGCGCGGCGGCGTTCCGGGACGGGTTGGCGCCGACCGACGTGGATACCCACACGTTCCTGTTTCCCCGCGACGTGGTGCGCCAGACCGGGCGTGGCTTCTCGACGAGTTGGGGCGTGCGTGAAGGCAAGGCTGTTCCGGCGGACTACGAGATGGACCCGAAGTCGTCCATCACGGAGGCCGACCACGCGGCGCTCGAAGCGTCGTTGCGGGCACTGCCAACCCTGTCGCTGGTTTTGGACCCGGCCGACCTCTTCGATCCGCAGCGCGGTATCTACGCCAATCCGCAGCAGAGCGGCGACGATTGGGAACGTCCCGCCTCCGCAGAGTTCCTGACACCGGAGAATGAGAAGGGGTTCCACGTCGATTGCGGCGTGCGCATCCAAGGCGGCTGGAACCGGCGTCCGGAGGAATCACCCAAACACTCGCTGCGGCTGGTGTTCCGGAAAAAATACGGTGCCGGCCGGCTGAAACATCCGCTCTTCGGTGACGGTGTGGCCGAGTTCGAGACCCTGATCCTGCGCGGCGGCAACAACCATTCGTGGCTTCATTGGAGCGCGGCCGAGCGTCGTTCCGCCGACTACGCCCGCGACCCGTGGATGCGGGAATCGTTCGCGGCGATGGGGCAGCCGTCGGCCCGCGGACGGTTCGTCCACCTTTACCTCAACGGCCTCTACTGGGGCGTTTACAACCTCGCAGAACGGCCCGACGAACATTTCGCCGCCGCACGGTTCGGCGGTGACGGGAAGGACTACGACGCCCGCAACTCGGACAAGGTGCTCAGCGGTGATGAGGTTGTTTGGAAACAGCTCTTCGCGCTCGCGAACGGTGGCTTGGCCGATCCGGCGAAGTATGGCGCGGCCGCTGAACGGCTCGATGTCCCGGCGTTCTGCGACTACATGCTGCTCAACCTCTACGGCGCAAACGGCGATTGGGATCGCGCCTCGAACTGGTATGCGGCCCGCCGCCGCGCGTCCGCCGGCAAATATGTGTTCTTCGTCTGGGACGGCGAACGGACCTTGGAGGATGTGACCGACAACCGACTGACCGACGACGACGACTTCTCGCCCACGCGCCTGTTCCAGAAGCTCCGGGTGAACGCCGCCTTCCGGAAGGAGTTCGCTGAGCGAGCCAAACTGCACCTGACCGGTGAAGGAGTGCTCAGCCCAAGCGCGGCCGGCGAACGCTACCGGCGGCTCTCGCAGCAACTTGACCCCGCAATCCTCGCCGAGTCGGCCCGCTGGGGTGACTACCGCCGCGAGGTGCATCCCTACAAGGAAGGCCCCTACGAGCGTTACACCCGCGACGAACATTGGCGTCCCGAAGTGCGGCGCTTGTTGGAGGAGTATTTCCCGAAGCGGACTGACGCCTTATGGAAGCAGCTCCAGGCGTCCGGTCTCGCGCCGTTGAACTGAGCGGAAAGTTCCCTCTCGCAAGCCGCTCGCTCATGCGCAGACTGGCGGCGTGTTCGCCGTTCCCTGCAATTGCTCCCGCCGGCATTTCCTCGGCCGGATGGGGACCGGCTTTGGGGCGCTGGCGCTTGGCGCGCTCGCACAGTTGGACGCGAAGGCGGCGGGCAAGGCGCCCGCGCTGGACCCGCTGAATCCCTTCGTGCCGCGGCAGCCGGATTTCCGGCCGCGCGCGAAGTCGGTCATCTTCCTCTTCATGGTCGGTGGGCCGTCGCCGGTCGATACGTTCGACTACAAGCCGCTGCTCCAACAGCTCAACGGCAAGCCGGTGCCTGAATCGATCCGCAAGGCCGTCGAGGCGACACGTTTCGCGAACGTCTTCCACGGCTGCAAGGACGAGCTGATGGCCAGCCCGTTCCAGTTCAGTCAGCACGGCCAATCGGGCATGTGGGTGAGCGAACTCATGCCGCACGTCGCGCGGCAGGTGGATGACCTGTGCTTCATCCATTCGCTCCAGGCCGACTCGAACAACCACGCGCCCGCGAGTTACCAGCTTCACACCGGCGACATCCGGCCCGGTAAGGCGAGCCTCGGTTCGTGGGTCACCTACGGGCTCGGCTCGGTGAACCGCGACCTGCCGGGCTACGTGATGCTGTTCGAGGCCGGTCCGCTCGGCGGTGCGGCGAACTACTCGAATGGCTTTCTGCCCGCCGCCTTCCAGCCGACGCGCCTGCGCGACACCGGCACACCCGTGCTCGACTTGCTGCCGCCGGACCAGTTTGCCGCCGGCCAGCGCGATTCACTCGATCTGATCCGTGAACTCAACCTCCGCCACCGGGACGCGCGGCCGGGCCTCACGGAACTCGACGCGCGCATCGCCAGCTACGAACTCGCCTACCGGATGCAGTCCGCCGCGCTGGAGGTCGGCGACGTGGAAAAGGAATCGGCCACACTGCGCCGCAGCTACGGACTTGAGCACGCCGACAAGCGCACGCAGGGCTTTGGGCGCAAGTGCCTGCTCGCTCGCCGGCTCGTGGAACGGGGTGTCCGTTTCGTGCAGGTCTATGACATGCCGGACAAGGACGGCTGGGACGCCCACGCGAAGCTGACCGACAATCACGTTCCGCGCGCCCGCTGGACCGATCAGCCCGTCGCCGCGCTGCTCGCCGACCTCAAGCAACGCGGACTGCTCGACGAGACGTTGGTGATCTGGGCCAGTGAGTTCGGGCGCACACCGATGATGCAGGGCGACAACGGCCGTCAGCACAACGCGGCCGGCTTCACGATCTGGATGGCCGGCGGCGGCGTGAAAGCGGGGCAGCGCATCGGATCGACCGACGAACTTGGGCTGCTCGCCACGGACAACCCAATCCAGATGAAGGACCTCCATGCGACCATCCTCACCGCGCTTGGACTCGCCCACGAAGATCTTCATTTCCAGGTCAACGCCCGCCTCGAACGGCTGACGGGCATCGCCGGCGGCGCGAAAATCATTCCCGGTGTGCTGGGGTGATGCGGGCTTCACGGCTTACCCGGCCAGCGCCGCCTAGAACGTGAAGTAAATGAAGTCCACCTTCGCGCCGGCATAGGCCAGAATGAAGTAGACCGCGGCAACTGCGAGCGCCCATTGCGCCTTCAGGGGGAGCCGGGCAAAGGCGTTTTCCTTCAGCGTCTGGGCGACCGGCCACTGGACCAATGCGAACACGAGCAGCCAGCCGGTCAGCACCGACGGGACCGTCGAAAAGGTGAATGGCGGCAGGGCGAGCCGCGCGTAGTAATCTGCCGCCAGTGACAGCGTGGGGGCGCGGAAAAGGACCCACAGCAGGCAGACCCCGTGGAAGACCGCCAGAGTCCTGAGGGCACGTCCCCAGCGGCTTTCCGCGAAGAACCCGCCGGCGGGAAGGTGGCGTTCGAGGGCGAGCCAAAGTCCATGGCCCAGACCCCAGAGGATGAAGGTCCAACCGGCGCCATGCCACAGACCGGCCAGCCCCATCGTGAGCAGGAGGTTGGTGGCCTGCCGGTGGCGGTTACCGCCCAGCGGGATGTAAACGTAGTCGCGGAACCAGACCGACAGGGTGATGTGCCACCGGCGCCAGAAATCCTGGAGGCTGTTGGCCGCGTAGGGCGTGTCGAAGTTGAGCGGCAGCTTCAGTCCCAACATTGCGGCGAAGCCGACCGCCATCGTCGAGTAGCCCCAGAAGTCCGCGTAAAGCTGGAAAGCATAGGCGTAGAGCCCGGTCCACGCGCCGACCGTCGTCAGCGTTGCGGGCGCGCGGAAGGCATCGTCGGCGAATTGCGCCAGCACGTCGGCGACCCCGATCTTCAGCGCGAGGCCGGCCAGCACGAGCCAGAGTCCCCGGTGAAACGCGGCGGCATCAAACCGCACCGCGGTGACGAGTTGCGGGAGAAAATCCTTCGCCCGGACAATCGGTCCGGCGATGAGCTGGGGGAAGAAGCACTTGAAGACGGCGAAACGCAGCAACGAGGGCTCCGCGTCAATTTCCCGGCGGTAAACGTCGATCTGATAGGCGACGACCTGGAAGGTGAAGAACGAGATGCCAAGCGGCAGAAACACAGGCGGCACGGGCACCGCCAGGTTCAGGCCGACGACCCCAAGCAGGGAATTGACCGTGTTCGCGATGAAGGCGGCGTATTTGAACCACAGCAGCAGCGAGAGGTTGGCGCCCACCGCGACCCAAAGGGTGGTGCGACATCGCTGTGCCTGCTGCCGCCGGCCCGCGGCGTAGTTGAAGCCGATGGTGAACAGCAGCAGGAAGACGCTGGGCCAATGGTGATAGCCGTAAAACACCAGCGACACGGCCAGCAGCAGGACCAGCCGGGCTCGCTGCGAGGGCAGCGCCCAATACGCAGCGAGCGTGGACAGAAACAGGGCGAAGAACGTGAGCGAGTTGAACAGCATTCAACGTTTCCCCGGTTGCCTGGCGAGCTGTTCCGCCAAGGCATAGGACCAGTGGGCCCGGCCGAGCTTCCGGCTCAGATGCGATGAATCCTTGAAGAACTCGTCGGGTCTGGGCTGGGCGGCGAAATCCCAGACTTCGCACCCGGTTCGTCGGGCGACCTCGGCAAACAGCGGTTCCAGCCGGTCGCGTTCGGGCGCCGGTTGGTGGCGGGCGGTCAGCGGGGGAATCGAGAAGACCACGCGGATTCCGTGCTCCGTGTAGGCCCGTGCCAGCGCGGTGATCTGAACCGCGGCAGATTCAAGCTCCGCTTCCAGCGGAATCGGGCTGGCCGGAGGAGCGATCCGGTCGGGCACCCAGAGCGTTGCGTCGAAGCCGGCTGGGGCCGGCTCCTCGCGGCCCAGAAACGCGGCAATCTGTTCGGAGCCTCGCGTTTCACAGCCGCTCAGGCGTGAGGAAAAAAACAGGAGCGCCGGCAGCCGGCCGAGATTGTCCGTCAGGAAGGCGGTTCGGTAGCGGATGAACCCGACGTGCCGCATCACCGAGGCGAGCCGTTCCTCGTTGGCCTGCCCCAGTTCGGCCACCTTTGGCGACAGGGACGGCTGGTTGGACAGGTGGGGTTTCGACAGCTCGATGACCACCGTCCGCAATCCGGGTCGCCGGAAATAGCGTGGTGCGACCGTCAGCAGGTCTTCGTAATTGGAGCCGGTGGAGGCGGCGTTGAAACCGGCCCTCCCCTTGGTTTCCGGCAAAAGTTCCGCCAGATGCCGGCAGACCAAGCGCGGTGAAATGCCGTCCTGCGTCCGGGAAGTGCCGAAGAACAGGAAGTCCACGCGCCGCTGCTCCCCGAACATCGCCACTTTGGCGAGCATGCGGTGGGAAGCCCCCTCGAACAGGGGAATGTTCCTTTGCACCAGCAATTCGAGCGCCCCGAGCAGGAGCGCCAGTCCAATCAGGAAAAGGCCCAGCCTGCGGCCCGGGCGCGCGGTCCGCGGCGTGCTGGCCGAGCGCTCCGGATTTTCAGTAGGCGTCATCGCGAAGCCCTGTTTGTCGGCCTGGCCCGACCTCCGCTCAATACGGCAGCGGGAACTTCGCCGTCAAAGCGTGGACGCGGTCACGGACCTTGTGGGCCGTGGCCGGGTTGGCGATGTCGAGCAGCACCTCGCTGATCATGTCGGCGATGGCGGCCATCTCGGGCTCCTTCATGCCGCGCGTCGTCACCGCGGGGGTGCCGAGGCGGACGCCGCTGCCCTCGAACACGGAACGCGTCTCGAACGGGATGGTGTTCTTGTTCGTGGTGATGCCGGCTTCGTCGAGCGCGAGCTGGCATTGTTTGCCCCCGAGCCCGCGGGCGCCGACATCGACGAGCATCAGGTGGTTGTCGGTGCCACCGGAGACGAGGCGGAAGCCGTTGCGGAGCATTCCGGCGGCGAGCGCCCGGGCGTTCTGCACGATCTGCGCCTGGTATTCCTTGAAACCGGGCTGCAAGGCCTCGTGGAAGCACACTGCCTTGGCCGCGATGACGTGCATGAGCGGGCCGCCTTGGATGCCGGGGAAGACTTGGGAATCAATCGCCTTGGCGAACTGCGTCCGGCACATCGTCAGGCCGCCGCGCGGCCCGCGGAGCGTCTTGTGCGTGGTGGTGGTGACGAAGTCGGCGTGCGGGAAGGGGCTCGGGTGGACGCCGGCGGCGACCAGACCGGCAATGTGCGCGATGTCGGCCAGGAGCAGGGCGCCCACTTCGCGGGCAATTTCACCCATGCGGGCGAAGTCGATGACCCGTGGGTAGGCGGAGGCGCCGACCGTGATCATGTTGGGCTTGTGTTCGCGGGCCATGGCGGCGAGCTGGTCGTAGTCGATCAGTTCGTCCGCCTTGCGGACGCCGTAGTGGACGATCTCGAAGAACTTGCCGGAGAAGTTGGCCTTGTTGCCGTGCGTGAGGTGGCCGCCGTGCGACAGGTCCATGGTCAGGAGCTTGTCGCCGGGCTTCAGCATGGCGAAATACACCGCCATGTTGGCGCCGGAACCCGAGTGCGGTTGCACGTTGGCGTGTTCGGCGCCGAAGAGCTGCTTGGCGCGGTCAATCGCGAGCTGCTCGGCGACGTCCACGTTTTCGCAGCCGCCATACCAGCGCTTCTTGGGGTAACCCTCGGCGTATTTGTTGGTGAGCACGCTGCCTTGGACCGCCATGACGGCCGGGCTGGTGAAGTTTTCCGAGGCGATGAGCTCGATGTTTTCCTGCTGGCGCCGGCGTTCGTGCTCAATGACGGACGCAATTTCGGGGTCGATCTGTTCGAGGGCTAGTTCTGGGTGCATGTCGTCTTCGATCTTGTTGACGCGTCGCTCGTGACGGCCGCCTTCAAAGTCGGCCTGGAGGAACGCTTCGAGAATCTTCACCGCCTGTTCGGGCGTGCTGGTCTTGGCGCCGAGGCAGACGACGTTGGCGTCGTTGTGCTGGCGCGTGAGGGCTGCGACCTCGGGGTTGACCACCAGGGCGGCGCGCACGCCGGGAACCTTGTTGGCGGCCATGCTCATGCCGATGCCGGTCGAGCAGCACAGGATGCCGAAGTCCACCTCACCGTTCGCGACCATGTGGGCGACGGCGTGGGCGTAGTCGGGATAGTCCGTGGAGTCCGTTGAATGGGTGCCGACGTCGTGGATGGTCAGGCCCCGTTGCCGGAGGGCTGGGACCAGGGCCTGTTTCAGGGCGAAGCCGGCATGGTCGGAGCCGACGGCCAAGGTGGTGCGGGCAGTCACAAGCGCGTGTTCCTGGAGGACGGCGAGGGCGAGTCCGACCCCCTGTTCGATCTCCCGCCGGCAGGCGAGGTAGCCTTCGAGGGGGCCGCCGATGGGGTCGGAAATGTCCTGTTCGTAACCCGCGAGCTCCGGGTTGAACTCGCGCAGGACGAAGGTCTTTTCGCCGGCTTCGGGATAGAGGTAGGTGATGGCCTCGACGTGGCCGTGGGTCAGGCCGAAAATGTAATCCGCCTCCCGCACCAGGCGCTGGTCCAGCATCTGCGAGCGGTGGGCGGCGATTTCGACGCCCAGTTCCCGCATGGCGAGGACCGCGTTGTAGCTGGGCGGCTGGCCGTTTACGGCCCCGATGCCGGCCGAAACCACCCGCCAGCCTTCCCTTTCCGCGAGTGCCCGGCGCGCCAATGCCTCAGCCATGGGGCTGCGGCAGGTGTTACCGGTGCAAACAAACAGAAGCGTCTTCATCGCGACGAAGCAGGGCGGGAAGTTGGGTTTCAGCCGGGGCCGGGTCAACGGCGGAGTGCCAGCAAACCGAACCGCCGGTTTCGCCCGGTCCGGCGCTGACTTCGGAGCTGAGCGCAATTCCCCGATCCGTCGGTCAAACTGCGGCCTCGTCGGTCGTCCAAGCCGTTTCGCGGAATTGCAGCTTCGCCAGCCGGCGGTAGATGCCACCTGCGATGGCGGACAGCTCGTCGTGCGTGCCCGCTTCGGCGACGCGGCCGGCGGCGATGACGAGGATCCGGTCGGCGTGCCGCACCGTGGCCAGCCGATGGGCGATGATGAAGGTCGTGCGGCCTTCCATCAGCGTTTCCAACGCTTCCTGAATGAGCCGCTCGCTTTCTGAATCGAGCGAACTGGTCGCCTCGTCGAGGATCAGGATCGCCGGATTGCGGAGCAGGGCACGGGCGATGGCGACGCGCTGGCGCTGGCCGCCGGACAGCTTGATGCCGCGGTCGCCGACGAGCGTTTCGTAGCCTTCGGGAAACGCCCGGATGAAATCATGGGCGTTGGCCTGCCGCGCGGCCGATTCGATGTCGGCGCGGGAGGCGCCGGGGCGACCGTAGGCGATGTTGTCCGCGATGCTGCCGCCGAAAAGCAGCACCTCCTGAGGGACCAGCGCCATCTGTTCGCGCAGCGCCGTGAGCGGGTAGTCGCGCGCGTCGCGGCCATCAATTCTTACGCAGCCGGCCGTGGGATCGTAGAGGCGGAGCAGCAGGGAAATGAGGGTGGACTTGCCGGCACCGCTGGGACCCACCAAGGCGATCTTCTGTCCGGGCTCCGCGTGCAGATCAATTCCGTGGAGCACCTCCACCTCCTCACGGCCCGGGTAGTTGAAGCGGACCTGTTCGAGCCGAACATCGCCGTGCAGCCGGGCCAGCGGAGCCGGGACGACCGGGGCCAGGCTGACGTTCACCTCGCCGGTTTCGCGCAGGAGCTCGCGCACCCGCTGGGTCGCGCCGACGGTCTTCTGGATCTGGCTGTAGAGTTCCGCAAACTGGCCCATCGCGCCGGCGACAAAGGTGTTGCACAGGATGAACCGGGTGAGTTCGCCGAAGGTGATCTCGCCGGCCTGCAGGAGGCGGGCGCCCGACCAGAGCACCAGCACGATGGAGCCGAACAGGGAGAAGACGATGAACGCGATGAACGCCGCCCTTAGCCGGGCGCTGCGCAGCGTGGTGGCAAGGAACAGGTTCAGGCCGTCCTGATAGCGGCCGAGTTCGTAGCGTTCGTTGGTGAACGCTTTCACGTTCATGATGCCCTGCATGGTTTCCTCGACGACGGTCGCGGTGTCGGCGAGGCGGTCCTGGGCTTCGCGCGCCAGCTTGCGGGTGCGGCGCCCGAAGACGACGGCGACGACGGTGAGCACGGGCAGGCTGGCCAGCATGAGGCCGGTGAGCTTGAGCGACGTGGTCGCGATCAGCGCGATGCCGCCGACCAGCAGGGTCGATTGCCGGAGGAACTGCGGCAGGATGCCGATAAGCGTGTCCTCGATCTGGACGAGGTCCGCCGACAGCCGGCTCGCGAGTTCGCCCACCCGGCGTTTGGCGAAGAAGGCCATCGGCAAAGAAATCAGCCGGGCATAGGTCTCCCGGCGTAGATCCACCAAAGCGCGCTGGCCGACGGTGGCGAACGATAGCGAGTGGAAGAACTGGCAGCCGGCCTGAAGCGCCAACACCCCGAGCAGCAGCAAGGTGACGCGGTTGACGTTTGCCAGCAGGCCGTCGGCCTTGGGGGTGACCGCGGCATCCACGATGTGGCCAGCCAGGTAAGGAAACGCAAGGCTCAGCAGGCTCGCGGTGAACAGGGACACCAATGCCGCCACGAACCGGGCGCGATACGGCCGGAGGTAACGGAACAACTGAAGCGCCTCGCCGAGGGACTCCCGATCCAGCTTCGCTTTGGGCAACTCGATGCCGGCCCGGTCGTTCCTTGAATGACGTGACATTCACGCAAGGTTACCGCGTCGGTGACGCAGGGGCCAGTTTACGGCGGTTCGGCGGGTAGCTTGACGAAAAACCGGGACTCTTGAAGTCGCGCCCGGTAAGCACTCGTCGGCATGGAAACGGAGGAATGGCTGACCCGCGGCACGGTCTGGCTGGCGCTGTCGCTGCTGGTCGCGGGAGAGTTTGTCGGCGCGAAGCGGCCGCTGGGCGCCGAAATGCCGCGCCAAGGGCGCTGGTTAAACCGGCTCGGATTCGCGGCGTTCCTGGCGCACATGGTGGCTGCATTTTCGTTTTACCATGGTTGGAGTCAGGCGGCCGCCTACGCCGACACGGCGGAGAAGACCGCCGCCTCGGTCGGCTGGAACTCGGGAATGGGATTGTATTTCAACTACGCCTTCGCGCTCGTTTGGCTGGGGGAGATCGTCTGGAACGCCGTTTCGACAAGGGGCTATGTCGGCCGGGCATGCTGGATCACCGCAGGCGTGCGCGCCTTCCTGTTTTTCATGATCTTCAACGGAGCCGTGGTGTTTGCCCACGGTCTCGCCCGGTGGTTCGGATTTGTCCTTTGCCTGCTCCTGGCCGGGTGTTGGTGGCCACGTCGGTCACGCACCACGGAGTCGGGGCCGTTGCAAAAGCTTCAGTGAGAACTCCGCGAGAGGGCGGAAGCCGTCAGGACGGGGAGAATTGGTGCCGGTGGAGGGACTCGAATCCAAGAAGTATTTGCAGCCCAACGTGTTACGATAACGATTTAACCCGCGTGAATACGGTATGAAACACGCTTTTGCCGGGGTGAGGGGGTTCAGCGGGTTTGGGCATGTTCACGCAGATGAACACCGGTTGCGACGTAACGAACCGTAACTAAACCGGGGCGAGTTGCGGGCGTGATCGGAGCAGTTGGGCGAAAGTAAGGCGCGCCCCCCCGGGGGGGGAGTGCCTGCGCGGGATGGGCCTGGGTGAACGGATGGATTCGGGGTGGGAAATTTTTTGAACAGAGGGGGCCGAATGCGGCGGCCCTTGGATTGACGACAGGCCGGACTTCCGCTGCCTTTGGGGTATGCAGGCATGGTGGAAAGCGAACTGTTCGCGGCCACCTATCGCAGTCACGGCCTGGCCACGGTGCGTTATCCGGTTTTGGAAGTGACCGCCAAGGTGGAACCGTTTGAGAACGGACGGGGCTTCATCCTCCGGGTGTTGCACGCGGGGAAGCCGCGTCATGCACCTTCTGGCGCAGGGTAGAACCGACGGGGTTCAGGCCGCGGGCCGCGCCCGGGTTGACTCCGCACCGGGCTTGCGGTGCGGTTGCTCCATGCACTTCACGATTGAGCGCACCCGCTTGCTGGCGTTGGCAGATGGCGCGCGGCTGTGTTCCACCGGGGGCCGGCTACGCGGGGGCAAGGTGTTCCTCTGGGCGTGTGCCACGCGGGTTTTTCTGAAGGTCAACAGCACGGTGGCCGGGGAGGAGGCGCTGGTGTTGCGCGATGGCGGGTGTCGGATGCTGCTGGCCGACTTGCTGGACCTGCTGAAGCTGGATGCGCGGCGAACGAACTTCACGGTCGAGGCGGACGCGAACGGGATGCAGATCGCCAAGGTGCCGGTGCGCTGCTGGGACTACACCGACCGGGTGAGCCCGCCGGGCGTGTTTGCCGTGGGGTCGGTGGTGGACCTTCATGTTGCGGGCGCGGCTGGTGGGAGCAATCCCCCCGCGCGTTGCGCTTTACCTTGACCCCATCCGTCCGCGAAGGTGGCCACATGTCCCTGGGCGAAGCCGATACTCGCGCCAAGCTGATCGACCCCAAGATCCGCGAACGGGGTTGGACGGAGGATCATCTCAAGCGCGAGGTGACCGCCGGCACGGTGGTCATCGTGAACGGCAAGCCGGGGGATAAGCGCAAGGGGCGGATGGACTACACCCTGCGCCTCAAGGTCGAGGGCTTCACCCAACCGCTCGCCGTCGCCCTGCTGGAAGCCAAAGCGGAGAACCACCCGCCCGCCCACGGTTTGCAGCAGGCCAAGGGCTATCTCGACGCCTGCAAGCGGCTGAACGTCGCCTTTGCCTTCGCCAGCAACGGGCATCTGTTCGTCGAGTTCGACAGCTACACCGGCCTCACCACTGCGCCCCGGCCGCTGTCGGAGTTTCCCACGACCGACGAACTGCGCGCCCGCTACGAAGCCGGCCGCGGTTTCAAGCTGACCGACTCGGTCGCCAAGCCGTTGCTGACGCCTTACCAAGGCGGCGAAACTTCCCGGCGCTACTATCAGGACGCCGCGCTGCGGGCCGTGCTCGAAAAACTCGCCCGCTGCGAACTGGAGGCAGCCGACAAGCGCGCCCTGCTCTCGCTCGCCACGGGTTCCGGCAAGACGTTCATCGCCGTGCATCTGCTCCGCCGGCTGGCGGACGCGGGCCAGCTTAAAAGCGCGCTGTTCGTCTGTGACCGCGACGCGCTTCGCGGGCAGGGACTCGGGGCGCTGATGAATGTGTTCGGCTCCGATGCCGCCGAAGTCTATCGGGACAAGGACGGCAAGAACCACGCCCGCAACGCCCGCATCCATGTCGCGACCTACCAGACGCTCGACCAGGACGGCGCGGACGGGGCGAACCTCCTCGCCGAGTTCTACCCGGAGAACTACTTCTCCCACATCATCATTGATGAATGCCACCGCTCCGCGTGGACCAAGTGGTTTGAGGTGCTGAAGCGCAATCCGAAGGCCGCCCACATTGGCCTGACGGCCACGCCCCGGCGGCTGCAAGAGCTGACCGGCCGCAATACCAAGCCCGGTTTCGGCAATCCGGGCGAATCGGAGGAAGGCGACGCCCGGTTGCTCGCCGACAACCTCAAGTATTTCGGCGAACCCGTTTACGAATACGGCATTGGGCAGGGCATCGAAGACGGCTACCTCGCCGCGTGCGAAATCTTCCGTTTTGACCTGTTCCACGACAACAAGGCCGTCAACGAACGCGATACGCCGATCACCAAGGCCGAACTCGCCACCAAGACTCTGACCCACGCCGACACCGGCGCGCCCGTGTCAGCCGACTCCATGCGGGATACCTACGGCGCACCCGACATCGAGGAGCGCATCACGCTCCCCGAACGCGTCGCGACCATGACGCAGGACTTCTTCAACCACCTGCTCGCGACCGGCGGGCCGGAGCAGAAGACGATTCTGTTCTGCGCCCGCGACCGCCACGCCGACGCCGTGGCGACGGCGATGAACAACCTTTACGCGAAATGGTGTGCGGCCAACGGCCGGCCCCGGCTCGACCACTACGCCTTCAAATGCACCGGCAGTTCCGGCGGCGCGGAAATGCTGCCCGACCTGGCCGGCTCGCAGAAATCGCACTTCATCGCGACCACGGTGAACCTGCTGGAATACGGCGTGGACGTGCCGTGCGTCCGCAACATCGTCTTCTTCAAATACGTCCGTTCGCCGATCACGTTCTACCAGATGGTCGGGCGTGGAACCCGGCTGGACCCCGCCACCGACAAGCTGATGTTCCGTGTGTATGACTACACCGACGCCACCCGGCTCTTCGGCGAGGCGTTCATCACCAAGGTCAAGCCGCGCGACAGCGACGGACCGGACAGCCCGCCGCCTCCGCCGGACCCCGTGGTGCAGGTCGAGGGCATCGAGGTGGAGGTGAGGCCGGCGGGGCGTTTCATCCTGACGCAGGTGGATGGGCGGGCGATGCCCGTGACGGTGGAGGAATACCGCGAACGCATGGCCGCGAAGCTGGTCCGGGCCGCCCCGTCGCTCGACGTGTTTCGGCAGCGCTGGGTGCAACCGGCGGAACGGCGCGACCTGATTGCCGCGCTGCCCGAAGCGGGCCGCTCCGCCATCGTGCTCCAGACGTTGGATGACATGCTGGCCTACGACCTGTTCGACGTGTTGGCGGAGGTCGGCTACGGGCTGGCTCCGCGCACACGGGTCGAGCGGGCCGACGCCTTCAACTACAAGCACGCCGCCTGGCTGCGCAGCCTGCCGCCGCCCGCCGCCGGCACGCTCCGTGCCGTGGCCCAACAGTTCGCCCGCGCCGGCACCGACGGACTGGAAAGCCGCGAGTTGTGGGAACTGCCCGAAGTGCGCCGGGAAGGTGGCCTGGCCGCCCTGCGGACACTGGGCAAACCGTCGGCGGTGTTGCTCGACGCCAAGGAACGGATGTTCGCCGCATGATCGCGAGCGCGGATGGTTGCCGGGCGGGCTGGGTAGTGGCGCTGGCGGAGCGATGGCCGTCGCCCACGCCGCCTCACCTCGCCGTTTGCCGCGACTTTGCCGCCGTGCTGACGGTTACTGCGGGCTGCGCTGTGGTCATGGTGGACATCCCCATCGGGTTCCCGGCAGACGGACAACAGCGCGAATGCGACAAGCGGGCCAAGGAGCAACTTGGCAAACAAGGAGCCAGCATCTTCCACACTCCGCCACGCAGCCTCCTGGATGCAAAGAGCCATGCGGAATTCAGCGCCCGACACTGTGAACTGTTCGCAGGGAATGGGGCGACCCAACAATCGTTCGGGCTGGTGCCAAAGTTGCGCGAGGTGGATCGCGCCATGACCCCGGCCCTGCAAACGCGGGTGCGGGAATTTCACCCGGAGTTGGTATGGCAGCGACTCGCCGACGGACCGTTGCCGCCCAAGAAGGAGCACGACGGGCGGGCAGCCCGGTGGAATTTGTTGTCCCCGTGGATCGCTACGCGGACCGAACTGACCGCGTGGCGCAAGCGGTCCGGCAGCGCCCTGAGAGCCTGTCTGAAAACTCCTTGATGCAGAAAAGCGACGATTTCCACGGAAAACGCTTGATTCCTGCCGTGCAGATTCGGGTCTGACACTCGCGGCAG